>NZ_FYEC01000005.1:0-276474 GCF_900187635.1 Pseudomonas sp. Irchel 3H3 | reverse complement strand
GTTCGCGCCAGAAGCCGTCCGGGTTGACAACCGACTGCTGGTACATGGCCTTGTAGGTCGCCTCGTCAGTCAGGGTATTGGCCAGAGCCTCGGGACGAACGGGATACAGAGAAGCCGCACTCATCTTTCTTTACCTCGGTGAAATAGTTGTTTTTGTATGACCCCGTTGTAGCCCGAGGCGGGCCTATAGAACCATTCGACGATGGTAGTAACAAGCCCCTACAAATCGTCCAGATTTCCCGGCGCATAGCCGTACGGACGTCCCAGGTAGCCGATGTTTCGGGGATTGTTACAAGATCTGTCAACAGTGTTTATCAAAAGCGCGGCTATATGAATCCGCGCCCCACGCCTAAAATCCGCCTCGCCAACTCGGCAATGTGATTAACCCAGTTGCAGCCCCCACGAAGGCAGTTAATTCACAGTAATTAAATCCAGATGTATACGCAGCCCCACAAAGGCTGCGTGACCCCTCTCGACCTCAGAAAGGTAAATTTCAAATGAAAGCTTTATTGGTTCTGGCCCTCAGCAGTCTGTGCGTTACCGCCATGGCAGACGAGGTCCCGACTGATGTTGCAGGCAATACAGTAGCGGTAGAGGAATACACTTACTCCACCCACCTGGATATCGCCAAAGTTATCTCCATGAGCGAAATACCCAGTGTTTGCGAAGTTGTGCCAGCGCGCATGGAATATGAAGACTCGAGCGGTCAACGGCATATCCTGCGTTACAGCGTCATGGGCAATGGTTGCTCTAACGGCTGATCCACCCCGCACTTAAAAGTGCTTTCGAATATCGGCCGCAGGAAATCGTTCTTGCGGCAAAAACGCCCGCCGTACCAGATCTGGAGCCTGCGGCCCCACCCTCTACCGCCTGTATTGCTTGAATAGGCCCGAAGGCAGTCACATCTAATAATTCGATTTATTTGAGCATTTATTTGCGCTTTTTAATCAAATTCATCCGAGTAGTATCAGCTTCAACCCCACACAACATCCTCAACACCTCGGAGTCACCACCATGAAAACCCAACTGATCCTCGCCCTGACCCTCTCCGTCCTGGCCGCCAACACCTTCGCCGCCGACGGTTATGACCGCACAATTGCCGCTGATGGTTTTGATCGCACCGGGTCCGCTACCCTCGCCGCTGATGGCTTCGATCGCACCGGTTCCGCCACCCTCGCCGCTGATGGCTTCGATCGCACCGGGTCCGCTACCCTCGCCGCTGATGGCTTCGATCGCACCGGCTCGGCCAACCTCAGCTAAGTGCTGAATCTCTGCTCACAGCCCGGCCTCGGCCGGGCTTAGTTGTTTTTAGCCCGCGATAAAACTGACCCGAACCTTCAGCCCCGCCTGTGCACCGTCGTGCAGGGTGATGTGGGCGAGGTGTGCGCGGCAGATTTCCCCGACAATCGCCAACCCCAGGCCAGACCCTGCGACTTGCTGGTTGCGGCGGTAGAAGCGTTCGAACACCCGGTCACGCTCCTCCAGCGGAATCCCCGGCCCGTCATCTTCAACCTCCAGCACTGCCGGCGCGCTGACGCGCAAGATCACGTTGCCACCTGCTGGCGTGTGGGCCAGGGCGTTGTCCACCAGGTTGCTCAGCAGCTCGTTGAGCAGTGTCGGCTCACCGCGCAACCACACCGGTTCGTCAGCTTCCAACGCCAGGGCAACCCCCCGGGCATGGGCCAGAGGTGCCATGGCCATGCCGAGTTCGCGCGCCAGTTGGCTCAGGTCGAGCAACTGCGCCCCGCCCTCGGCAATCGCCCGCGCGCCATTCTCGACCCGGGCCAGCGACAGCAGTTGATTGGCCAGGTGCGTCAGGCGATCGGTGCCTTGGGCGGCGCTTTCCAGGGTGCTGCGCCAGGTCTGCGGCTCAGTGGCGCGCAAGCCCAGTTCAAGGCGCGCCTTGAGCGCCGCCAGTGGAGTGCGCAACTCATGGGCCGCGTCGGCAATGAATTGCGCCTGGCGCTCGAACTGTCCGCGCAAGCGCTCAGTGAAATGGTTGAGGGCCCGCACCAAAGGCCACAATTCACGCTGTACCTGGACCAACGGCAGCGGCCGCAAGTCATCCGGTTGGCGCTCTTCCACCGCGGTGCGCAAGCGCTCCAGCGGACGCAACGCGGCACTCACGGCAAACCACACCAGGAGCAAGGCGCCTCCGGCGAGCATGCCCAGGCGCAGCAAGGTATCGGCCATCAGGCTGCGGGCCATGCTCACTCGCGCCTCGTCGGTTTCCGCCACGCGGATTTCCGCCATGCCGTTCATGTTCGGTTCGCTCACTGCCTTGAGCAGGCTGACGACCCGCACGTTCTGGCCCAGGTAAGTGGCGTTGTAGAAGCGTGCCAGCGCCGGATAGTCGTCGGTGCGCGGGGTGCCGGGCGGCGGGCCCGGGAGGTTTTCGTAACCGGAAATCAGCTTCTGGTGGATGTCGTTGACCTGGTAATAGATGCGCCCGGCACTGTCGTAGGCGAAGGTGTCCAGCGCCACGTACGGCACATCGGCACTGAGGCTGCCGTCACGCTGGGACAGGCCGGCGGCGATGGTCCGCGCCGAAGCCAGCAAGGTCCGGTCATAGGCGGTGTCGGCCGCTTCCCGGCCATTCCAGTAGGCGCTCAGGCCGCTGGCGATCATCAGCACCACCAGCAACAGCGCGAGGTTGCCCAGCAACCCCCAGCGCAGACTCCTGGGCTTATGCATCACGGCTTTCCAACAGGTAGCCCAACCCCCTGAACGTGACGATGGCCACTGAGTGCCCGTCGAGTTTCTTGCGCAGGCGGTGCACGTAGATTTCGATGGCGTCGGGGCTGGCCTCCTCGTCGAGACCGAACACTTGGGAGGCCAATTGCTCCTTGCTCATCACCCGCCCAGGACGGGCAATCAGCGCCTCGAGCACGGCCTGCTCGCGGGAGGTCAGGGTCAGCAGTTCGTCACCGAGGCTGAAGCGCCGGGTGTCGAGGTCATACACCAGCCCCCCGCAACGCTGCTGGCGTTCGCCACCCAACACGCTGCGGCGCAGCAGAGCCTTGACCCGCGCTTCAAGCTCGGTCAATTCGAAGGGTTTGGCCAGGTAGTCGTCGGCACCGAGGTTGAGCCCATGGACCCGATCCTTGACGTCGCTGCGGGCGGTCAGCATCAGCACCGGGAGGTTTTTGCCACGGCTGCGCAAGCGCGCCAGTACTTCAAAACCGTCCATGCGCGGCAGGCCCACATCGAGGATCGCCACCGCGTAGTCCTCGCTGCTCAAGGCCAGGTCGGCCGCCACCCCATCGTGCAGCACATCCACGGTCAGCCCTGTGCTCTTGAGCGCCTGGGCGACACTTTCGGCCAGCTGCAGATGGTCTTCGACGAGAAGCACGCGCATGGATCTTTACCTCAGGTGGGGATGGTCGACGCCATTCTTCGGCGCGGAGTTTACAGCCGCATCCGCCGCTGTGAAGCCCGTAACCGGTGAAAGTATTCTGAAAGGTTAGCGAAAGGTTGGCCCGTTAGAGTCCAGCCACGGACAGTTTCGACTGCCGTGTCCTTGAGAGTAGTGAACGAAAAACGCCCCGATGCGTTTTCGCCCCAATAAGAACAATAAATGGAGTGCTTCACGATGCTGTCTACGCAGCCCCAGGCTTACCTGCCTGTTCGTTTTTCCCGCCTTGGTACCACCGCCCTTGCCAGTGCCGCCGCCCTAGCCGGCTTTACGCCTGCCAGTCATGCCGCCTTCTTCGAAGACAGCAGCGCGACCCTGGAAACCCGCAACATGTACTTCAACCGCGACTTTCGCAGTGGCACCAGCGCCCAGCAATCCAAGCGTGACGAGTGGGCCCAGGGCTTCATGCTCAACCTCGAGTCGGGTTACACCGACGGCACCGTAGGGTTCGGGGTCGACGCGCTGGGGATGCTCGGGATCAAGCTCGACTCCAGCCCCGACCGTACCGGTACTGGCCTGTTGCCGACCCATGACGACGGGCGCGCGGCCGACGAATATTCCAAGCTAGGCCTCACCGGCAAGGTGAAGATCTCCGCCACCGAGCTGAAGATCGGCAGCCTGATTCCCGAGTTGCCGATCCTCAAGGCCAACGACGGACGCATCCTGCCCCAGACCTTCGAAGGCGGCCTGCTGACTTCCAAGGAGATCAAGAACCTGACCTTCACCGGCGGGCGCCTGGACAAAGCCAAGGACCGCGACAGCACCAACTTCGAAGACGTCGCCCTGAACAACAAGAACAGCCGTTTCGCCGGCACCGTCGCTGGCAGCCATTTCGATTTCGGCGGCCTGGACTACAAGTTCACCGACAAGATCACCGCCAGCTACCACTTCGCTCAATTGGGTGAGGTCTACAACCAGCACTTCCTCGGTTTGCTGGCATCACAGCCGGCAGGTCCGGGGACGTTCGCCGCCGACCTGCGCCTGGCAGTCAGCGACGATTCCGGCCAGGCCCGCGGCGGCAAGATCGACAACAACTCCCTCAACGGCCTGTTGAGCTACGCCTTGAGCGGGCATAAATTCAGCGCCGGTTACCAGCACATGTCGGGCGACAGCGCCTTCCCCTATGTCGACGGCTCCGATCCCTACCTGGTCAACTTCGTGCAGATCAACGACTTCGCCGGCGCCGAAGAACGCTCCTGGCAGGCCCGTTACGATTACGACTTCGCCAAGCTGGGCGTGCCCGGCCTGAGTTTCATGAGCCGTTACCTGAGCGGTGACAACATCAAGCTCAACAATGGCGAGACCGGCAAGGAATGGGAACGCAACACCGAGATCAAGTACGTGGTGCAAAGCGGCGCCCTCAAGGACGTCGCCCTGCGCCTGCGCAATGCCACCTATCGTTCGAACTATTCGGCCCGCGACGCTGATGAAGTGCGGGTGCTGGTGAGCTACAGCGTTGCCCTCTGGTAATGGACTCAAGCCGCAACCGTGCCACTCCAATAACAACTCCTGTGGAGACGACCGATGAATTTTTCGCTGCGTAACCTTGCTCTCGCCGCCAGTTGCCTACTGGTCACCGCCCCCCTGCTCGCCGCCGACAGCACTGAGCCCAAGCGTCCGGAATGCATTGCCCCGGCGTCGCCCGGCGGTGGTTTCGACCTGACCTGCAAGCTGGTGCAGAGCGCGCTGGTCAACGAAAAACTGCTGTCCAAGCCGATGCGCGTGACCTACATGCCCGGCGGTGTCGGCGCCGTGGCGTACAACGCGGTGGTCGCCCAGCGCCCCGCCGATGCCGGGACCCTGGTGGCCTGGTCCAGCGGTTCGTTATTGAACCTGGCCCAGGGCAAGTTCGGCCGTTTTGATGAAAACGCCGTGCGTTGGTTGGCGGCAGTCGGCACCAGCTATGGCGCCATCGCCGTGAAAAACGATTCGCCCTACAAGAACCTCGACGACCTGGTGCAGGCGCTGAAGAAAGACCCGAGCAAAGTGGTAATAGGTTCCGGCGGCACGGTGGGCAGCCAGGATTGGATGCAAACCGCCCTGATCGCCAAGGCTGCCGGGATCAACCCTCGTGACCTGCGGTACGTGGCACTCGAAGGCGGTGGCGAAATTGCCACTGCCCTGCTCGGTGGTCACATCCAGGTCGGCAGTACCGACATCTCCGACTCCATGCCGCACATCCAGAGCGGTGACATGCGCCTGCTCGCCGTGTTCGCCAACGAGCGCCTGGACGAGCCGGAAATGAAGGATATCCCTACCGCCAAGGAGCAAGGCTACGACATCGTCTGGCCGGTGGTGCGCGGCTTCTACCTTGGGCCAAAGGTCAGCGATGCCGAATACGCCTGGTGGAAAAACGCCTTCGACAAACTGCTGGCTTCCGAAGAGTTCGCCAAGCTGCGTGACCAGCGTGAACTGTTCCCGTTCGCCATGACCGGGGTCGAGCTGGACACCTACGTGAAGAAACAGGTCGCGGACTACAAGCTGCTGGCCAAAGAGTTCGGCCTGATCCAGTAATCGCCTCGTTCTCACGGCCACCGCCCTGGCACCAATCGGGGCGTGGCCCAGGAGTTTGTCATGCTGTTACAACGCATTTTTGCTTCGGTGCTGTTGCTGGCCTGCCTGTGCCTGATCCTTATGGCCTGGCCTTACCAGGCGGCCTTTTCCTACGAACCAATCGGACCACGCGCCTTCCCCCTGCTGATGCTGGGGCTGATGGCGCTGGGGCTGATCTACATGGTGTACCGGCCCTCACCGATCAAGCACAGCGAAGAAGACCCGCCACTGGACCGCGAGACCCTGAGCAAGATCGGCCGCTGCGTGCTGTTGCTGCTGGTGTTCGCCGGGCTCTTCGAGCCCCTGGGGTTCATCCTCAGCAGCATCCTGGTGGGTATCCCGATGGCGCGCCTGTATGGCGGACGCTGGCTGCCCGGCACGCTGATCATCTGCCTGCTGAGCGTGGGTCTGTACCTGTTGTTCGACAAAGTCATGGACGTGCCGCTGCCCCTGGGCCTGCTCGACGTCCTGGAGAACTGATATGGATACTCTTGGTTATTTGAGCCATGGTTTTGGGGTTGCCCTGACGCCCTACAACCTGGTCACGGCGTTGAGCGGAACCTTGATCGGGACCGTCGTCGGCCTGCTGCCGGGGCTGGGTCCGATCAACGGCGTGGCCCTGTTGATTCCCATCGCCTTCGCCCTGGGCCTGCCACCGGAGTCGGCGCTGATTCTGTTGGCGGCGGTATACCTGGGATGCGAGTACGGCGGGCGGATCAGCTCGATCCTGCTGAACATTCCCGGCGAAGCCTCAACCGTCATGACCACCCTCGACGGCTACCCGATGGCCCGCCAGGGCATGGCCGGGGTGGCCTTGTCGTTGTCGGCCTGGAGCTCGTTCATCGGCGCGTTCATTGCGACCTGCGGCATGGTGGTGTTTGCGCCGATACTGGCCAAGTGGGCAATCGCCTTCGGCCCAGCGGAATATTTCGTACTGATGGTATTCGCGATTGTCTGCCTGGGCGGCATGGCCGGCGACCGGCCGCTGAAAACCTTTATCGCGGCCCTGATCGGCCTGTTCCTGTCCACGGTCGGCATCGACGCCAACAGCGGCGTGTACCGCTTCACCGGGGACAACATCCACCTCACCGACGGCATTCAATTCGTGGTGCTGGTGCTGGGCCTGTTCTCCATCAGCGAGATCCTGCTGTTGCTGGAGAAAACCCACCGGGGCCAGGAAGCGTTCAAGGCCACCGGGCGCATGATGTTCAACTTCAAGGAAGCCGCCTCGGTGTTCTGGGTGAACATCCGCTGTGGCGTACTGGGTTTCATCATGGGGGTATTGCCGGGTGCCGGTGCAACCCTCGCCAGCGCCGTGGCCTACATGACCGAGAAAAAGATCGCCGGTCCTGGCGGCAAGTTCGGCCAGGGCGACAAGCGCGGCCTGGCGGCACCGGAAACCGCGATTGGCGCCGAAGCCTGTGGCGCCCTGGTACCGATGCTGACCCTCGGGGTCCCGGGCTCGGGCACCACGGCGGTGATGATCGGCGCCCTGTCGCTGTACAACATCACCCCAGGCCCGCTGTTGTTCCAGCAGCAGCCTGACATCGTCTGGGGCCTGATTGCCTCGCTGTTCATCGCCAACGTCATGCTGGTGATCCTCAACATCCCGATGATCCGCATCTTCACCCGCATCCTCGCCGTGCCGAACTGGGCGCTGGTGCCCATGATCGCGATCATTACCGCGATCGGTGTCTACGCGGTGCACGCCACCACCTTCGACCTGTTCCTGATGATCGGCATCGGCATCTTCGGCTATATCCTGCGCAAGTTGGACTTCCCGTTGTCGCCCGTCCTGCTGGGCTTCATCCTCGGCGGCCTGATGGAGCAGAACCTGCGTCGTGCGCTGTCGATTTCCAACGGTTCGCTGGAGATCCTCTGGTCGAGCGGGATCACCAACACCGTGTGGGCGCTGATCGTGCTGATGCTGCTGGTGCCGATCCTGCGCATCTGGCGCAAGCGCGCCGTGGCCCGTCGCGCAATTGCCGATGTCTGATCGCCGGTCCTGGAAAACCTGGTGGGGAACACCGCTGGTCGGTCTGCTGGGCGGTTACCTCGCCAGTCAGATCGGCTGGCCGCTGCCGTGGATGGTCGGCTCGTTGCTGGCGATCATCCTGGTACGCTGCCTGACCCCCTGGCAATTGGCCGAGATCCCGGGCGGACGCAAGTGCGGCCAGTGGATCGTCGGCATCGGCATTGGCCTGCACTTTACTCCCGTGGTGATGGAGCAGGTCATGAGTCATTTCGGGCTGATCTTCTTCGGCGCGCTGGTGACCAGTCTTTCGGCCGTGGTCGGGGTCTGGCTGCTGCGGCGCACCGGCGAGGATCGCGCCACCGCATTTTTCTCCAGCATGCCGGGCGGGTCCGGTGAAATGGTCAACCTCGGCGCTCGCAACGGCGCCGTACTGAGCCGAGTGGCGGCCGGGCAAAGCCTGCGGGTGCTGGTGGTGGTGCTGTGTGTGCCAGCCGCCTTCAAGTACCTGCTGGGCGAAGGCGTGCCGGCCTTGCATCCGACCAGCGTCGACTGGCGCTGGCTGGCCCTGCTGTTCCCGGCGGGCGCGCTGTGTGCCTGGCTCTGGCAGCGCTTGCGCCAACCCAATCCGTGGCTGTTCGGTCCCTTGCTGGTGAGTGCCGCCGTGAGTATCAGCCTGGACCTGCACATCGGCCTGCCCGATGGCGGCAGCCAGGTCGGTCAATGGCTGATCGGCAGTGGCCTGGGCTGTCACTTCAACCGGCAGTTCTTCCGCCGCGCGCCCTCCTTCATGGGCCGCACCCTGATCGGCACGGCACTGACCATGCTGATCGCCACCCTGGCCGCGTTGTGCCTGAGCGCCCTGACCCAGTTGGACCTGCGCTCATTGACCCTGGGCATGATGCCCGGCGGCATCGCTGAAATGAGCCTGACCGCCGAAACCCTGCAACTGTCGGTGCCACTGGTGACCGCGATGCAGGTGATGCGCTTGCTGTTCGTGCTGTTTCTGGCCGAACCGTTGTTCCGGCACTGGGACCGGCAGCCGGATTCAGAGCAGTAGACCGTGTCGCGCCCGATCGGGCGCGCGGGGTTATGGCGTCAGACTGGCGGCAATCGCCATTCGATCGGCGTCTCGCCATTCTGCTCAAGGTACTTGTTGGTACGACTGAAGTGCCCACAGCCGAGGAAGCCGCGATAGGCAGACAGTGGCGAGGGGTGCACCGAGGTCAACACCAGGTGCTTGGTGGCGTCGATCAGTTTCTGTTTGCTCTGCGCATGGGCGCCCCACAGCAGAAACACCAGGTGGGGCTGATGCTCGCTCACCACTTCGATTATCCGGTCAGTAAAGAACTGCCAGCCTTTGCCCGCATGGGCGTTGGCATTGGCCCGCTCTACGGTCATGGTGGTGTTGATCATCAGCACGCCCTGGTCGGCCCAGCTTTGCAGGCAGCCGTGACTGGGGATGTCGATGTTCAGGTCGCGTTTCAATTCCTTATAGATGTTGACCAGCGACGGCGGCGCCGGCACGCCCGGCTGCACCGAGAAACACAGGCCATGGGCCTGGCCTGGCCCGTGGTAGGGGTCCTGGCCGAGGATCACCACCTTGACCTTGTCCAACGGCGTGGAGTTGAGCGCGTTGAAAATCATCGGGCCGGGTGGATAGATCTCCTTGCCTGCCGCACGTTCCTGTTGCAGGAAGTTGCGCAACTCTGCCATGTAGGGCTGGTCGAATTCGGCACGCAGTGCCTCCTTCCAGCTCGGTTCGAGTTTGATACGGTCGTCAGCAGTCATGGTTACATCCGGCAAAAACAATGGGGCGAACCCTAGGAAAGCCCGTCACGCTTGTCAATTGATCTGACGCAGATCCGGCACTTTCCTGCACAACGCTCATAATGAACCCTTGAATCCGCAATCGAGGTCACGATGAATCTGCACTTCGAAGAACTCACCGGCACAGATGGCGCACGCATCGGCATCGCCAGCCTGGATGCCGAAAGCACCCTCAATGCCCTGTCCCTGCCGATGATCCGCGCCCTGACCGAGCAATTGGACAGCTGGGCCAAAGAACCGCAGGTGGTCTGCGTCCTGCTGCGCGGCAACGGCACCAAGGCATTTTGCGCCGGCGGCGAAGTGCGCAGCCTGGCCCAGGCCTGTCGCACCCAACCCGGCGAAGTACCGCCGCTGGCCGCGCAATTTTTCGCTGCGGAATACCGCCTGGATTTCCGCCTGCACACCTACCCCAAGCCGCTGATCTGCTGGGGCCATGGTTATGTGCTCGGCGGTGGCATGGGCTTGTTGCAGGGCGCGAGCACCCGCATCGTCACCCCCAGCAGCCGCCTGGCCATGCCCGAGATCAGTATCGGCCTGTACCCGGATGTCGGCGCCAGTTGGTTCCTCTCGCGCCTGCCCGGCAAGCTGGGGCTGTTCCTCGGTTTGACCGGCGCCCAGATAAACGCCCGTGATGCCCTCGACCTGGATCTGGCTGACCGCTTCCTGCTCGATGAGCAGCAGGAGCAATTGATCGAAGGCCTGCTGCAACTCAATTGGCAGGAGCAGACCGCGATGCAACTCAACAGCCTGTTCAAAGCCCTGCAGCAAGAAGCCATCGAGCAAATGCCCGAGGCGCAATGGTTGCCGCGCCGCCAGCAGATCGACGAGCTGCTGGACGTCAGCGATGTGCGCTGTGCCTGGCGCGCCATCAGCCTATTGCGTGATCACCCTGACCTGCTGCTGGCCCGCGCCGCGAAAAACCTGCACGACGGCTGCCCGTTGACCGCCCATCTGGTCTGGGAGCAGATTCAGCGCGCCCGCCACCTGTCATTGGCCGCAGTGTTCCAGATGGAATACACCCTGAGCCTCAATTGCTGCCGCCATCCGGAGTTCAGCGAGGGTGTCAGGGCGCGCCTGATCGACAAGGACCACAAACCTCGCTGGCACTGGCCGGACGTCAATACGATCCCCCAGGCGGTGGTCGATGCGCACTTTCACAAGGCCTGGGAAGGCCGGCACCCGCTGGCGGACCTGTCGGACTACTGAATCCCCGGGCACAAAAAAGCGGCGCTGGATGCGCCGCTTGCCGGTTGCCGGATCTAACGGTTGCGCCCGCCGCGCTCACCACGACCATTGTGCTCGCCATGCCGATCACCACGTCGATCGCCGCGCCGGTCAGCGTGATCGCGCCCGCCCCGCCCACCCTGTTCCCAGCGCTGGTTGCTCTGGCCGTAGTTATTGCCCCACCCCTGGTTGCGATGACCGTCCCAGCCATGGCTGGGGGTTGGGCGGTAGGCCCGGGACGGGGCCTGGTAATAACGGGGTGAAGGTTGGTAGTAACGCGGCGCCGCCTGGTAATAACGCGCCGAAGGGTAATACCGCGAGGGCTGCGAGTAGTAACTGCGTGGGTAGGAATAATAAGAACCGCCCCCGTAGTAGACCGGCGCCGGCGAAGAATAGATGTCTGAACGGTAGTAGCTGGAACCTCCGTCGTAATAAGGAACGCACGCGGCAAGACTCAAACTCATCGAAGTAATCAGAACAAGTCGGCGATACATGGCGGCCTCCTGGACCGCTAAAGAGCCACACCAGCGACGCGGGCGGGCATCAGCCAAATAATCTGCCTGACGTGATATCTGACAGCGAATTGACAATCTGGTGCGCAGCGGCAACAGATTGATACATGTCATTCGTCGACTGGCTTGCCGCGTAACGGCGCAAATGCCCGCGTCATTTCCCCTAAGTCCCACTAGAATGCTCTGACTCAACATCGATCAACGGACTCGTCATGCCGCTTCGCTCTGCGCTGTTTTCGCAACGTTCGTTGGTCCTCACCTTGATCGCCCTGCTGGGTGCCGGCTTCCTGGCCACTTCCCTGCTCAGTTACTACGCCTCGCGCGCCTCGATTCGCGACAGCATCGTCAACACCGAACTGCCGCTGACCTCCGACACCGTCTACTCGGAGATCCAGAAAGACCTGGTCCGGCCAATCCTGATTTCCTCGATGATGTCGCGCGACACCTTCCTGCGCGACTGGGTGGTGGCCGGCGAGCGCGATCCCGGGCAAATGACCCGTTACCTCAACGAGGTCATGACCCACTACGGCGCCTACACCGCCTTCTTCGTCTCCAACAACAGCCTGACCTACTACCAGGCCAAGGGCGTGCTGAAAAAAGTCAGCCTTAGCGAACCGCGCGACACCTGGTACTTCCGCGTCCGCGACATGGCCCCGCCCTACGAGATCAACGTGGACGTGGACATGGCCAACCAGGACAGCCTGACCTTCTTCATCAACTACAAGGTCTACGACTACCAGGACAACTTCATTGGCGCGGCGGGCGTCGGCCTGACCGTCGATGCCGTGATCAAGCTGATCGACACCTACCAGCAGCGTTACCAGCGCAGCGTGTATTTCGTCGACACCGAGGGTCGCATCGTCCTCACCGGTGCCGACGGCGGCCCGCAAGGCGCGCGGGTCGGCACGGCGCTGAGCGAGCTGGACAGCATGCGCGATCTTCTGGCCACGCTGCCCAAACCCCACAGCGGCAGCTACGAATATATGACCCAAGGCCAGGGGCATTTCCTCAACGTACGGTTTATCCCGGAACTGAACTGGTACCTGTTCGTCGACAAACGTGAAGGCAGCGCCCTGCACGAGGTGCGTCAGTCGCTGTACCTGAACCTGCTGATCTGCCTGATCGTCACCCTGAGCGTGCTGGCCCTGCTCCATCGGGTGATCACGCGTTTCCAGGGCCGCATCGAAGCCCAGGCCACCCTCGACAGCCTCACCGGCCTGCCCAACCGCCGCGGCTTCGACCTGCTGGCAGCGCAAGCCATGCAGGAAGCCCAGCGCGAACCCAAGCCGCTGACCGCCTTGCTGCTGGACCTGGACCATTTCAAGCGCCTGAACGACAGCCATGGTCACCTCGCCGGCGACCTGGTGCTGGCCGGTTTCGCCCGTGACCTGGAAAGCTGCCTGCGCCAGTCCGACATCGTCTGTCGCTGGGGTGGCGAGGAGTTCATCGTGTTGCTCAAGGACACCGACGCCAGCACCGGCCTGAAGATCGCCGAGAAAATTCGCCAGATGATCGAGCGCAAGCACTACCCCTATGAAGGCAAATCCCTGCAAATTACCCTGAGCATCGGCTTGACCACCCTGCAGCCGGATGACACCTTGCACGACCTGCTGTCGCGCGCCGACCAGGCGATGTATCGAGCCAAACAACTTGGCCGCAACCGGACCTGTACCCAGATGCCTCACTCCAGCTATGCATAAACCCGACCTCTGCCCGGCCTGCGGCGCCAGCAACGCTTGCAGCCTGGCCGACCCGCGCACCGCCCAGCACAGTTGCTGGTGCTACACCGTGACCATCGACCCGGCGGTGCTGGCGGCCTTGCCCGCCGAACTGCGCGACCTGTCGTGCCTGTGCCCCGGCTGCGCCCAGGTCGAGGCACAACTGCAGGCAAACGGCGGCTGTGTCGCGTAAGATGCGCGCCCCTTGCCGACCTGCCGACTCCCATGCGCGTTGACCGTTTCCTCAGCAACTTGCCGCGTTTCAACCGCCAACAGGTGCGCCTGGCGCTGGTCGAGCGGCGGATCAAGGTCGACGGGCAGATCGTCAGCGACCCGCACACCGAGGTGCGCGAGTTCAGCCGCGTCGAATGCGACGACGAGGTGCTGCAAGCCGGCAAGGCCGCGCGCTACTTCATGCTGCACAAACCCGCCGGTTGCATCAGTGCCACCCGTGACCCCGAGCACCCGACCGTCCTCGACCTGATCCATGAACCCGACAAGCTCGACCTGCACATCGCCGGCCGCCTGGATTTCAACACCACCGGCTTGATGCTGATCACCAACGACGGCAACTGGTCACGCCGCCTGACCCAACCACAGACCAAGCTGGCGAAGATCTACTACGTCGAAACCGAGCAATTGATTACGCCCCAGTACGCCGAAACCTTTGCCCGCGGCCTGTACTTCGCCTTCGAAGACCTCACCACCCAACCCGCCGACCTGCAGTTGCTGGCGCCCCGGGCTGCGCGCCTGGCCATCATCGAGGGCCGCTACCACCAGGTGAAACGGATGTTCGGCCACTTCGACAACAAGGTCATGCGTTTGCATCGCGAACAGATGGGCCCGTTGACGCTGGACAGCTGCTTGAAACCGGGCGAATACCGCCCACTGAGCGCTGCCGAGATCGCCTTGATCTGATTGCGCGACCGCCGGGCAGACATTGTCGAACAATTCGCCAACGGCACTTGCGCGATAGCCAGCACCCTGCTTGAATCAAACCGTCGGCCGAAATGTGACCGCCAAGTCATACCATACCTCTAAGAAACTTTTTGTCGGTTGAGCGCCTCCCGTCTCCACCTCTCCCGACAGACTGCCCGCCTATAACAACACCCGTCGACCAGACATTAACGGATCGACATGGGCCCTCACCTTCCAGGCGTATGCCTACCTGTCATAAAGCCCGTGCACACTCAGCTGCGCGCCTACACGCTTGCCAGGAGTCTTACGACATGAGGCCAGAAATCGCTGTGCTGGACATACAAGGTCAGTATCGGGTCTACACGGAGTTCTATCGCGCAGATGCCGCAGAGAAGACCATCATTTTGGTCAACGGCTCGATGGCCACCACGGCGTCGTTTGCACAGACCGTGAAAAACCTCCATCCACAGTTCAACGTGGTGCTCTACGACCAACCCTACGCGGGCCGGTCAAAAGCCCACAACCAGCATGAAAAAATGCTCACCAAGGAAGTCGAGGGGCAGATCCTCCTGGAGCTGATCGACCACTTCGCCGCCGAGCACGTGATGTCATTTTCGTGGGGTGGCGCCGCCACGATGATCGCCCTCGCGCATCGCCCGCGACGCATCGAAAAGGCCGTGATCAGCTCGTTCTCGCCAGTGATCAACGAACCGATGCGCGACTACCTGGAGCGGGGTGTCGACTACCTCGGCAACCTTGATCGCGACCGTGTCGGGCACCTGGTCAACGACACCATCGGCAAGCACTTGCCGTCGTTGTTCAAGCGCTTCAACTACCGCCACGTCAGCACCCTGGCCGAACATGAATACGGGCAGATGCACTTTCACATCAGCCACGTGCTCAACAGCGACCGCCTGTGCTACCTCAAGGCCGCCAAGCAGATCGATGTGCCCGTACTGTTCATGAACGGTGAATGGGACGAGTACACCGCCGCCAGCGATGCCCGGTTGTTTGGCAACCACGTGCAACACAGCACCTTCAGCACCATCCAGGCCACCGGGCACTTTCTCGACATGGAGCACAAAGCCGCCTGCAGAGACAGCCGCGAGGTACTGCTGGGCTTCCTGAAACCGGCGCCCCACGAAGGCCGGACGCGTTCCCACGTAACCCAGGACCACCATGCACTGGCCATTTGAAACAGCGTCCTCGCGAGCAGCCTCGCCACCTTAGGTAATCCCCTACCTTTAGGAGCAGGCTTGCCCGCGACAGACCGCGCCTTGCGTGTAATAAAACTGCGTAAATGCAGATCCAGCAAAGAAAAACTTCAAATCCGTCGCCACATCTGGTACAAAGTCAGCCGTTCCGAGCGGGTGTCGTATAATGGCATTACTCCAGCTTCCCAAGCTGATAACGAGGGTTCGATTCCCTTCACCCGCTCCACTAATTTCAGTCTTGCGCCAGGTAGCTACCTGACGGGAGACGACAAAAAACCGGTCCACAGTGACCGGTTTTTTTATGCCTGCAATTCCGTAGGGCCCCGCACAAAAGCGTCCTGCACCATCGCGCAATACTTTCGCCGGTAACGTGCCTTCCCGTTTCAGCAGCGGTTCCTACACTGATCTCAACCACTCATCACCTGACCCATGCGAATTGGTGGTTATAGTGTTGATAAGACCAATCCAGTAGGTATAGTAACCACCTACACAGCACAGGGACGTGATGTGAACAGTCGATATTTGATCAGCCAAATCGTTGCAGACGGCTGGTATCTGGTGCGGGTCCGGGGCAGTCACCATCATTTCAAACATCCAACCAAACCTGGATTGGTGACGGTTCCGCACCCGAAGAAGGATCTGCTGACCAAGACGGCAGTGAGCATCCTGCAACAGGCCCTGTTGTCATGAGTTGACGCACTAAAACCAGAGGACAATCAACATGCTTTATCCAATTGCCATTTCAGAAGGCGATGAGCAGCACGCCTGGGGCGTGGAAGTGCCGGATATTCCGGGGTGCTTCTCGGCCGGTGATGACCTGGACGATGCCATCGCCATGGCACGTGAAGCCATCGAGGGGCACTTCGAGATCCTGGCCGAGGACGGTTCGGCGATTCCGCCGGCCAGCAAGGTGACCCATCATGCGCGCAACCCGCAATATGCCGGCGTGACCTGGGCCTTGGTCGACATCGACGTCAGCAAATACCTGGGCAAGGCGCAGAAACTCAACATCACCCTGCCCGCCTATCTGCTGACTCGCATCGACGAATACGTGCTGCACCACCCGGAAGAAAAAAGCCGCTCCGGCTTTCTGGCCTCGGCGGCGTTGAAGGTGTTGCAGCAGGCTTGATCCCGTTAGCGCGTAGCGACGATGAACAGTCGCGGGAACGGCAATAGCACCGAGCCGTTGGCCAGTACCGGGAAGTAGGGTTCGATGGCTTCCAGGTACTGCGCCAGGTATTGGGCTTGCTCCACCTCGTTCAGTTGCTGCAGAAACGGCCGCAGGCCGCTGCCCTTGAACCACTCGACCACCGCCGCCGGACCGCCCGCCAGCGGGTGGTGGTAGGTGGTGCGCCACACATCCACCCGTGCGCTGCAGGTACACAGCATCTGGTAATACGTATTGGCGTCGTCCAGTGTCGTGCGCTGCCCGGCGACCTGGGCCAACTTGTCTGCCCAAGGGCCATTGGCCGCGACTTCGCGCATCATCCGATGGGGCGGCTGTTCGAGGTTGTCCGGCATCTGGATCGCCAGGCTGCCGCCTACCGTGAGCTTGTCGACCAGCGCGGGCAACAGCGTGGCATGCTCGGGCAACCACTGCAGCACTGCGTTGGCGAAGATCACGTCGAACGGCCCGGGTTCGTTCCAGGCGCCAATATCGCTGGTATCGAAACGCACGCCCGGCAGGCGTTTGCGGGCGGCGTCGATCATGTCGGCGGAGCTGTCGATACCGCGTACCGCGGCACCGGCAAAACGCTGTACCAGCAACTCGGTGGAGTTGCCCGGGCCGCAGCCGATGTCGATCACCGAACGTGCATCAACCGCGGGGATCGCGGCCAATAAGTCACGCGCCGGGCGGGTGCGCTCATCTTCGAATGCCACATACTGTTGGGCAGACCAGCTCATCGCATACTCCTATAACCAATCAGGATGGGAGCGCCACGCTAGACTGTGCGTTTCGCTCGTGGGGCGCCAGTAAGCGACGAGCCTGGGGACTGCGTCAAGACGCGGTCACGGGTTGAAACATCTGCCCCACCTGCATAGGTCGATTGAGCATAGATACCCGAAAGCGCAGCGCTCCTGTTTGGCGCAAGCCCATTTGCATCAGTTAATATCTGTCACTTCCCTGAACCTACCTGCATGAAGGGCATCCAAAAGAGCGGAGCAACCAGCCTCACCCTACTTGCCCCCGAATTGAACCTCCCGTTTAACACAACCGCTCTGACGGAGAGTTCTTCAGCATCCCGTCAGCCTCAGCCGTGGAAACTACACCGGCCACTGACTACGTCTTACCTGATACGCGGAATCCACCCCATGCACGTGTCATCTGCCGCTTTACGTCCGTTGGTTTTTTTAGCCTGTATTTTCGGATTTTCCATTACCGCATCGGCCTCTGCGCCAGTGGCAGTCACCCCAAGCGATATTGCCTGGTTACGCCGTGACGGCTTTGGCCTGGACACCGCCAACCTCGATCGCTTGCGTACCATGGGACGCGAAGGCCTGCTCAATGCTCAACTGGCTGATCGGATCAACGACCCCCTGCCACCCGCGATCAACGCATTGCTGCAAAGCTACCCCGCGCTGAACACACCCCCGCAATCCTTGCTGTTGAGCTTGAAAAGCAAACAGGAACAGTTCAGGGCCATGCAGGAAGGTGAGGACAAAAACGCCTTCAGAAAAGACATTCAACAATATCTCAACGACCACGCCGAGCAGTCACGCCAGGCCGTATTGCTGCACGCGGTGTATGGCCCCAATCAGCTCAAGGAACAGTTGGTGGTGTTCTGGCTCAACCACTTCAGTGTCTTCCAGGCCAAGGGGCGTGTGCGAATGCTAACGGCCGACTACGCCGAAAATTCGATCCGTCCTCACGCGCTGGGCAAGTTCAAAGACCTGGTGATGGCCACCCTCAAAAGTCCGGCGATGCTTGAGTACCTGGACAATGCACAAAATGCCCGGGGCAAGGTCAACGAAAACTACGCTCGCGAACTCATGGAGCTGCACACCTTGGGTGTAGGCTCAGGTTATACCCAACAGGACGTGCAGCAGTTGGCGCTGATCCTGACGGGCGCCGGGCTAACTCCACTGGATGGCAGGGTCCAGAAATTCGGCCCCCGGCAACAAGGCAGCCTGGTGCGCGAGGGGATGTTCGAGTTCAACCCCGCACGCCACGACTTCACCGACAAAATGCTCCTAGGGCAACCGATCAAAGGCAGTGGCTTTGAGGAAATTCGCCATGCAGTAGAACTGATTACCCGCCAGGAGGCCTGTGCGCAGTTTATCTCGAGGCGCCTGGCTCAGTATTTTGTCGCGGATCAACCGTCACCGGCCTTGGTGGCGAGGATGACCAGGACCTTCCTGGACAGTGACGGTGATATCGCCCAGGTAATGCGCACCCTGTTCGAATCAAGCGAGTTGCTGCAAAACGCCGGGACCCGCTTCAAGGATCCGATGCAATTTGTGGTTTCGGCCGTGCGCCTGGCCTATGACGGCAAACCCCTCGCCAACGTCCAGCCTATGAGTAACTGGCTGAACCAACTGGGCCAGCCACTGTTCGGGCGTGTGACACCCGATGGCTGGCCGCTGGCGTCGAGTGCGTGGTCGAGCTCGGGACAGATGGTCAAACGCTTCGAAATAGCCCGTGCAATCGGGCGGGGCGACAATCGCCTGTTCACCCCGCCAGGTAGCAAACAACCCGGCCCCGGCTTCCCGTTGATCACCACCCCATTGTTCTACGAAACCATCTCGCCGTACCTATCAGCCGTTACCCGAACCGCGCTGGACAAGGCAGTTTCACAGCAGGAATGGAATACTTTTCTACTAGCCTCGCCTGACTTCAATAACCGATAAGTCACGCGATGAGGAGTTGTCATGAATCGTCGAGAACTGCTGATCGCTGCTACGGCAGCCATCGCCCTGCCCTCCTTGCCGTTTTCCGCAAAACTGTTTGCCGCCCCCCGGTCGGCACCACGCTTTTTGATCGTATTTCTGCGCGGCGGCTACGATTGCAACAACCTGCTAGTGCCATATGCCAGCGACTTTTACCATGAGTCACGCCCCACGCTGGCGATTGCCCGACCCGACGTTCACAACCCTCTCAGCGCCATTGCGCTCGACGGCCAATGGGGACTGAATCCGGTGTTACGCGATTCGATCTACCCACTGTGGCAACGCAAAGAAATCGCTTTCGTCCCTTTCGCTGGTACTGATGACTTGTCCCGCAGTCACTTCGAGACCCAGGACAACATTGAATCGGGTGAACCAACTCATCAGCGCAGTCGCTATGACTCAGGCTTCCTCGCACGCCTCTCGCATCAGTTGCCCAACAGCGCCCCGATTGCTTTTACCGATGCCTTGCCGCTTAGTTTTCAAGGTGCTGGAAGCATTCCCAACCTCTCGCTGCGCGGGGCAAACAAGTCGGCATTCGACGACCGGCAGTCGGCGATTCTTTCCGCCATGTACAAAAACACCCCCTTTGCGGCCTCCGCCGCCGAAGGCCTGGAATTGCGCCAACAAGTGTCCAGGGAGTTGCAGGAAGAAATGCTCGAGGCCAATCGGGGCGCACCCAACGCACAGAGTTTCGCAGCCCAGACCCAGCGTATGGCGAAACTGATGCGCAACGAATACCGACTGGGTTTTGTCGACATCGGAGGCTGGGACACGCACGTCAACCAAGGCAGCACCAGTGGCCCGCTAGCCAGCAGTCTCGCGAACCTTGGCGAAGGGCTCGTAGCCTATGCCCAGGCACTGGGGGATGAGTGGAAGAACACCACCGTGGTGGTGGTGTCCGAATTTGGCCGCACCTTTCGTGAGAACGGCGCCAAGGGTACCGACCATGGGCATGGCACGGTGTATTGGGTACTCGGTGGTAGCGTACGCGGTGGGCGGATCGCGGGTGAACAGGTGGCAGTCAACCAACAGAGCCTGCTGCAGAATCGTGATTATCCGGTACTCAACAACTATCGAAACCTGCTGGGAGGATTGCTGAGCCAAACCTGGGGCCTATCGGCGTCCCAACTGCAGGCGGTATTCCCCGGCGCTCGCCCGGACGCATTGCAGTTGCTTTGAGCCCTTTCGAACGCGGACTTCGCCTGCCGGCTCACCACCGTAAAAAAGCAATTCCTGCGCACCGTCGCGGTCTGAACTTCAGGTCCATCCCTTAGAAGGTAAACGGCAATGAAATTCGCGAAGGTGTCACAGAAGCTGGCGTTGTGGGCCGGGAGTCCGCGGACGTTCCTGTTGGCCATTGTGCTGATTGTTGCCTGGGCACTGACCGGGCCGCTGTTTGATTTCAACGATACCTGGCAATTGATCGTCAACACCTCGACCACCATCATCACCTTCCTGATGGTGTTCCTGATCCAGAACACGCAGAACCGGGACACCGACATCCTGCACCTGAAGATCGACGAATTGCTGCGGGTGACCAAAGATGCGCAAAACGCCATGCTTGGCCTCGAAGCACTCGATCTCATGCAACTCGAAGCCCTGAGAAAGCAGTACCGCAGCCTGGGTGAAGGTGAGTCGATTGTGCTAGAGGGTACGCCTGCTGCCGACGGGCAGCAGCAGGACTTGAATCAATGCTGAAGCCGGTCAACGACTGGCTTGCAGGGCCCTGGCCATTTGCAGGTGTTGTTCGAGCTTGGGCAGGGTCTCTTCGGCGAATGCCTTGAGCTCGGGCACGTCGGTGGTCCGGGCCTCCTGCTGCAATTGCTCGATGGCCTGCTCGGTGGTTTTTACCTGGCTGGCGGCATAGGCCGAGTCGAAGGACTCGCCATCCGCGACGGCGGGTATCAGGGTCTTGGCCTTGTTCATCACCTCTTCCCGAGGGGCGACGGGCAGGTCGAGCTTCTTGGCGATTTTCGCCAGGTGCTGGTTAGCCGTGGTGCGGTCGTTGATCACCACGATGGTGTAGTCCTTGACCGCCTTGGACTCGGTCTTCTGGTGTGCCAGGCGGCTGGCTTCGATGTCCGCCATGCCTTTGGCCGAGGCGTCGTTGATGAAGTCGGCCGGCGACTGGGCAAAAGCGCTGCTGGCGCCAAGGCTCAGCAACACGGCAAAGCTGATGGTCGATAATCGGCTGGCCACAGGTTTCATGGTCGCGCCCTCCTTGAACAGACAAATGAATGCAACGGTACGTCCCGCCTGTCATTCGAAGGCCAAAGCGCGCAAAGGTTTAAAAAAGCTGTCCAAACATCGACGAGTGGTGCCCCGGCTCACGCCCGGTCCAGGCGTCCACTCAGGCGCTTGGCGGCATACATGGCTTCATCGGCGTGCTTGAACAGCTGCTTTTCCTCGAGACCGTGCTCCGGGTACAGGGCCACGCCAATGCTCGGCAGAATGCTCAGGTTGTGGCTGTCCAGCCGGATGGGCTGGCCCAGCACCTGGCGAATTTTCAGTGCCACCCGCGCCGCGTCTTCTGCGGCCTGGATACTGTCGAGCAGTACCACAAACTCATCGCCACCAATCCGCGCGACGGTATCGCTCTCGCGCACGCAACCTTGCAGCCGATTGGCCACGGCTTGCAGCAGCATGTCGCCGATGCCGTGGCCGTAGGTATCGTTGACCTGCTTGAAATGGTCCAGGTCCACGTACAGCAGGGCCATGCGCCCGTTGTCCCGGCGGGCCTTGAGCAAGGCTGCGCTCAGGCGCTCGCGGAGTAATTCGCGATTGGGCAGGCGAGTCAGGTAGTCATGCTGCGCCATGTACTGCAGGCGACTGTGCAATTGCCGGCGCTCGATCGCTGCCGCCACCTGGGCGCAGACGTATTGCAGCAGCTCCTTGTCGCGTTCGGTGTAGCGCTCGCCGCCAGGCATGCTCTTGACGATCAGCGCCCCGATGGTGCCCCGTTGCGAATTGAGCGGCACCCCCAGCCAGCAAGGGCAATCCTGCGCGTCGATCAGCCCGGCCAGTCCCGGCAAGGCAAACGGCTGGTCGGGGGTCAGCAGCACCGGCTGCCCGCTACGGACCACTTCGGCACACAGCCGGCCAGTCACGCTGAACTCGGGATCACGCTCGTGATCGTCGACGTGGTACGGGAAGTTCAGTTGCTCGCAGTGCTCATCGTACAGCGCCACCGAGAAATTCAACGCCGGCAGCCATTCGCCGATCAGTTGGTGAATGCGCTTGAACAAGGCCAGCAGATCCTCGGCGGCATGGGCCGCTTCAGAAATCGCATAGAGCGCAGCCTGGCGCGATTCGGCCTGTTTGCGTTCGGTGATGTCGCGGGCCACGGCGATGCGCAACTGGTCGACCTCGGACCAGCGCGCCGACCAGAGGATATGCACCACCTGGCCATCCTTGCGCAGGTAGCGATTCTCGAAGTTCGGGTTGGGTTTGCCGCGCATGATTTCCCGGGCGGCGTCCAGGGTCCGCTCGCGATCGGCCGGGTGCACCATTTCGATCATCGGCTGGCCAATCAGCTCATCCGGGGTGTAGCCGAACACTTGTTCGCAGGACGCGCTGACAAACACGAACCGTCCCTGTCCGTCGACGGCACAGACGACGTCGAGCAGCAGATCGATGTAGCTGGCCAATGGCGCGGAGTTTGCGGTGCTCATCGTGGATGGATACTGTCAAAAAATACCGCCGTGAGTAGCTATCCATGGACCTGGCCTGCGCGCTACACCGCGCTGGCCTCAAGCCGCTGCCGCAGCCCTGCAAGCAGCCTCAACTCTTGTTGGCCAGCAACCCCGGCACCGCGTGCAGCAAGGCATTGATGGCGAAACCGATGAACATTACCCCGCAAATCCGGGTAATAGCCAGCTCATGGCGCTGATACAACGTGCGCACCCGACGAGCGCCCACAATCCCAATCAGAATAGCGTATGCCAAAACGCCACCAAGGAAGCTCAGAAAGATCAACCAGGGCAGCATCGACCACTGCAGCAACTCGGCGCGACTGGACAACAGGGCGGTAAAGGTCGCCACCGCCACCGGATAAGCCTTGGGGTTGGTCAGGCCAAACATGATCCCGTGCCAGAACGGTTGCCGCGCCGCGCCCTGAGGTGCGTCGCCGCTGCTGCGACGGCTGCGGATCGCCCGCATGCCCAGCCAGAACAGGTACAGGCCGCTGAGCACGCCGAGCACATCAAAGGCACTGCTGCCAATTTCCCGCGCGCCGACGATGGCAATCAATGCGGTGCTGCACCAGACCACAT
Source organism: Pseudomonas sp. Irchel 3H3 (assembly GCF_900187635.1). Lineage (NCBI taxonomy): Bacteria > Pseudomonadati > Pseudomonadota > Gammaproteobacteria > Pseudomonadales > Pseudomonadaceae > Pseudomonas > Pseudomonas sp. Irchel 3H3. Next base: position 252,959 of record NZ_FYEC01000005.1, on the reverse strand, counting down.
CCCCTAACAGGTGCCCACACAGAAAACCCGCCCCGGCCCGCCGCCCGCGGGCTGCGCCAATGCCAAACACCGCGAGCACGCCCGGGCCCGGGGTGATGCCGTAGATAAAACCGGAGGCAAGGACGGCCAGCAATAAAGATGAGGTCATGCGGTAAAGCTCCATGTCGGGCTGCCAGGCCCTATCGTCAGACTGCGGTGGGCTTTTGTATCACAAGGTTTTGCGATGACTGTAACCATAAATGTGCAGAGCCGCATGACTGCAGGTCATGCCTGGCGTTGGCCCGGCTTACACGCCCTGCAGCTCTTTGGGCACCACGTACTGGCGCCCGTCGTAACGCAAAGTCGTCGACACCGTATTGCCCACGACGTCCTTGGACTGGCAATCATCTTTGCCCACGCTGCTCTGCGTGTCGGTGGTCACCGATCTGACAATCAGGTCGGCGAAGCCGTGGCTGCTGGTCTTGGCCAGGTCCAGGGTGCGTTTGGTGTGGCTGAATTCGCCGGTGCAGTTGGTATCCCATTCACCATTGCTGGATTCGATCACCAACTGCTCGAGCACCGGACGCAAGGTGTTGCCTTCGCGCACGTACAGCGACAGCACCGCCTGTTCGAACGGATTGGCTCGCGATGAACCGGTGAAGCCGGCACGTACGCCGAATGCGCGCAGGTCGGAGGTGAGTTTGTAGCGGGCGGTGTCGATGCTCAGGCCATCGAAGCGCACGGCGTCGGAGCTGTACACCGAGGCCTGGGCGTAACGGGCCAGGGGCTTGCCATCGATGTTGGAGACCACCGCCAGTTTCAGGTCGTACATGCCGGTGCCATCGGGGGCATCGCTCAAGGTCGGGTCCGGCTCGATCTGCGACAGCGCGGTAATGGTCTGGCCATCGTAGGCCGGCCAGTCCTTGCACACCGAGTACCCCGGCACGCCCTCGGGCAGCGGCGGCTGTGCGCACGCGCCATAGGCCTGGGTCGCGCCCAGCGCGCCACTCATTGCCACACATCCCAGCCAGCGGTATTTCAAGGTCATTCCGTGTTCCTTGTGTCCATCGAAGTGAAAAACTCAGCCGTGCACTATCGCCTGAGCGATCTGCCGATTCAACCAGTTCAACGCCTGGTCACCGCCCCGACGCACATGCCAGGCCAGGACGAAGTTGAACGAGGGGATAGGAAATGGCGGTGGCACAACGCTTAACTGCGGTTGATCGACACCCTGCAAGCCGCGGGCCGCCACGGTGAGAATCAGGTCGGTACCGGCGATCAACTGCGGGGCCACGCTCCAGTGCGGCAGGCTGACTGCCACGTGGCGACGCTGGCCAATGGCGGTCAGCGCCCGCTCGATCTCCGGGGTGCCGCTGCCGCGCATCTCCAGCAATACGTGGGGCCGGGCCAGGTCAGTCGGTAAATCCAGCACGCCACTGGCCGGCAAACGCCGGGCGTCCACCAGGCACACGAACTGCTCTTCGAACAGCGGCGTGCAGCGCAGCTCATGGGGCAGTTCGGGAAAGACCCCGGCCGCCAGGTCGATGTCGCCGTTGAGCACGCCTTCCAGCATGCCTTCGCGACTCGCGTGGCTGATCTGCAGGTCGATCCCCGGCGCCTCCTGGCGCAAGCGCGCGATCAAGCCGGGCAAGACAATCGCCGCGCCGTAGTCGGACATCGCCAGGCGGAACCGGCGCTTGGCCGAGGCTGGGTCAAAGGTATTGGGCGCCAGCAAGGCCTGGACACTGGCCAGTGCTTCAGTCAGGGGCGCCATCAGTTCCTGCGCGCGCGCAGTGGCGACCAGGCCGGCACCGGCGCGCACCAGCAGCGGATCGCCGAGCATCTCGCGCAGGCGCGCCAGGGCATGGCTGACAGCCGGTTGGCTGAGGTGCAGGCGCTCGGCCGCACGGGTCACGTGCTGCTCGCTGAGCAAGGCGTCGAGGACCACCAGCAGGTTCAAATCGATACGGCGCAGATCATTCATCTGATGCATGTTCTGGATGATTAATCGGAATTTCAATCTGCGCGACGAATGACCTAGAGTCCAGTAAAACCTCTTGGAGAGAGACTTATGAGTACCTTGCAGTGGGCCGGTTTGTCGGTGCTGGCCGTAGTCGCCGGCGCCGTGGTGCCCTTTCAGAGCGCAATCAACGCCAACCTGAGTCGCGGCCTCGGTCACCCGTTATGGGCCACCCTCGCCTCGCTGCTGGTGAGTGTTCTGGTATTGCTGCCGGTGATTATCAGCCTGCGCCTGCCATTGCCGTCGCTTGGGTTTATCAGCAAGGCGCCGCTGTGGATATGGGCCGGGGGCGCCTTTGGCGTGTGTTTTATCGCCCTGGCCCTGATGCTGCTGCCCAAGCTCGGGGCCTCAGGCTTTATCGCCCTGGCCCTGGCCGGGCAGGTAGTGGCATCGCTGGTGCTCGACCACTTCGGGCTGTTCGGGCTGGTGGAGCGGCACCTGACGTTACCGCGCCTGCTCGGTGCCGTGCTGTTGATCGCCGGGGTCGCGTTGATTCAATTCAGCGCCACCCCGGGCCGGTCCCTGGTGACTTCCGGCTAAGGGCGCGCGGGATCAGAACGCGTTACGAAAGATCTCCTCGATCTGCTGCTGGTCTGCCGCCCGCGGGTTGGTCAGGCCACAGGCATCCTTGAGGGCGTTGGCGGCGAGGATCGGGATGTCCTGCAGCTTGGCTCCGAGGTCACGCAAACCGGCGGGAATTTCCACGTCCGCGGCCAGCGTGCGGATCGCCGCGATCGCCGCCTCGGCCCCCTCCTCCGGGCTGCACCCCTGGATGTCCACGCCCAGCGCCTGCGCCACTACCGTCAGGCGTTCGGCACAGACCTTGGCGTTGAAGCTTTGCACATGGGGCAGCAGCACCGCATTGCACACGCCGTGGGGCAAGTCGTAGAAACCACCCAACTGATGCGCCATGGCATGCACAAACCCCAGGGACGCGTTGTTGAACGCCATGCCGGCCAGGAACTGCGCATAGGCCATGTTTTCCCGGGCCAGCAGGTCACTGCCATCACGCACCGCCACGCGCAGGTTGAGGCTGATCAGCTCGATGGCTTTCAGGGCGCAGGCGTCGGTGATTGGGTTGGCAGCGGTGGAGACGTAGGCCTCGATTGCATGCGTCAGCGCATCCATGCCGGTGGCGGCGGTCAGCGACTTGGGCATGGCCACCATCAAGGCCGGATCGTTGACCGACAACAGCGGCGTGACGTTACGGTCGACAATGGCCATTTTCACGTGCCGCGCTTCGTCGGTAATGATGCAGAAGCGGGTCATCTCGCTGGCAGTACCGGCCGTGGTGTTGATCGCAATCAGCGGCAGTTGCGGCTTGGGCGACTGATCGACGCCTTCGTAGTCGCCAATCTGCCCGCCATTGGTGGCGCACAGGGCGATGCCCTTGGCGCAGTCATGGGGCGAACCACCGCCCAGGGACACCACAAAATCACACCCGCTGCGCTGCAACAGCACCAGGCCAGCCTGCACGTTGGCGATGCTGGGGTTGGGCTTGGCCCCGTCAAAAACCACCGACTCGATGTCCTGCAGCGCCAGTTTTTCCGCGATCATTGCCGCCACGCCGGCCTTGGCCAACCCGCTGTCCGTGACAATCAACGCCTTGGCAAAGCCGTATTTACCGATGGCGTCCATGGCTTCGTCGAGACAGCCGATGCCCATGATGTTGACGGCAGGAATGAAGAATGTGCTGGTCATGGCGAGTCCTCTGCAATGGGGCCGAACCGACCCTTGGCGTCGGCGGATAACCCAAGGATCACCCCATCGCGCCGCGTGCATCTTGATCTGGCTCAACAGCCGGTCGTGATAAAGTCTGCGCCCTGTACCCCACCTGCTTGAGATGACTGACGCAATGAGCGATTTCCAGGATGTTGATGCCCACTTAGAAGACTGGAACGCGTTGCGCGCAACCACCCCGTTCAGCGCCCTGCTGGTGGGTAACGGCGCCAGCCGCGCGGTGTGGGATGACTTTGGCTACGACTCGCTGTTCGAGAACGCCCGCAGTGTCGAAGAAAAACCCTTGAGCCAGTCCGAGCTGAGCGTGTTCGACGCCCTGCACACCCGCAGTTTCGAGCAGGTGCTCAGCGCCCTGAAAACCACCAGCCGGGTCAACAAGGCCTTGGCGGTAAGCTCGGCGGCACCACGCAATCGCTACTATGCGATCAAGGAAGCGTTGATCAACACCGTACACGCGGTGCACATCCCCTGGCGCCTGGTGCAAGCCACCAGCCTGGCGAGTATCAGCCAGGAGCTGGGCCGTTATCGGACGGTCTTCACCAGTAACTACGACCTGCTCAACTACTGGGCGGTCCAGCACCAGGGCACGGCCATCGACGACCTGTTCCAGGGCAGCGAACCGCGCTTCGAGCTGAGCGCCAGCGCCACCGAAAAAACCCGCCTGCTGTACCTGCACGGTGGCCTGCACCTGGTGCGCAACCAGGACGGCACCGCCCGTAAGCTGACCTCCACCGAGGGCACGCTGCTGGGCAGTTTCGCCATCAACAACACGCTCAAGACCCTGGACGACGTGCCGTTGTTCGTCAACGAAGGCAGCAGCGAAGACAAGCTCAAGACCATCCGCAGCTCGGACTACCTGTCGTTCTGCTACGACCAGTTGCTGCAGCAACACGACGCCTTGTGCATCTTCGGCCACAGCCTCGGCAAGCAGGATGCGCACCTGGTCCATGCACTGTGCCAGGCCAAGCCAAAAACCCTGGCGATCTCGATTTATCCGCGCAGTGCGGCGTTCATCCAGAGCCAGAAGCGCCACTACGCAAAGCTGTTTGCAGACACCGGGGTGGCACTGCGCTTTTTTGATTCCAAGACCCATGCCCTGGGCAGTTCGAGTCTTTCGGTGCCGGTCGAGGTTTAGGTCTGGGCTGAAAGCATCGCGAGCAGGCTCACTCCCACAGGGGCGGTTTCGGTAGACCTTGCTCACGATGCTCTGGCGCCGACTCATTCCTCGCTGCTGTGTACCACCACCAGCAACTGCGCCTGCACCTCGCCCACCGAGCGCAGGCGATGGGGTTTCTGGGCGTTGAAGTGCAGCGCATCCCCGCGATCGAGGATCACCCGCTCGTTCATGAAATCGACCTCGACCTGGCCTTCGTGGACGAACAGGAATTCCTCCCCCAGGTGCTCCTTGAAGGTCTTGTCGCTGAACTCCCTGGGCGGGTAAATGATGAACGGCAGCAGGCTGCGCTCGCTGACCTGATGAGCCAACACCGCGTAGCCGGGGGCCTGGTCGTTGGCGGCCAGCGACTGGCGCTCGTGGGCGCGCACCAGGCTATAGCTGTCCAGGCTGATAGCGTCCTCGGCAAACAGCTCCTCGACCTTGACGTTCAGCGCCTTGGCCAGTTTCAGCGCGGCCGCGATCGACGGCGTGTTGAGGCCACGCTCGACTTTCGACAGATAGCTCTTGGTCATGCCGGATTTCTCGGCCAGCGCCTCAAGCGTCACACCAAGTTTTTTTCGCAGTAATTTCAAACGGATAGACATGTGCAGCGGTTAATCCATCAAGGAGGCAACGATTAGTCCTTGCCAATGACACAAAGTGTCATATAGGCTCTTAAGTGTCATGTGATTACCCCCGACGACCTTGCGAGCAGCGGGAGAACCACATCCGACGTCCATTGAGCTTTACAGGGACACCGATATGGCCAAGACATTAGCATTACCCAAAGACCAACTCATCAAGCAGGCGCTGACGCAGATGCAAAGCAGCCTGGCGGATAATACGTGGACTGACCGGCAAAAGCTGGCACTGACCTGCCGCATCCTGTTCGAGAACGGCCACGATTCCGGCCTGGCGGGGCAAATCACCGCCCGCGGCCCGCAGCCGGGCACCTATTACACCCAGCAACTGGGCCTGGGTTTCGACGAAATCACCGCGAGCAATCTGCTGCTGGTCAACGAAGACCTGGAAGTCCTGGAAGGCCACGGCATGGCCAATCCGGCCAATCGTTTCCACAGTTGGGTATACCGTGCCCGGGCGGATGTGAACTGCATCATCCACACCCACCCGACTCACGTCGCGGCCCTGTCGATGCTCGAGGTGCCGTTGGAAATTTCCCACATGGACCTCTGCCCGCTGTACGAAGACTGCGCGTTTCTCGAAGCCTGGCCGGGGGTACCGGTGGGTAACGAAGAAGGCGAAATCATCGCCGGGGCCCTGGGCGACAAGCGCGCCATCCTGCTGTCCCACCACGGCCAGTTGTCGACCGGGCGCAACATCGAGGAAGCCTGCGTGATCGCTCAATTGATCGAACGTGCGGCCAAACTGCAGTTGCTGGCGATGGCCGCCGGCACCCTCAAGCCAATCCTGCCGGCACTCGGCCGCGAGGCCCATGACTGGATCTCCAAACCCAAGCGCCACGGCGCTGCGTTCAACTACTACGCTCGGCAGAACCTGCGCCAACACGCCGATTGCCTGAACTGAAGCGACTTTTTTGCCTAATTGGAGAGACAGCATGTCCAGCCCGAACATTCACGGCATCATCGGCTACACCATCACCCCCTTCACCGCCAACGGCGAAGCGGTCGACCTGCCTGCCCTGGGGCGTTCCATCGACCGCCTGATCGACGGCGGTGTCCACGCGATCGCCCCGCTCGGCAGCACCGGGGAAGGCGCTTACCTGAGCGACGCAGAGTGGGATCAGGTCAGTGAGTTCAGCATCCAGCATGTCGCCAAGCGCGTGCCGACCGTGGTCAGCGTCTCCGACCTGACCACCGCCAAGGCCGTGCGCCGCGCGCGGTTTGCCGAGGCCCATGGCGCCGACGTGGTGATGGTGCTGCCGGCGTCGTACTGGAAACTCAGCGAAGCGGAAATCCTTGCCCACTACCGCGCCATTGGCGACAGCATCGGCGTGCCGATCATGCTCTACAACAACCCGGCCACCAGCGGCACCGACATGTCCGTGGAGTTGATCCTGCGGATCTTCCATGCCGTGGCCAACGTGACCATGGTCAAGGAAAGCACAGGCGATATTCAGCGCATGCACAAGCTGCAAATACTGGGTGAAGGCCAGGTGCCGTTCTACAACGGTTGCAATCCGCTGGCGCTGGAGGCGTTTGCCGCCGGAGCCAAAGGCTGGTGCACGGCGGCGCCAAACCTGATCCCGCAACTCAACGGCGCGTTGTATCAGGCGGTGCTGGCCAATGACCTGGACCAGGCGCGGCAATTGTTCTATCGCCAACTGCCACTGCTGGACTTCATCCTCAAGGGCGGACTGCCGGCAACCATCAAGGCCGGCCTGCGCATGACCGGCCTGGAAGCGGGCGACCCGCGCCTGCCGGTGTTCCCATTGGCTGAGGCGGGGTGCAGTCAGTTGCAGGGGTTGATCGATACGCTGCGCTGACAGAGCGCAAATGTGTAGGCGCTGGCTTGCCAGCGCCTACACAGGTTTCACAGCACCGGCAGGGTCTTGTCCTTGATCACCGTGGTCGGGCCATTGGTCTTGACGCTGGCGATGCCCTTGTCCCGCGCCGCCTCCGAGGAATAGGCCTCGCTGCTGCCGATGACCTGATGGTTGGCAGCCTTGAGGTTGAAGTAAGGATGGCCGTCCTTGGTGGACTTTTTCTCGTAGCGTTCATCCAGCGGGCTATTGCTCTGGACCGAGGCAATGCCACCCTCGGCGGCCGCCCGGGTGGTGTACAGCTCGCTGGTGAGAATGGTTTCGGCGTTGGCCGCTTTCAGCACAAAGCGGAACTGGCCATTGCTGCTTTTACTCAATTCGTACCATCCAGACATGCTCGTGCTCCTTGGCGATTAAAAGATTACGCGCTTCAGAGTAAAGACCACGCCGCCCTACTTCACCACCGCGCGTACCACCGATAACTCCGGCGAGCCGCTGCGCCGCTGACTCAAATAACGGGTGCAACTGACCCGCAGGAACGAGGCGAAGTTCACCACTTCGCCGCGGTAATCCATCACTTCTTCATAGAGCTTGGCGATCAACTGGTTGGTGGTCATGCCGTCGACCTCGGCGATTTCGCTGAGGATGTCCCAGAACTGATTCTCCAGGCGCAGGGTCGTGACCACCCCACAGATGCGCAGCGAGCGCGAGCGTGACTCGTACAAAATCGGGTCGGCTTTGACGTACAGCTCGCACATGGACAGGCCTCCGCTTACAAGGTGATGGTCGTGCCCAGCAGGCCGAGGAACCCGGCCAGCCAGCTTGGGTGTGCCGGCCAGGCGGGCGCCGTGGCCAGATTGCCTTGAACGTGGCCCTGCGTCACGGGGATATCGATGAACGTGCCACCGGCCAGCCGCACTTCCGGGGCGCAAGCCGGGTAGGCGCTGCATTCACGCCCTTCGAGGATGCCCGCCGCCGCCAACAACTGCGCGCCATGGCAGACTGCGGCAATCGGCTTGCCGGCCTGGTCGAAGTCGCGTACCAACTGCAGGACTTTTTCATTCAGGCGCAGGTACTCCGGCGCACGTCCGCCTGGAACCAGCAGAGCGTCGTAGTCGGCGGCATCGACCTGGGCGAAGTCGAAGTTCAGGGCGAACAGGTGACCGGGTTTTTCGCTGTAGGTCTGGTCGCCTTCGAAGTCATGAATCGCCGTGCGCACGGTCTGCCCGGCGGTCTTGTCGGGGCATACCGCATGCACCGTGTGGCCGACCATCAGCAAGGCCTGGAACGGCACCATCACTTCGTAGTCTTCGACGTAATCGCCAACCAGCAGCAGGATCTTTTTCGCAGCCATGGGGAGGACTCCTCTAGGTACAACGTGGGCAGAAAGGAGTATTCAAGGTAGTCCTAATCCATGGGGCCGGGTAACAACCCGCTACTACGCAGCATGCAACTGTACGGATAAGTCCGTGCGTAGCTGTAACAGCGCAATCGGCCGGCTTTGTGGCTAGATGAAGTCACTTCCCGCCACCTTCGATCCTGGTTGCCGTTATGTCCTCGCGCGAAAACACTGGCATGGCCCTGGGCCTGCTGGGCGTCATCATCTTCAGCCTGACCCTGCCTTTCACCCGGATCGTGGTGCAAGAGCTGCACCCCTTGCTCAACGGCCTGGGCCGTGCCCTCTTCGCCGCCATTCCAGCCGCGGCGCTGCTGCTCTGGCGTCGAGAGCGTTGGCCAACCTGGCAGCAGGTCAAGGGCCTGAGCCTGGTGATCGCCGGGGTTATCCTCGGTTTTCCGGTGCTCTCGGCCTGGGCCATGCAAACCTTGCCGGCGTCCCACGGAGCGCTGGTCAATGGCCTGCAACCGCTGTGCGTGGCGCTGTACGCGGCGTGGTTGTCCCACGAGCGACCCTCCAAAGCCTTCTGGGCTTGCGCCGCCCTGGGCAGTGCGCTGGTGCTGGGCTACGCGCTGATCAGCGGCGCCGGCAGTATTCAGGCGGGCGACTTGCTGATGCTCGGGGCCATTGCGGTGGGCGGCCTGGGGTACGCCGAGGGCGGCCGACTGGCCAAGGAGATGGGCGGCTGGCAGGTGATCTGCTGGGCCCTGGTGCTGTCGACGCCGCTGTTGATCGGTCCGGTGCTGTACCTGGCCATGCAGCATGAAGGCGCGATCAGCGCCAAGACTTGGTGGGCCTTTGGCTACGTCTCGCTGTTCTCGCAGTTCCTGGGCTTTTTTGCCTGGTACGCCGGATTGGCCATGGGCGGGATTGCCCGGGTCAGTCAGATCCAGTTGCTGCAGATCTTCTTCACCATCGCCTTTTCAGCGCTGTTTTTTGGTGAGCACATCGAGCCCATTACCTGGCTGTTTGCCGCCGGGGTGATCGTCACGGTGATGCTGGGCCGCAAGACCGCGATCACAGGTAACCATCAGCCCGCAGCAAGGTTTCCAGGCAATGTTCGCTGATGTGGTAGAACGCCTTGAGTTCCTCGATCTTTTGCAGCAGCTGGGCCGGGTCCACCGGTTCGGCGCGCTTGACCGCAAGGATCATCTTGTTCTTGTTGGTGTGATCCAGTGAGATGAATTCGAACACCTTGGTCTCATAGCCGCAGGCTTCGAGGAACAACGCGCGCAAGCTGTCGGTGACCATTTCCGCCTGCTGGCCCAGGTGCAGGCCATATTGCAGCATCGGCTTGAGCAGCGCCGGGCTCTGGATCTGCAGGCGAATCTGTTTGTGGCAGCACGGCGAGCACATGATGATCGACGCCCCGGAACGGATGCCGGTGTGAATCGCGTAGTCGGTGGCGATGTCGCAGGCGTGCAGGGCAATCATCACGTCCAGCTCACTCGGCGCCACACTGCGCACGTCGCCGCACTTGAACACCAACCCCGGGTGCTGCAGCTTGGCCGCCGCGGCGTTGCACAGGTTGACCATTTCCTCGCGCAGCTCGACACCGGTGACTTCGCCCTCGGCCTTGAGGGTGTTGCGCAGGTAATCGTGAATGGCAAACGTCAGGTAGCCCTTGCCCGAACCGAAATCCGCCACGCGTACCGGCTTGTCCAGCGCCAGTGGCGAGGAGGTCAGGGCATGGCTGAAGACCTCGATGAACTTGTTGATCTGCTTCCACTTGCGCGACATCGCCGGAATCAGCTCGTGCCTGGCATTGGTCACGCCCAGGTCGGCGAGAAACGGTCGGCTCAAGTCGAGGAAGCGCTGTTTCTCGCGGTTGTGCTCGGTGGACGGGGCCTCGCGCAATTGCTGCGGTTTGCTCTTGAACAGCGAACTTTTGTTCTTCTTGCTGTATTCCAGCTGGGCTTCGTCGGTCACCGAGAGCAAGTGCGCATTCTTGAACGACACCGGCAACAGCTCGGCAATCGCCGCCACGCCATCGGCCAGGGAGAAGTTCTTGGTGATGTCGCGAGTCTTGTAGCGGTAGACGAAGGACAGGCAGGGCTGATCCTTGACTGTCGTCGGCTTGATGATCAGCCGTTGCAGGTCCGCTTCACCGCCGACGTACTTGGCCAGCACCAGCTTGATAAAGGCGTTTTGCTCAAGGCTGGCAGTCAGCAGCTCAAGAAACTGTGCATGGTGATCCGGCGCGGGACTGACAGGTTTAGCGGTGACAGACATGAACAAAAACGCCTCGGGCAGGGAATGCCGGGCATTTTAGGGGGGATGGGGCTTGAGGGCACGGAGTTATTTGATCAACGGTCGTTATAGCCGCTGTCGAACGCCAGCGGCTATGGATGTTTCATCTAATCGAGTACCACCAACCGATTCGGTAACTCATTGCGGGTTTGCGTCAGCGGCACATGCACCTTGAGCAACTCCCCGCAGGCTTCAATGCAGGCAATAAACCCGGCCAATGTCTGCCCCTGTTTCACCTGCTGGGTGAAGGCCTTGACGATGGCATCCCAACAGCTGTCATCCAGGCGCTTGGAGATGCCGTCGTCCACCAGGATTTCTACGTAACGCTCCGCTTCACTGACAAAAATCAGCACTCCGGTACTGCCCACCGTGTGGTGCAGGTTCTGCTCCAGGAACTGCCGACGCGCCAGATTCGACGCTCGCCAGTGCCGCACGGAACGCGGAATCAGCCGGGTGGTGATTTTCGGCAGGCGAAACAGCAAGCACAACACAATGAAGGTCGCCCACTGCGCCAGCAGCAAGGTGTACATGCTCATCCAGCCGAACAGGTAATGAATGATCCCCGGCACCACCAACGCCAACAGGCTGGCCCACAGCAAAGGGATGTAGGCGTAGTCGTCGGCCCGGGCCGCCAGCACGGTCACCAGCTCCGCGTCGGTCTGTTGCTCGACCTTGGCGATCGCTTCGGCGACCTGGCGTTGTTCGTGTTCGCTCAGTAATGCCATGGTTGCAGATGCTCTTTAGTTATTGTCATTACCAGCCGCCCGAGGCCCCGCCGCCGCCGAAACCACCACCGCCACCTCTGAAGCCACCGCCACCGCCACCGCCACCTCCGCCTCCGCCGCCACGTCCACTGCTGCTGAGAATGGCCAGAAGAATCGCGCCCACCGGTAACCCCATGCGATTGCACAACCACAACACGATCAGCAGCAGCACGAACATGCCGATGGAGAACGCCGGATTATCCTTGGCGAAATTGGCGTCCGCCACATGGGCCGGTACAGCCAGCGGGTCACCGCCCACCACCTGCAACATCGCCGCGACACCGTCGCTGATGCCTTTGCTGTAGTTGCCGGTCTTGAATGCCGGCGCGATCACCTGGTTGATGATCACCCAGGACTGCGCATCGGTCAGCACGCCTTCCAGGCCATAGCCGACTTCGATGCGCAATTTGCGCTCATCCCGGGCGACGATCAGCAGCGCGCCATTGTCCTTGCCCTTCTGGCCGATACCCCAGTGGCGGCCCAATTGATAACCGTAGTCCTCGATGGGCAGGCCTTGCAGGTCAGGTACGGTGACCACCACGATCTGGTCGCCGCTGGTCTGCTCCAGCGCCTGCAACTGTTGAGTCAGTTGCTCGCGCACAATCGGGTCGATCATCTGGGCGGTGTCTACCACCCGCCCAGTCAGCGCGGGAAACGCCAGCGCTGCCTGGACGGTGGTCACACATGCCAGGAGCCACAGCGCCAGGCCTATCCGTAATAAACGCATCGACACCTCATTGAAGCCTGATCAGAACTTCACTTGCGGTGCTTTATCGGCGTCGGGGCTGGTGGCCTCGAAGGTCTGGCGGATCGGCAGGTCGCTGTACATCACGCTATGCCACAGGCGACCCGGGAAGGTGCGGATCTCGGTGTTGTAGGCCTGCACGGCAGCGATAAAGTCACGACGCGCCACGGCGATGCGGTTCTCGGTGCCTTCAAGTTGCGACTGCAGGGCCAGGAAGTTCTGGTTGGCCTTGAGGTCCGGGTAGCGCTCGGACACCACCATCAAACGGCTGAGCGCACTGCTCAAGCCATCCTGGGCTTGCTGGAACTGTTTGAGTTTTTCCGGATTGTCCAGGGTGCTGGCGTCGACCTGGATCGAGGTGGCCTTGGCCCGCGCCTCGATCACTGCGGTCAGGGTGTCCTGTTCATGCTTGGCATAACCCTTGACCGTTTCCACCAGGTTGGGGATCAGGTCGGCGCGCCGCTGGTACTGGTTCTGCACTTGCGACCAGGCCGCCTTGGCCTGTTCGTCGAGGGTAGGAATGGTGTTGATGCCGCAGCCGGCCAGAACCGTGGTCAGCAGCATTAGAACCGTGACTTGCCAGGCCGAGCGAGAGTGCTGTTGTACATTCATGTCAGTGTTGCTCCTGATGGAAATAGACCGGCAGCCTTCAATTGATCCCCTGGGGACTTAATCTGTCCCCGCCACTGGATTGCATCTCGCCAATCGGCTAAAAGATGCCCAGCGCGAATAAAGAGTTCGAAGTTTGCTGCATTTACCCACTCAACAATAGTCGCTCCCTAAATTTTGGCTGACCCGATGCGTTTCGCTGAGCGTCGTTTTAGCGTTTGAGAAAACTATTCATGAAGAAGCTGTGTTTGCTGAGCCTGGCCATCGGCCTGGCCAGTCACTCGGTAATGGCCGATACCAAGCCTGCCCCCATTGAGAACAAGGACGCGTTCGTCAGCAACCTGATGAAGCAGATGACCCTGGACGAAAAGATCGGCCAGTTGCGCCTGATCAGCATCGGCCCGGAAATGCCGCGCGAGATGATCCGCAAGGAAATCGCCGCTGGGAACATCGGTGGCACGTTCAACTCGATCACTCGCCCGGAAAACCGGCCGATGCAGGACGCGGCCATGCGCAGCCGGCTGAAGATCCCGATGTTCTTCGCCTATGACGTGATCCACGGCCACCGCACGATTTTCCCGATCCCGCTGGCACTGGCCTCGAGCTGGGACATGGACGCCATTGGCCTGAGCGGGCGCATTGCCGCCAAGGAAGCCGCCGCCGACAGCCTCGACATCACCTTTGCGCCGATGGTCGATATCTCCCGCGATCCTCGCTGGGGCCGCACCTCCGAAGGGTTCGGCGAAGACACCTACCTGGTGTCGCGCATTGCCCAGGTGATGGTCAAGGCCTACCAGGGCACCGGCCTGATCGGCGCCGACAACATCATGGCCAGCGTCAAGCACTTCGCCCTGTACGGCGCGGTCGAAGGCGGGCGTGACTACAATACCGTCGACATGAGTCCGGTGAAGATGTACCAGGACTACCTGCCACCGTACCGTGCGGCCATCGATGCCGGCGCGGGCGGGGTGATGGTGGCACTGAACTCGATCAACGGCATTCCGGCCACGGCCAACCTGTGGCTGATGCAGGACCTGCTGCGCAAGGAGTGGGGCTTCAAGGGCCTGGCGGTGAGTGACCACGGGGCGATTTTCGAACTGATCAAGCACGGCGTGGCCCGTGATGGTCGCGAAGCGGCGAAGCTGGCAATCAAGGCCGGCATCGACATGAGCATGAACGACACCCTCTACGGCAAGGAACTGCCGGGCTTGCTGAAGGCCGGCGAGATCGAGCAGAGCGACATCGACAACGCCGTGCGTGAAGTGCTGGGCGCCAAGTACGACATGGGCCTGTTCCGCGACCCGTACCTGCGTATCGGCAAGGCCGAGGATGACCCGGTCGACACCTATGCCGAAAGCCGCCTGCACCGTGCCGAAGCCCGTGACGTGGCGCGCCGCAGCCTGGTGTTGCTGAAGAACCACAACGAAACCCTGCCGCTGAAGAAAACCGCGAAGATCGTCCTGGTCGGTCCGCTCGCCAAGGCGCCGATCGACATGATGGGCAGTTGGGCCGCCGCCGGGCGTCCGGCGCAATCGGTGACCCTGTTCGACGGCATGACCCGCGCCCTCGGCGACCAGGCCACCCTGCACTATGCCCGAGGCGCCAACATCACCTCGGACAAGAAAGTCGTCGATTACCTGAACTTCCTCAACTTCGATGCCCCGGAAGTGGTCGATGACCCACGTTCGGCGCAGGTACTGATCGACGAAGCGGTGAAAGCCGCGCAGCAGGCCGATGTGATCGTTGCCGCCGTGGGCGAGTCCCGGGGCATGTCCCACGAGTCCTCGAGCCGCACCGACCTCAACCTGCCCGCCAACCAGCGCGAGCTGATCAAGGCGCTCAAGGCCACCGGCAAACCGTTGGTGCTGGTGCTGATGAACGGCCGGCCGTTGAGCATTCTCGAAGAGAACGAACAAGCCGACGCGATCCTCGAAACCTGGTTCAGTGGCACCGAAGGCGGCAACGCCATCGCCGATGTACTGTTCGGCGACTACAACCCGTCCGGCAAGCTGCCAATCAGCTTCCCGCGTTCGGTGGGGCAGATTCCGACCTACTACAACCACCTGACCATCGGCCGCCCGTTCACGCCGGGTAAACCTGGCAACTACACCTCCCAGTACTTCGATGACACCACCGGCCCGCTCTACCCGTTCGGTTATGGCCTGAGCTACACCCAGTTCAGCCTGTCGGAAATGGCGCTGTCGTCGACCACGCTGAACAAGACCGGCAAGATCGACGCCAGTGTGACGGTCAAGAACACCGGCAAGCGTGATGGTGAAACCGTAGTGCAGCTGTACATCCAGGACGAGACCGGGTCGATGATCCGCCCGATCAAGGAACTCAAGGGCTTCCAGAAAGTGCTGCTCAAGGCCGGCGAACAGAAAGTCGTGCATTTCAGCATCGAAGAAGACGACCTGAAGTTCTACAACACCCAGCTCAAGTACGCAGCCGAACCTGGCAAGTTCAACGTGCAGATCGGCCTGGATTCCGAGGCGGTGACGCAGCAGAGCTTCGAGTTGCTCTGACCGCAGAGGCAACACCATTACCCTGTGGGAGCGAGCTGCTCCCACAGTGCATATACCCACAGGGGTTTTGGCTGTTTGCGAGGCTGGGCTCAGCCCCGCCGATCCAGCAGGTTCACCACCACCCGATCCACCCATCCCCACACCCGCTGCTTGATCCGGCGCCACCACGGCCGGCGTTGCCATTCCTCCAGACTGACCTGTTGGCTCAGGCCGAAGTCCCGCTCGAAACTCGCCACCACCGCCTGGGTCAGGCCGGTATCGAGGGCTTCGAGGTTGGCTTCCAGATTGAACCGCAGGTTCCAGTGATCGAAGTTGCACGAGCCAATGCTCACCCAGTCATCCACCAGGACCATTTTCAGGTGCAGGAAACACGGCTGGTACTCGAATATTTTTACCCCGGCCTTGAGCAATCGCGGGTAGTAACGATGCCCGGCATACCGCACTGAGGGGTGGTCAGTGCGCGGCCCGGTCAGCAGCAGGCGCACATCGATGCCACGGGCGGCGGCCTTGCGCAGGGAGCGGCGGATCTTCCAGGTCGGCAAGAAATACGGAGTCGCCAGCCAGATGCGCCGCTGGCCGCTGTTGAGGGCGCGGAACAGTGATTGCAGGATATCCCGGTGCTGGCCGGCGTCGGCATAGGCCACCCGGCCCATCCCTTCACCCATCGACGGCACCCGGGGCAGGCGCGGCAGACCGAAGTCCGAGGCCGGCTTCCAGGCGCGGCGGTGGCGGTTGGCACGCCATTGGCGATCGAACAGCGACTGCCAGTCGTGCACCAGCGGGCCGCTGATTTCCACCATCACCTCATGCCATTCGCTGCTGTCGTGACCCGGCGTCCAGAATTCATCCGTGACCCCGGTGCCGCCGACCACCGCCAGCACCTGGTCGACCAGCAGCAACTTGCGGTGGTCGCGGTACAGGTTGCGCACCCAGCGCCGCCAGCTCAGGCGATTGTAAAGGCGCAGCTCGACACCGGCCTCGTTCAACCGGCGCCGTAGGCCGAGAGTGAAAGCCAGGCTGCCATAGTCATCGAACAGGCAACGCACCCGCACGCCGCGCTCGGCGGCCTGCACCAGCGCTTGCACCATTGCCTCGGCGCAGGCACCCGCCTCCACCAGGTAGAGTTCCAGTTCGACCTGCTCCCGGGCATTGGCAATCGCCTGCAGCATGCGCGGGAAGAACTGCGGGCCGTCGACCAGCAATTCAAAGCGGTTGCCGTCACGCCATGGGAACACCGCGCCGGCCATGTCAGCGCGCCGTGAAAATCAGTACCGCGCCCACCGGTACCGACAGACTGATGGCCGACAGGTCGGCCAGCTTGCGCAGCCGTTCCAGCCCCGGCACCAGGTCAAAATCCGCGGCACTGATCACCACCGGTTCCAGGGTCACCACCTGGAACCGCCGATCATCCAGGCGGGTTGCCAGCAGCTCGGCGTCGTAGCTGTGCTGCTTGCCGTGCAGGCTGACGGTCAATGGCAGGCGCAACTCCAGCTGCGCGCCGGGGGCCAGGTCGTTGATCGGCCGTAGATCGATCTGGGTGGTAATCAACGCTTCGGGAAACGCCTCGATCTCGAACAGCTCCTTGCGCATGCGCTCATCACGCAGCGGCACGCCGCTGTTGACCGAGTCCAACTCGACTTCGACTTGCGCCAGGCCCTTGGGATCGACCTTGCCGTGCAGCACCAGAAAGCGCTGGACCTCGGCGATATGGGTGTTTTTGGTGGAGATAAACGACAGGCGTGAGGACTCGCCGTCCAGGTACCAATTGGCCTGGGCTGACGCGGCGCAGCCGGCCAGCAGCGAGAACGCGACTGCTTTATAGAGGGAGCGGTTGAACATAGACACTCGTGGGGCCGATAAACCTGAACGAACCTTAACTGGCCCGGTGCCGATTGCAAACCTGGAAGATCACGGAATCAGCCGACAGCCCTCGCGCACGCCCAGCCAACTGGCGGTATGGGTGCGTCCCAGGCCGCTGGCCTTGACCCGTTTGTGCTCGGGGTCATCGACAAAATCGCTGATGGGCAGGTACTGCTTGACGTACCCCTGGCAATACGGCGCCGACTGACCGGCCACGTAGCGACAGGAACAATACTCCTTGGCAGTGTAGGCGCTGAGGATGTCGGGGAACGCCGACAAGGCAACCCGCTGCTGCCAGCCCCAACCCAGCAACAGGACCAACATCAGGACCAGCAACCCCAGCAGCAGGCTGAGTAGCGGACGGCGCCGCACAAAATCACCGGTCATGGCAGCACCTGCGGTGGGAACGCGGCCTGGACGCGCTTGAGCAGTTCGTTGTGACGGTAACTGCCATCACGATCATCGGCATACCGCACGATCACCAGCTTCTCGCCAGGCAGCACGTACAGCGCCTGCCCCCAGTGGCCCAAGGCGGCGAAGCTGTCTGGCGGTGCATCGGGCCAGGGCCGCGGCGCGCCATCCACCGGGCGATTGAGCCACCAATGACCGCCCGGCACAGCGGCATCCTGATTAGCCTGGTAGTGGGCGAAGGGCTGGAGATTGAACGCGACCCAATCGGCAGGCAGCAACTGGCGCTCGCCCCAACGACCCTGGCGCTGCATCAGCAGACCGATGCGCGCCAAGTCGCGGGCAGTCATGTAGGCGTAGGAGGACGCGACAAAGGTGCCCGTGGCGTCGCGCTCCCACACGGCGCTGCGAATACCCAGGGGTTCGAACAGCGCGGTCCAGGGATAGTCGGCGTAACGCTGCGCACCGAGGATGTTTTTCAGCGCCGCAGACAACAGGTTGCTGTCGCCGCTGGAATAACGAAAGTGTTGCCCGGGTGCGCCGAATGCCGGGTGTGCGGCGGTGAAGCCCGCCATATCGGTATGCCCACGGGTATACAGCATGGCCACCACCGATGAGTTCAAGGGGGCGTACTCATAGTCTTCCTGCCAGTCCAACCCTGACGCCCAGTGCAGCAGATCGGCGAAACTGATCCCGGGATGAGGCATCAAGGCAGGCAAGAACTTCGCCACCGGGTCCTGCAAGGAGAACCGACCTTCGCCATAGGCCACGCCCAGCACGGCGGCCATCAGGCTTTTGCTGACCGACCAGGTCAGGTGCGGGGTGTCGGCCGTGGTGCCGCCGGCGTAGCGCTCATAGACCAGTTGACCGTCACGGATCACCAGCAAGGCATCGGTGCGGATGCCCTTGCGGGTGGCCTCGTCACGGTTGGCAAAGGCATAGTCCTCCAGCGCCGCCAGCGCCGGGCCACTGCCGGGTGGACCGGGCGCCCATTGCTCGGCGGGCCAGTCCTGTGCAGTTACCGCGCAACTGCACAACAACATCAACAGCAGGAAAACGCCTTTGATCATGGGCTGTGGCTCGGCAGGAGGAACCTGCTGAGCCTAGTCTAGATAGGTGACAATTCTACAAGGCCCCAGCCAACGCCTTGGCCAACCGCTTGGCCCGTGCGCCAGCCGCCAGGTCGAGTACCGCGCGATCGCGCGTCCACAAGCCCGCCCACTGTGGCGGGCCATCGGCAAAAGCTTCATCCAGCGAACCCTGCAAATCCTCGAACTGGGCGAACAGGCCACCGAGCAGGACATGCCCGGCGCTGCTGTTGGGCGGCTGCCGGCTGACCTCGGCGCACCCGGCCAGCAGCGCCAGCAACTTCAGTTGCAGCGCTTGCGGCCAGTCGCTGTCCTCGCCGACGCCATACAGCCAGGCGCATAGGGCGCTGAGCACATACAGGTCTTCCAGGGTGCGGAAGGGTTTGACGTAGGCATCCCAGCCATCGCCGGCCAGCAGTTCACACAAGGCACCGTCGAGAAACAGCCGGCCGTGGCTGATGTCCGGCATCAAGGGGATGGCGGGCAGTTTCTCCAGGCGCACCCCCGGCTCACCGGGATACACCACCGCCAGGCTCAAGCGTGGGGACTGGCACGGATCTTCGCTGCGTGCGGCAATCAGCAACCAGTCCGCCGCATCGCCAGCAGTGACGAAGTCCTTGCGCCCGCTCAGGCGCAGGTCGCTCAAGCGAGTTTGCATGTCCGCCGGGCGCAGGCTGCGCTGTTCGGTCGCACATAAAGCCCCCAGGCTCAGGGGTGCGCTGGGCCACAACATGCGCAAGGCAGCCTGGTAACCCACCAGAAATGCCCAGCCGGGGGTGGCCATCAAACGTGCACCGCGCACGGCCAGTTCGAACGGCGTTACCGCCCCCAAGGTTTCCAGCAATCGGGCGTAACCCTCGGCCAGGTCGGGGTTTGCGGGCAATCGTGTGCGGCAGTTCAGCAGGGCTTGCCAAGGCATATACGGCTCCTCAAGGGCTGTCATACAAGCATCACCAAAGCTTCATGGCGATGACACCGGGGCTACATAGCCTGACTTTGCACAACAAAGTCGATCGACTGCAACCCATGACGGGTGAGCAGCCAGTACGGAGATTCACCATGACCCAGATCGCCTGCATCCGCGACACCGGCACTGAACGCCGCCTGCAAGCCGAACGCCTGATCGGTGCCCAGGCCCTGCAACAAGCCCAGGCCCTGCGCTTCAATGTCTTTAGCGGAGAATTCAACGCCAAACTCAAAGGCGCGGAACTGGGTCTGGACATGGATGACTACGATGTTCACTGCAGCCACATTGGTGTGCGGGACCTGAATACCGGACGCTTGGTCGCGACCACCCGCCTGCTCGACCACACTGCGGCCAGCAGCCTGGGACGCTTCTACAGTGAAGAGGAGTTCAGCCTGCACGGCCTGGTGCACCTGCAGGGACCGATCCTGGAAATCGGCCGCACCTGCGTCGACCCGGCATACCGCAACGGCGGCACCATCGCCGTGCTGTGGGGGGAACTGGCCGAGGTCCTGAACCAGGGTGGCTACAGTTACCTGATGGGTTGCGCGAGCATTCCGATGCAGGACGGCGGGATCCAGGCCCACGCGATCATGCAGCGCCTGCGCGAACGTTACCTGTGCACCGAGCACCTGCGCGCCGAACCGAAAAAGCCGCTGCCCAGCCTCGACATCCCGTCCAACGTGATTGCCGAAATGCCGCCGCTGCTCAAGGCCTACATGCGCCTGGGCGCGAAGATCTGCGGCGAGCCGTGCTGGGACGAAGACTTCCAGGTCGCCGATGTGTTCATCCTGCTCAAGCGCGATGAGCTCTGCCCGCGTTACGCCAAGCACTTCAAGGCGGCCGTGTAATGAGCCGCTTGCGGGTGTACGCACGGGTGACCAGGGTGTTGCTGGTGGTGGCGCTCGGCTTGAGCATGGCCTTGGTGTTTGGCCTGTTCGAGCGTCTGGGAGTGGCCAATTCGATGCTGCGGCGCCAACGCTGGTCGCGGTTTTTCATGAAGCGCTTGAGCCGCGCCCTGCCCTTTCGGGTGACGGTGCATGGGCAGTTGCCGCAACAGCCGATGCTTTGGGTCAGCAACCACGTGTCCTGGACCGACATTCCCTTGCTGGGCATGCTCACCCCGTTGTCGTTCCTGTCCAAGGCCGAAGTGCGCACCTGGCCGGTCGCCGGCTGGCTGGCGGCCAAGGCCGGCAGCCTGTTCATCCGCCGCGGCGCGGGCGACAGCCAACTGATCCGCAAGCAAATGAGCCGTCACCTGCAACAGCAACACCCGCTGCTGATGTTCCCCGAAGGCACCACCACCGATGGGCGCTCACTGCGCACCTTCCATGGCCGCCTGCTCTCGGCCGCGATCGACGCCGATGTTGCCCTGCAACCGGTGGCGATCCGTTACCTGCGCGACGGGCAGATCGACCCTCTGGCGCCCTTCATCGGCGATGACGACTTGCTATCGCACCTGATGCGCCTGTTCGCCAACGACCAGGGCGACGTCCACATCCACCTGCTCAAGCCCATAACCTGTCACGGCCAGGAGCGCGCCGCCCTGGCGTTTGCCGCCCAGCAAGCGGTGCACAACGCGTTGTTTGGCGACGTGGCACAACCGGCCCAACCAAGACCTGCGGGTGAACTGATCGCGGCCTGAATCCAACGGCGGGGGAACCGGCTACCGGTATCAAGGCGTACGCAGGTGCTGTGCCGAGAACCGCTGCAGTTCTGGATAGAACAAACGAAAGTCCTCGCTCAGCGGTTCATACAAGCGCTCCAGCTCCTGCATCGCGGCGGCCAGTTCTTCGGGACGTGACAGGCGCCGCGAGATCCCCCGCAGCACCTGGTCGAGCACCGCAAAGTCGCGATACGAACCCAGCCAGTCATCCGCCGCCATGTAGGGTGCGATCTGCGCCAGCCGCCCCGGCAACTGCGGTTCGGCGGCGAGTACCCGGTACACGTCCGCAGTGAAGGCCGGCAACGACGAATCGGCATACAACGCCCAATCCCGGGCCAGGCAATGGTCGAAAAACACGTCGAGCACGATTCCGGCATACCGCCGCCGGGTCAGGCTGAAACGCGACAACGCGACGTCCACCAAGCCATGACGGTCGGTAAACACATCGATTTGTCGATGCAGGGTGATGGCGTCCTCGACCTCCGCAGGAAACTGCCCTTGCAGCCGGCCTTTGACAAAATCGCCGTACAAACTGCCGAGCAATTGACCGGGACGCTGGCCACCGAGGTGAAGATGTGCGAGATAGTTCATAGCGCGTAGCTTAGCACCGCGCCACACATATCGTTATAACCCGATATACCGATTCAAGCTGACCTCAGATCAAAATCATATTGGTATATCGCGAAGTACCGATTTAAAGTTCGCCTTATCGCGATATAACGTTTTACCCAATTCGAGCACTGCCATGTCCACCATCGACCTCGACGAAATAATAAAAGCCCTGGCACACCCAGTACGGCGAGACATCCTCAACTGGCTGAAAGACCCCGCGACCCAGTTCCCCGATCAGGAGCACAGCACCGACTTCGGCGTCTGCTGCGGGCAAATCGATCAACGCTGCGGCCTGTCGCAATCGACTGTCTCTGCGCACCTGGCGACCCTGCACCGGGCCGGCCTGATCCGCAGCCAGAAAGTCGGCCAATGGCATTTCTACAAACGTAACGAGGAAACCATCCAGGCGTTCCTCGACACCTTAGGCAAAGAGCTCTGAGGAGCTCGACAAGGACTCCACCCATGCCCCTCTCGCTCCTCATCCTGGCCTTGAGCGCCTTCGCCATCGGCACCACCGAGTTCGTCATCATGGGCCTGCTGCCCGATGTGGCGGCCGACCTCGGTGTGTCGATTCCCGGCGCCGGCTGGCTGGTGACCGGTTACGCCCTCGGCGTGGCGATCGGTGCGCCGTTCATGGCCCTGGCCACCGCCAAACTGCCACGCAAGGCGGCGCTGGTAGCGTTGATGGGGATTTTCATCGTCGGCAACCTGCTGTGCGCCCTGGCCACCGACTACAACGTGCTGATGTTTGCCCGGGTGGTCACCGCCCTCTGCCACGGTGCGTTTTTCGGCATCGGCTCGGTGGTCGCGGCAGGCCTGGTGCCGGCCAACAAGCGTGCTTCGGCCGTAGCCTTGATGTTCACCGGCCTGACCCTGGCCAACGTGCTTGGCGTACCGCTAGGCACTGCGCTCGGCCAGCAAGCCGGCTGGCGCTCGACCTTCTGGGCGGTGACCGTGATCGGCGTGGTCGCCCTGATCGGCCTGATCCGCTTCCTGCCGGCCAAGCGCGATGAAGAAAAACTCGACATGCGCGCCGAACTGCGAGCTCTCAAGGGCGCTGGTATCTGGCTGTCCCTGAGCATGACCGCGCTGTTCGCCGCGTCGGTATTCACTCTGTTCACCTATGTCGCACCGCTGCTGGGCGAAGTCACCGGCGTCTCGCCTCGCGGTGTGACCTGGACCCTGATGCTGATCGGCCTGGGCCTGACGGTCGGCAACATTATCGGCGGCAAGCTGGCAGACAAGGGCATGGCCGCCACGTTGATCGGCGTGTTCATCTCGATGGCCGTGATCTCCACGGTGCTGACCTGGACCAGCGTTGCACTGATCCCCACCGAAATTACCTTGTTCCTCTGGGCTACCGCGTGTTTTGCCGCCGTGCCGGCCCTGCAAGTCAACGTGGTGACCTACGGCAAGGCCGCACCGAACCTGGTGTCGACCCTCAACATCGGCGCCTTCAACATCGGCAACGCCCTCGGCGCCTGGGTCGGCGGCAGCGTGATTGCCCACGGTTTTGGTCTGACCAGCGTGCCACTCGCGGCGGCAGCACTGGCGGTACTCGCCCTGCTGGTGACCCTGATTACCTTCCGCCAGGGCGGCGACGCCGAACTGGCTCCTGCGACCAACTGATCTACCTGCGAGCGCTTTTACATGACGACTATTTTCGATCCAATCAAACTGGGCGACCTCGAGTTGGCCAACCGCATCATCATGGCCCCCTTGACCCGCTGCCGCGCGGACGAAGGTCGAGTGCCCAACGCCCTGATGGCTGAGTACTACGTACAGCGCGCCTCCGCCGGGCTGATCCTCAGCGAAGCCACTTCGGTCACGCCCTTGGGCGTGGGCTACCCGGACACCCCGGGCATCTGGTCCAACGACCAGGTGCGGGGCTGGAGCAACGTGACCAAGGCCATCCACGGCGCCGGCGGCAAGATCTTCCTGCAACTGTGGCACGTGGGCCGGATTTCCCACCCCTCCTACCTCAACGGTGAAGCACCGGTCGCACCAAGCGCCCTGCAGCCCAAAGGCCATGTCAGCCTGGTTCGCCCCCTCGCCGACTTCCCGACCCCGCGCGCCCTGGAAATCGCCGAGATCGCCGACGTCGTCGACGCTTACCGGGTGGGCGCCGAAAACGCCAAGGCCGCAGGCTTTGATGGGGTCGAGATCCACGGAGCCAACGGCTACCTGCTCGACCAGTTCCTGCAAAGCAGCACCAACCAGCGCACCGACCATTACGGTGGCTCGCTGGAAAACCGCGCGCGCCTGCTGTTGGAAGTGACCGACGCCGCAATTGAAGTCTGGGGCCCCGGCCGCGTAGGTGTGCACCTGTCTCCCCGTGCCGACCTGCATGACATGGGCGACGACAACCTGGCCGAAACCTTCACCTACGTGGCACGTGAACTGGGCAAGCGCGGTATCGCGTTCATCTGCTCGCGGGAAAAAGAAGCCGGCGACAGCCTCGGGCCACAGCTCAAGGCCGCCTTCGGTGGCCCGTACATCGTCAACGAGCGTTTCACCAAGGACAGCGCCAACGCCTGGCTGGCCAGCGGCAAGGCCGATGCAGTAGCGTTCGGCGTGCCGTTCATTGCCAACCCAGACCTGCCTGCTCGCCTGAAAGCCGATGCACCGCTCAACGAGGCACGTCCAGAGCTGTTCTACGCCAAGGGTCCGGTCGGCTACATCGACTACCCAACGCTATAAGCCGTCAGCCAGAATGAAAAAGCCCCGGTTCGAACCGGGGTTTTTTCATTCTGGGGTTTCTTCAGCGTTTGCGCTGGCCAAAGGCGACCGCCAGGCCGCTCAGGCAAATGACCGCGATCCCGACGATGGCGTAGCTGTCCGGGGTATGGTCAAAGATCAGGTAGCCGTACATCCCGGCGAACAGAATCTGCCCATAGCTGAACGGCGCCAGCATTGCCGGCGCCGCATGCCGGAAGGCCTGGGTCAGCAGCATGTGGCCCAGCATGCCGCAGGTGCCCAGGCCAATCATGAACACAGCATGCGGCCAGCTCGGCGTGCTCCAGAAAAACGGCAGCAACGCGCTCATGATCAGGCTGTTGATGATGCCGGTGAGAAAGTTGCTGGTGGTCGGACTGTCGATGCCGGTGAGCTTGCGGGTCAGTAACTGGTAAAAGCCGAAACACAGCGCCGAGCACAGCGGCAGGACGATGGTCGGGGTAAACAGTGCCCCGCCCGGGCGGATCACGATCAGCACCCCGGCAAAACCGCCGAGCACCGCCAGCCACTGGCGGCGGGTCACGTGCTCGCCCAACAACGGTACCGACAGCGCGGTCACCAGCAACGGTGCGAGGAAGTTCACGGCAGTGGCTTCGGCCAACGGGATGTAGCGCAACCCGGTGGTGAAAAACAGACTGGTGCCGATCAGACACATCGCCCGCAAAAACTGCAGCCCGGGACGCTTGGTGCGCACCACCGCGGAAAAACCGCTGCGCGGGACAAACACCACCAGCATCAACAGGGTGTGCACCACGTAGCGCGCCCACACCACCATGACTATTGGATAAAAACCGGAGAGGTACTTGGACAGGGTGTCATGGCTGGCGAACAACAGCACAGCCAGGCAAATCAGGAGAATGCCCTTGACGGGTTGTTCGGCGGTCTTGAACAACGGGTGGCTCGCACTCATTCACACACTCGACACAATTTCCCTACAAAATACGTAGCCCGCTATGTATCAAGCAGGCGAATGTCCGTATATAAAAGCACCCCATCGCCAAAAGGCGAATGCAGTCGGGACAGTGTTCACCTTAAGTGTTGACACAGGCAGACTCAATTACGCATGTTGTCCGGCAGTCGCAGGCTGGGACTCAGGCGGAGCATTTCCAGCCCGGTGTCGACCCAGCGTTCGGCTTCCAGGTGCAGCTCAAAGCTTTCGGGGGCCAGCAGCCATTGATAAAGCATGCCATCGATGTAGGCATGGATGCTCACCGCCGCACGCTCGGTATCGAGGTTTTCCGGCAACTGTCCACGATTCACTGCATTACGCAATGCCAGCGCGATACGCATGTTGCAATCCAGACTGACCGTGCGACGTTGTTGGCGCAGATCACACATTTCATCTGTGAACTCACACTTGTGAAACAGAATCTCATTGATGCGGCGGGTCTTCGGATCCAAGGCAACTTGATGAAACAAATGAATCAGCAGCTTGCGCATGCAGCCCAGCGGATCTTCTTCGTCTGCACTTTCGCTCGCCCGCGCCATCTCATCCAACGGCTCGCGCAGACTGTCGAGCATGGCCTGGACCAGGTCGGCCTTGTTGCTGAAATGCCAATAGATAGCACCACGAGTCACCCCGGCCAGGGTGGCGATGTCCGCCAGCGTAGTGCGCGCCACGCCCCGCTCGTAAAAGGCTTGCTCAGCGGCTTCGAGTATCTGGTTGCGGGTTTCTTGCGCTTCCTCTTTAGTGCGACGAACCATGGCAGTAAAACCTCAATCAGGAATGCTTCAGCGATGCCTGAACATCTTCTGAACAAATGTGGGGATCACCTCTTACGGGCTTGGTCCCCGGCCTACAATTCACACCTTGAAACAGCTCTGGTAACCGGGTGTGTACGCGGTCAAAGGTGTTTACAAACAACCATGAACGTAAGTATATTCCTTAGCAAGCTACTTATCCACTCACCGCGACTTTTTCATCTTTCCACTTTTCTAGTGCGCATTGTGCGCGCCTGACCCGAGGATCTTCATGCAATTCAAGCCAGCTGTTACCGCTCTGGTCACTGCCGTCGCCCTGGCATCGCTGCTCAGCGGATGTAAAAAGGAAGAGGCGGCCCCTGCTGCACACGCCCCTCAGGTCGGCGTCGTTACCCTGCAAACCCAAGCCTTTACCCTGACCTCCGAACTGCCGGGCCGCACCACGGCCTACCGCATCGCGGAAGTTCGCCCACAGGTCAACGGCATCATCCTCAAGCGCCTGTTCAAAGAAGGTGCCGAGGTCAAGGAAGGCCAGCAGCTCTACCAGATCGATCCGTCGGTCTACCAGGCCACCTTGAAAAGCGCCGAAGCCAATCTGCAATCGACCAAATCGATTTCCGATCGCTACAAACAACTGGTCACCGAACAAGCCGTAAGCCGCCAGGAATACGACACTGCCCTGGCCAACCGCCTGCAATCGGAAGCCTCGCTGCAGACCGCCCAGATCAATGTGCGCTACACCAAGGTACTGGCGCCGCT
Organism: Pseudomonas sp. Irchel 3H3; assembly: GCF_900187635.1. Classification (NCBI taxonomy): domain Bacteria; kingdom Pseudomonadati; phylum Pseudomonadota; class Gammaproteobacteria; order Pseudomonadales; family Pseudomonadaceae; genus Pseudomonas; species Pseudomonas sp. Irchel 3H3. The sequence goes on along the minus strand of NZ_FYEC01000005.1, from coordinate 225,520 downwards.
GACCGGTCGTATCGGGCGCTCCAACGTCACCGAAGGTGCCCTGGTAAACAATGGCCAGGTCGACGCCATGGCCGTGATCCAGCAACTGGACCCGATCTACGTCGATGTGACGCAATCCTCGGTGGAACTGCTGGAATTGCGCCGTGAGCTGGAAAGCGGTCGCCTGCAGAAAGCCGGTGACAACGCCGCGATGGTCAAGCTGACCCTCGAGGACGGCAGTGAGTACAAGCGACAGGGCAAGCTGGAGTTCTCCGAAGTCTCGGTCGATGAAGCCACCGGTTCCGTGACCTTGCGCGCAGTATTCCCCAACCCTGATCACACCCTGCTGCCAGGCATGTTCGTTCACGCCCAACTGCAAGCCGGGGTCAACGCCGCCGCCATCCTGGCGCCGCAACAAGGCGTGACCCGTGACCTCAAGGGATCGCCAACAGCGCTGGTCGTAGGCCCTGACAACAAGGTCGAACTGCGCCAGCTCAAGGCCAGCCGCACCGTGGGCAGCCAATGGCTGATCGAAGACGGCCTCAAGGCTGGCGATCGCCTGATCACCGAAGGCCTGCAGTACGTCAAGCCCGGCGTTGAAGTCCAAGTCAGCGAAGCGACCAACGTAGCCGCGAAAAACCCGGCCCCTGCACAGGCAACAGACAAAGCTGCAGGCGGCAAAGGGGAGTAAACCATGTCGAAATTTTTTATCGACCGTCCGATTTTCGCCTGGGTAATTGCCCTGGTGATCATGCTGGTCGGGGCTCTATCGATCCTCAAGCTGCCCATCAACCAATACCCGAGCATCGCCCCACCGGCGATCGCCATCTCTGTGACCTACCCAGGTGCTTCTGCACAGACCGTGCAGGACACCGTGGTCCAGGTGATCGAGCAACAGCTCAACGGTATCGACAACCTGCGTTATGTGTCCTCGGAAAGTAACTCCGACGGCACCATGACCATTACCGCGACCTTCGAGCAAGGCACCAACTCCGACACCGCCCAGGTCCAGGTGCAGAACAAGCTGAACCTGGCCACCCCGCTGCTGCCCCAAGAAGTGCAGCAACAGGGGATCCGCGTCACCAAGGCCGTGAAGAACTTCCTGCTGGTGATCGGTGTGGTGTCGCGTGACGGCAGCATGACCAAGGACGACCTGTCCAACTACATCGTGTCCAACATGCAGGACCCGATTTCCCGGACCGCCGGCGTCGGCGACTTCCAGGTGTTCGGTGCCCAGTACGCCATGCGCATCTGGCTGGACCCGGCCAAGTTGAACAACTTCAACCTGACTCCGGTGGACGTCAAGGCCGCCGTTGCGGCACAAAACGTCCAGGTCTCGTCCGGTCAGCTCGGCGGTTTGCCTGCCCTGCCCGGCACCCAGCTGAACGCCACGATCATCGGCAAGACCCGCCTGCAGACTGCCGAGCAGTTCAAGGAAATCCTGCTCAAGGTCAACAAGGACGGCTCCCAGGTTCGCCTCAAGGATGTCGCCGATGTCGCCCTGGGTGGTGAGAACTACAGTATCAACGCCCAGTTCAACGGCGCACCGGCCTCCGGCCTTGCGGTGAAACTGGCTACCGGCGCCAACGCGCTGGATACTGCCAAAGCCTTGCGCACCACCATCGAAAGCCTCAAGCCGTTCTTCCCTGAAGGCATGGAAGTAGTCTTCCCGTACGACACCACCCCGGTGGTGACCGAATCGATCAAGGGCGTAGTACACACCCTGGTCGAAGCGATCGTGCTGGTGTTCCTGGTGATGTTCCTGTTCCTGCAAAACTTCCGCGCCACCGTCATCACCACCATGACCGTGCCGGTGGTATTGCTGGGTACATTCGGCATCCTCGCGGCGTTCGGCTTCAGCATCAACACCCTGACCATGTTCGGTATGGTCCTGGCCATCGGCTTGCTGGTGGACGATGCCATCGTCGTGGTGGAAAACGTCGAACGGGTGATGAGCGAAGAAGGCCTGTCGCCCAAGGAAGCCACCAAGAAGTCCATGGGCCAGATCCAGGGCGCACTGGTGGGTATTGCCCTGGTACTGTCGGCGGTACTGCTGCCGATGGCGTTCTTCAGCGGCTCTACCGGGGTGATCTACAAGCAGTTCTCGATCACCATCGTCTCGGCCATGGCCCTCTCGGTACTGGTCGCCCTGATCTTTACCCCGGCGCTCTGCGCCACCATGCTCAAGGCCATTCCCAAGGGCGAGCACGGCACGCCCAAGCGTGGTTTCTTTGGCTGGTTCAACCGCAATTTCGATCGCGGCGTACGCAGCTACGAGCGTGGCGTGGGCAACATCCTCACGCACAAGGCGCCGTACCTGCTGGCCTACCTGATCATCATCGTTGGCATGATCTGGCTGTTCACCCGCATCCCGACCGCATTCCTCCCGGAAGAAGACCAGGGCGTACTGTTCGCCCAGGTCCAGACCCCGGCGGGTTCCAGTGCCCAGCGCACCCAGGTGGTGGTCGATGAAATGCGTGAATACCTCCTGCGCTCCGGTAAGGATGGCGGTGAAGGTGATGCGGTTGCCTCGGTGTTCACGGTCAACGGCTTCAACTTTGCCGGCCGTGGCCAGAGCTCGGGTATGGCATTCATCATGCTCAAGCCGTGGGACGAGCGTAACGCCGACAACAGCGTGTTCAAGGTCGCAGAACGGGCCCAGCAGCACTTCTTCACGTTCCGTGATGCCATGGTGTTCGCCTTCGCCCCGCCAGCGGTACTGGAGTTGGGTAACGCCACTGGTTTCGACGTGTTCCTGCAGGACCGCGCCGGTATCGGCCACGAGAAGCTGATGGAGGCCCGCAACCAGTTCCTCGGCATGGCCGCACAGAGCAAGGTGCTGTCCCAGGTGCGTCCTAACGGCCTGAACGACGAACCGCAGTTCCAACTGGAACTCGATGACGAGAAAGCCAGTGCCTTGGGCGTAACGCTGACCGACATCAACAACACCCTGTCGATTGCCCTGGGCAGTAGCTACGTCAACGACTTCATCGACCGCGGTCGAGTGAAGAAGGTCTACATTCAGGGCGTGCCGGGTTCGCGGATGACCCCTGAAGACCTGAAGAAGTGGTACGTGCGCAACAGCCAGGGAACCATGGTGCCATTCTCGGCCTTCGCCAAGGGCACCTGGATCTACGGCTCGCCGAAGCTGGCGCGTTACAACGGCGTGGAAGCCATGGAAATCCTCGGTGCTCCGGCCCCGGGCTATTCCACCGGTGAAGCCATGGCTGAAGTCGAAGCCCTGGCCAAGAAGCTGCCGGCGGGGGTGGGTATCTCCTGGACTGGCCTGTCCTATGAGGAACGCCTGTCGGGTTCCCAGGCGCCTGCCCTGTACGCCCTGTCGTTGCTGATGGTGTTCCTGTGTCTTGCGGCGTTGTACGAAAGCTGGTCGATTCCGATCGCGGTGATGTTGGTGGTGCCGCTGGGGATCATCGGTGCCCTGCTCGCCACCAGCCTGCGCGGCCTGTCCAACGACGTGTACTTCCAGGTAGGCCTGTTGACGACCATCGGTCTGGCGGCGAAAAACGCCATTCTGATTGTCGAATTCGCCAAGGAATTGCATGAACAGGGACGCACCCTGCGCGACGCCGCGATCGAGGCCTGCCGGATGCGTCTGCGACCGATCATCATGACCTCGCTCGCGTTCGTCCTGGGTGTGGTGCCACTGGCCATTTCCACCGGCGCCGGTTCGGGCAGCCAGCACGCCATCGGTACCGGGGTGATCGGCGGTATGATCACCGCTACCGTACTGGCCGTGTTCTGGGTACCCCTGTTCTTTGTCACTGTGTCGTCCATGGGGCAGCGCAAGAATGCCAAGCCGGATGACGCCACCGAAACTCCTAAAGAGGCTGGCCAATGAGCAAGTCGCTACTCTCCCTAGCCGTCGCCGCGTTCGTGCTCGGTGGCTGCTCGCTGATACCCGATTATCAGCAGCCCGAGGCCCCTGTGGCCGGGCAGTACCCGCAAGGGCCGGCTTACTCGCCGGCCCAGGCGCCGAACCAGGCCGCCGCCGAGCAAGGCTGGAAGCAGTTTTTCCATGACCCGGCCCTGCAGCAACTGATCCAGACCGCGCTGGAAAACAACCGTGACCTGCGCGTCGCGGCGCTGAACATCGACGCCTATGCGGCCCAGTACCGCATTTCCCGCGCCGACCTGTTCCCCGCCGTTTCGGCCAATGGCAGCGGCAGCCGCCAACGCCTGCCGGCAGACGCCTCGCAGACCGGCGAATCCTCGATCAGCAGCTCCTACTCGGCGACCCTGGGCGTCAGCGCCTATGAGCTCGACCTGTTCGGGCGTATTCGCAGCCTCAACGAGCAAGCGCTGCAGAACTACTTCGCCACCGAAGAAGCGCGGCGCAGCACCCAGCTCAGCCTGGTGGCCAACGTGGCCAACGCCTACCTGACCTGGCAGGCCGACAAGGAACTGCTGAAGCTGACGCAGGACACCCTCGCCACCTTCGAAGAAAGCTACCGCCTCACCGCGCGCAGCAACGAAGTCGGCGTGGCCTCGGCGTTGGACCTGAGCCAGTCGCGTACCTCGGTGGAAAACGCCAAGGTGCAACTGGCCAAGTACACCCGCCTGGTCGCCCAGGACGAGAACAGCCTGACCCTGCTGCTGGGTACTGGCTTGCCTGCCAACCTGACCGCCGCCAAGCCATTGGCTGACGACCTGCTCAGCGAAGTGCCGGCCGGCCTGCCTTCGGACCTGCTGCAACGACGTCCGGACATCCTGGCCGCCGAGCACAACCTCAAGGCTGCCAACGCCAATATCGGCGCGGCGCGGGCTGCGTTCTTCCCGAGCATCAGCCTGACGGCCAATGCCGGCACGCTCAGCCCGGACCTGTCCGGCCTGTTCAAGGGCGGTTCGGGGACCTGGTTGTTCCAGCCCCAGATCAACCTGCCGATCTTCAACGCCGGCGCCCTGAGTGCCAGCCTGGATTACTCGAAAATCCAGAAAGACATCACCGTTGCGCAGTATGAGAAGTCGATCCAGACCGCCTTCCAGGAAGTCTCCGACGGCCTCGCCGCACGCCAGACCTTCAACCAGCAGTTGCAGGCCCAGAGTGACTTCGTCCAGGCCAACCAGGATTACTACCGCCTGGCCGAGCGTCGCTACCGCATTGGTGTCGACAGCAACCTGACCTTCCTCGACGCCCAACGTCAGTTGTTCAGCGCGCAGCAATCGCTGATCACCGATCGCCTGTCGCAACTGGTCAGCGAAGTGAACCTGTACAAGGCCCTGGGTGGCGGCTGGAACGCCCAGACCGCGAAGAATGAGCCCGTGCCAGAAGTCGCACCGAAGCTGAAGATGTTCTGATCAGCCCGATGCGCACCAGGCTGATCCCTGGGCCTCACGAAAATCCGCAATCCCCTCAAGGATTGCGGATTTTTTTATGCCTGTTGCACGGCTGGCCTCAGATCCGTGCCAGCGCCTGGGCCAGGTCGGCGCGCAGGTCTTCGACCGCTTCCACCCCAACCGACAAACGCACCAGCCCGTCGCCTATCCCCAGTTCTGCCCGAGTCGCAGGTGGAATGGTGGCGTGGGTCATGATTGCCGGATGCTCGATCAGGCTTTCCACTCCTCCCAGGCTCTCGGCCAGGGCAAAGATCTGCACCGCCTCGAGAAACCGCCGGGCACCGGCCAGGTCGCTGTTCAAGTCCAGGGCAATCATCCCGCCGAAGCCGCGCATCTGGCGCTGCGCCAATTCGTGCTGGGGGTGTGACGGCAGGCCGGGATAATAGACCCGCGCCACCTGCGGCTGGCGCTCCAGCCACTGGGCAAGGTCCAGCGCGTTGCTGCAGTGGCGCTCCATACGCAAGGCCAGGGTCTTGACCCCGCGCAAGGTGAGAAAGGCGTCGAACGGCCCGGCAATCGCGCCCACCGCGTTTTGCAGGAAACCCAGGCGCTCGGCCAGCTCAGCGTTGTGCCCAACCACCGCTATGCCGCCGATCACATCGGAATGGCCGTTGAGGTACTTGGTGGTGGAGTGCAGCACGATATCGAACCCCAGCTCCAGCGGGCGCTGCGTCCACGGGCTGGCAAAGGTGTTGTCGGCGACACTGATGATCCCCCGCGCACGGCAGATCCGCGCGATGGCGCTGAGGTCGGTCAGGCGCAGCAAGGGATTGCTCGGCGTCTCGACCATGACCATCCGCGTGTCGTCTTGCAGCGCCGCTTCGAAGGCTGCCAGATCGGTCAGGTCGACGAAACTGAAACGATGCCCGGCGCTGCGTTGGCGCACTTTGTCGAACAGGCGGAAGGTGCCCCCGTACAGGTCGTTGCCGGAGACAATGTGCGCACCGGCATCCAGCAGCTCGAGCACCGTGGAGATAGTTGCCAGCCCGGAGGCGAAGGCAAATGCCTGGGTACCGCCCTCCAGGTCGGCCACGCAGCGCTCCAGGGCAAACCGGGTGGGATTGTGCGAACGGCCGTAGTCGAAACCCTTGTGCACGCCGGGACTCTGCTGCAAATACGTGGAGTTGGCGTAGATCGGCGGCATCAGCGCTCCGGTCGTCGGGTCCGGCACTTGCCCGGCATGGATCACCCGGGTGGCGAAATCCTGGGGCGCGGCGGTTTTATCCTGATGACTCATGCAAGGGATCTCCGTAGATGATTGAGCAGGTCGACGCGGGTAATCAGGCCATGGAAGCCTGAAGCGTCGGCGATGATCGCCACCAACCCGCGGTCGAGCTCGGCCTGCAGCTCGGCCAGGCTGGCAGCGGCCGGCAAGGTATGCAGTTGCTTGGTCATGGCCGAGGCCACCGTCATGCGCAAGTGCGCAGCATCCTGATGCACCCCCAGCAACACATCCGATTCGTCGAGTACGCCCACCAGGCGCTGGCCATCGACCAGTACCGGCAACTGCGACACATCCGCCAGGCGCATGCGCTGGAAAGCGGTCAGCAGCGTGTCGTCGGGGCCGACGCTGATCACCCGGCCGTCCTCGAAACGCCTGGCGATCAGGTCCCGCAGGTCGCCGTAGCGCTTGCGCTGCAACAAGCCCTGATCGGTCATCCACTGGTCGTTGTAGACCTTGGACAAGTAGCGGGTGCCGGTATCGCAGACAAAACTGACCACTCGCTTGGGTTCGGTCTGCTCGCGGCAGTAGCGCAAGGCCGCCGCCAGCAGCGTGCCGGTGGAGGATCCGCCGAGAATGCCTTCGACGCGCAGTAACTGGCGGGCATGTTCGAAGCTTTCTTCATCGCTGATCGAATAGGCCTGGCGCACGCTGGACAGGTCGGCGATGGACGGGATGAAGTCCTCGCCGATGCCCTCCACCGCCCACGAGCCGGGGGTGCCAAGGGTACCGCTGCGGCTGTATTCGGCCATCACCGAACCAACAGGATCGGCCAGCACCATGGCCAGGTCCGGCTGTACTCGGCGGAAGAAACGGGTCAGCCCGGTCAGGGTACCGGCCGAGCCGACGCCGACGACGATGGCGTCCAGGTCATGCTGGGTCTGCGCCCAAATCTCTGGCGCGGTGCTGCACTCATGGGCCAGCGGGTTGGCGGGGTTGTTGAACTGGTCGGCAAAAAACGCCTCGGGGATTTCCTGCGCCAGCCGCGCGGCGACGTCCTGGTAATACTCCGGATGCCCCTTGCCGACATCGGAGCGGGTGATGTGCACCTCGGCCCCCATGGCCTTGAGGTGCAGCACCTTCTCGGTGGACATCTTGTCCGGCACCACCAGCACCACCCGATAACCCTTGGCGCGGCCCACCAGGGCCAGGCCCAGGCCCGTATTGCCAGCCGTGGCCTCGACGATGGTGCCACCCGGACGCAGGCGGCCATCGCGCTCGGCGGCGTCGATCATCGCCAGGCCGATGCGGTCCTTGATCGAACCACCGGGGTTCTGTGACTCAAGCTTGAGGAACAGGGTGCAGGGGCCGGTATCAAAGCGGCTGATCTGCACCAGCGGGGTATTACCAATCAGTTCAAGTACGGCAGGACGGGAGTTGTCTGGCATGTCTTCACCTCGTGGCGCGAATCCGCACTGGATGGACAACCGCTGCGACCAGGCCTGGCCCTCATGGGCAGGCCTGCCTCGCATGGACCATAGGCCCGGATCGCTGCCATCGCAAGCCTGCGCAGCTGACCGGCACCTCACACGCTTGCCCCGCCTCTTTCAACCCACCTTGGTGCGGTACAATTGCCCGGCCTGCTGAACCCTTGGAAGCGCTGGCACTCTTAGACAGGCTGCCCCTAAAGCAGTGAACGTTAAGGCGCCAACCGCAGCTCCTCCCCCGACCCCGTCCCGGCCACCTCGCCCCCATGAAAATCTTCTTCACCTTTGTCGCTGTACTCGCGCTGGCACTCGGCCTTGGCGGCTGTATCGGCCCGCCGATCGCCCTGACACCCCAGACCGAGCAACGCTTGGCAGCCTCCCCGCCGATCCGCTTCCTGCTCACTTTCGACGATGGCCCCAGCGCCTCCGGCTGGGCCAATCCGAGCCGGGCGGTACTTGAGGTGCTGGCCAACAACCCGATTCAGCCAGGCATCAAGGCGGTGTTTTTTGTCCAGACTCGCGCGCCACGGGCCGGCGGCAGTGAACGGGGGCGCAAAACCATGCTGCGTGAACACGCGGCTGGCCACATCCTGGGCTTCCACACCGCCACGCCGTGGCACAGCAATCATCGCTCTCTTGATCCGCAAGTACTCGAACAGTCGCTCACCTGGGGCACCGACGACATCACCGTGATCACCGGCGCAGCACCAAGCCTGGTGCGCCCGCCGTTCTGGAGCTACGACGCGCGCACCTTCGCCGCCTATCAACGGCATGGCCTGCAGGTGTTGTTGACTGACTTGAGCGCCAATGACGGCAAGGTGTGGGGGATCACCGCCAGTCCACGTCGACGCGCCAACCTGCTCAGGCAGCTGTCAGAAACCCGCGAGCGGATCGCCAAGGGCGAGTTGCCGACCGTTGATGGCGTGATTCCGGTGGTGGTGACGTTTCACGACCTCAATCGCTATACCGCCCGGCACATGCAGGAGTACCTGCAGATTCTGCTCGACAGTGCACGCGAGACCCACGTGCCCTTGGCGGCCAAACCGTTCTATGAAGACTCGGCCGCCTTGCAGCGCGCAGCCATGGCCCGCACCCTGCGCGATGCCAATGACCCCGCGCGATTGCCCGGGGCGTGGAACTGGATCTGGGGCCGCGACAAGCACTGAATGCGCCGCAGGTTCCAGCGCCTCAGATGGCCCGCAGGAAGTTCAGCACACAGTGGCTGAACGCATCGCCTGCCTGCACGTTGGACAGGTGCGCAGCATAGAACTCGGCATAGTGCGCACCTGCCACCCGCTGCTCGATGAAGTGTCCACCGGCCGGCGGCGTGACCGCATCTTCAGTGCCGGCGATCACCAGCGTCGGCACCTGGATCGCCGTCAGTTGCTCACGCAAATCCGCATCCCGTACCGCTGCGCAATTGGCCGCATAACCTTGTGGCGAAGTCGCGGCCAGCATGTCAGTGATCCGCTTGGTCGCCGCCGGATTGGTCGCGGCGAAATCCGCGGTGAACCAGCGCGCAATGGAGGCATCGCCCAGGGCCACCATCGCCGCCGCGCCATCGCGCAGGACCATTTCAATGCGCGGGTCCCAGATGGCCGGCTCGCCAATCTTCGCCGCGGTGTTGCACACCACCAGTGACAACAGACGCTCGCTGGCATTGATCGCCAGCCACTGGCCGATCAAGCCGCCCATCGACAAACCGCAGAAATGCGCGCGCTCGATATGCAAGGCGTCCAGCAGGGCCAGTACGTCACGGCCCAGTTGCTCGATGCTGTAAGGCCCAGGCGTCACCAGCGAACGACCATGACCACGGGTGTCGAAACGTAATACCCGAAAATGCTCGGCAAATAACGGGATCTGCCCATCCCACATGTGCAGGTCAGTGCCCAGTGAGTTGGACAGCACCAGCACCGGGGCGTGTTCGGGTCCGTCGAGTTGGTAGTGCAGTTCGCCGTCGGCCAGTTGTACAAATGCCACAGTTTTCTCCTTGAGACCGCCAGGGCCAGGTGTGCGGACAGCGCGCGCCCGATTCAGACGCGCGCTGGCCGGTCAAAGGTCGTGATGCAGATACGCTGCCTGCTTGGGCAAGCGCAGGCTGAACAGGAACGCGATGGCCATCATCACCGTCACGTACCAGTAGAACGAGTTTTCCATCCCCACCGACTTCAAGCTCAGGGCCACGTACTCCGCCGAACCACCGAAGATCGCGTTGGCCACCGCGTAGGCCAGGCCCACACCCAGGGCGCGCACTTGTGGCGGGAACATTTCGGCTTTCACCAGACCGCTGATGGAGGTGTAGAAACTCACGATCGCCAGCGCCAGGGTAATCAGCACGAAGGCCAGGAACGGGCTTGTGACTGACTTCAGGCTCAGCAGGATCGGCACTGTGCACAGCGTGCCCAGGGCACCGAACCAGAGCATCGAACTACGTCGACCGATCTTGTCGGCCAGCATGCCGAAAAGCGGTTGCATGCACATATAAAGGAACAGCGCCCCAGTCATGATGTAGCTGGCGGTCTTGGCGTGCATCCCGGCGGTGTTCACCAGGTACTTCTGCATATAGGTGGTAAAGGTGTAGAAAATCAGCGAGCCGCCGGCGGTGTAGCCCAGCACGGTGATGAAGGCGGCCTTGTGATCGCGGAACAACGCACGGATGCTCCCGGCGTCCTTGTCTTCGCGCATTTCCTTGCTGGTGGTTTCCTTGAGCGAGCGACGCAGCAGCAACGAAATCACCGCGGCAACCGCCCCCACGACAAATGGAATCCGCCAGCCCCAGGCGCGCAATTCATCCTCGGACAGGAACTGCTGCAGGATCACCACCAGCAACACCGCCAGCAGTTGCCCGCCAATCAGGGTCACGTACTGGAACGAGGCAAAGAAACCGCGCTGGCCCTTGAGCGCCACTTCACTCATATAGGTCGCGGTGGTGCCGTACTCACCACCCACCGACAGACCCTGGAACAGCCGGGCGACCAGCAGCAGGATCGGCGCCCAGACGCCAATGTCCTTGTAGGTCGGCAGACAGGCGATCAGCAGAGACCCGGCGCACATCATCAGCACCGAGATCATCATCGAATTCTTGCGTCCGTGCTTGTCGGCTACCCGGCCGAACAACCAACCACCGATGGGGCGCATCAGGAACCCGGCAGCGAACACGCCGGCGGTGTTGACCAGTTGCACCGTGGGATTGTCGGAGGGGAAGAAGGCTGGCGCGAAGTAGATCGCGCAAAACGCATACACGTAGAAGTCGAACCATTCGACCAGGTTGCCGGAGGAAGCCCCGACAATCGCAAATATTCTTTTACCCCGCTCTTCAGCGGTGTAGTGGCTTGTCATAGATGTCATGGTTTTACACTCGATGGGGACAGTGAGAGTCTAGACACACTTTGCAACACTCCTGTTCCCTGGAATCACTCATTCAGGCAATTGCGCGTCTGTGATGACGCCTTCGCGGGCAAGCCTTGCTCCTACGGGAGCAGGGCTTGCCCACGGGGTGGTCAGACCCGTTCGATCGCCAGCGCCAGGCCTTGGCCGACACCCACACACATGGTCGCCAAGGCTTTTTTACCGCCGGTTTTTTCCAGTTGATGCAGGGCCGTCAACACCAGTCGCGCCCCGCTCATGCCCAATGGATGTCCCAAGGCAATGGCGCCGCCGTTGGGGTTGACCTGCGCCGCGTCGTCAGCCAGGCCCAGTTCACGCAGCACCGCCAGGCCCTGGCTGGCGAAGGCTTCATTGAGTTCGATCACGTCGAAATCGCTGATCGCCACACCCAGACGCTCGATCAGCTTGCGCACCGCTGGCACCGGGCCGATGCCCATGACTCGAGGAGCTACGCCGGCACTGGCCATGCCGAGCACTTTGGCCCGCGCAGTCAGGCCGTGTTTCTTCACCGCTTCGGCGGACGCCAGGATCATCGCCGCCGCACCATCGTTGACGCCCGACGCGTTGCCGGCGGTGACAGTTTTGTCCGGGCCATTGACTGGCTTGAGCTTGCCCAGGGTTTCCAGGGTAGTGTCGGCCCGGGGATGCTCGTCCTGCTCTACCAGGCTTTCGCCTTTCTTGTGGGCAATACGCACCGGGACGATTTCTTCGGCGAAAAAGCCTACTGCCTGCGCCGCCGCAGTACGTTGCTGGCTGCGCAGGGCAAAGGCGTCCTGATCCGCGCGCGAAACCCCGTAGTCGTCCGCAACGTTGTCGGCGGTCTGCGGCATCGCGTCCACGCCGTACTGGGCTTTCATCAAGGGATTGATGAAGCGCCAGCCAATGGTGGTGTCTTCCAGTTTCATCCCGCGCGAGAACGCCGCGTCGGCCTTGCCCATGACAAAGGGGGCGCGGGACATCGACTCGACGCCACCGGCAATCGCCAGCTCCATTTCGCCGCTGGCAATCGCCCGGAAGGCGGTGCCAATGGCATCCATACCCGAGGCACAGAGGCGGTTGAGGGTCACCCCGGGAATGCTCTGCGGCAATCCGGCCAGCAACAAGGCCATGCGCGCGACGTTCCGGTTGTCTTCACCGGCCTGGTTGGCGCAGCCGAGGAACACCTCGTCCACCGCGCTCCAGTCAACGCCCGGGTTACGCTCGATCAAGGCCTTGATCGGCACCGCGGCCAGGTCGTCGGCACGCACGCTGGACAAGCCGCCACCAAAGCGGCCGATGGGGGTGCGAATCGCGTCGCAGATATACACCTCGCGCATCATGCTTCTCCCGGTGCCTGGCCGTGGGCGGCGGCGGTCCGTGCTTCCAGATCGCGCAGGGCCGCCAGCTCGACCGCTGTCGGCTCGGCGGTCTGCTGCACCTGCTCGGCAAAACGGATGGCCCAACCGGTCGCCGCCACCACTTGCTCGCGGGTCACTCCCGGGTGCAGCGCTGTGACCACGAACTCATGGGTGCCGGCTTCCGGCTCCATGATGCACAGGTCGGTGATGATGCCCACCGGTCCAGCCCCTGGCAGGCCGAGGCGCTGGCGCGAGTCGCCGCCTTCGCCGTGACCGACCGAGGTGATGAAGTCCAGCTTGTCGACGAACGAACGGGCCGACTGCTTGAGAATGATCAGCACGCTTTTCGCCGAACCGGCGATCTCCGGGGCGCCGCCGGCACCGGGCAAACGAACCTTGGGCTGATGGTAGTCACCGACCACCGTGGTGTTGATGTTGCCGAACCGGTCGACCTGAGCCGCCCCCAGGAAGCCGACGTCGATGCGCCCGCCTTGCAGCCAGTAACGGAAAATCTCCCCGGTCGGCACCACAGTGTCAGCGGTTTCGGCCAGTTCGCCATCACCGATGGACAGCGGCAGCACACTGGGTTTGGCGCCAATCGGACCCGATTCGTAGATCAGCACCACGTCCGGCGAAGACGTCAGGCGCGCTAGGTTGGCGGCTTTGGAGGGCAAGCCGATGCCGACGAAGCACACCGAACCGTTTTTCAGGCGGCGGGCGGCGGCCACGGTCATCATTTCATTGGTGGAGTAAGTCATTATTTGGCCTCCGAAGCACGAGCCAACTTGGCCTGGAATTCACTGAAGTCAGCGCTGCCGTGGATGTACTCATTGATCCACGCGGTGAAGGTCTCACGGTCGCGGGCAATCGGGTCCCAGGCTTGGTAGAAACGGTTATCGCGCTCGGTGTAACCGTGGGCGTAGGACGGATGCGCCCCACCCGGCACATGGCAGACCGCACTCAGGGCCCAGGTCGGCAGGACGCAGGCATTCATCGGGGCCTTGAGGTCATCGACGATTTCTTCGACAGTGACGATGCAACGCTTGGCCGCCAGCGCCGCTTCCTTCTGCACGCCGAGGATGCCCCAGAGCAACACGTTGCCCTTGCGGTCGGCCTTTTGTGCGTGGATCACCGTCACATCCGGGCGCACCGACGGCACCGCTGCCAGCACTTCGCCGGTGAAGGGGCAGGTCACGGTCTTGATCAGCGGGTTGACCTTGGGCAGGTCGGAACCGGCGTAGGCGCGCAATACGGCGAACGGCAGTCCGGAGGCGCCCGCGACGTAGGCATTGGCCAGGTCCGCGTGGCTGTGTTCTTCGATTTCCAGTGGCTGGGGCCATTGCTTCTCGACGGCATCGCGCAGACGGTGCAGCGACCCCACGCCAGGGTTACCACCCCAGGAGAAAATCAGCTTGCGTGCGCAACCGGCACCGATCAACTGGTCGTAGACCAGGTCGGGGGTCATGCGTACCAGGGTCAGGTGTTTCTTTCCCTGACGAATGATTTCATGACCCGCTGCGGTTGGAATCAGGTGAGTGAAGCCTTCGAGGGCGACCGTGTCACCATCATTCACGAATTGCTTCACTGCATCGTGCAGCGAAAGGATTTCTGCCATGGGGGTGGACTCCCGAGCTTGAGTAAACCGACGTGGAGGACGAGGCGCGATGTACGGCGCCGGATTGACTGAAGAGTAAGCCGCTAAAAAACCCCAAACAATCCGATAATCGACTAAGTGTTCGTTTATCGAACAGATTGTTATCAGCCTATCGATCCTCTCAGGACACCTGGCCTCGATATCGGTTTATCGAACAGTTCAGGCGAACAGCTGGGCGCTCAGTTCCCGGCTGGCACTCAGCAGGCCCGGGAGAAACCGCTGCTCCAGCTCGTTGCGACCGACGCGTCCGGCATGGGTACTGACGTTCAGTGCCGCCAACACCTGGCCCGAGGCGTCGTACACCGGCACGGCGATCGAGCGCAGGCCCTGCTCCAGCTCCTGGTCGACAATGCACCAGCCCTGCTGGCGAACTTCCTGCAGGCACTCGAGCAATGCTTCGGGGGTATGCAAGGTGCGACTGGTCTTGGCCTGCAGGTCGGCGTGATCGAGGTACTCACGCAATGACGCATCATCCAGCGCCGCCAGCAGGATCCGCCCCATGGACGTGCAGTAGGCCGGCAAGCGCCCGCCGACCGAGAGGTCTACCGATATCAGGCGCTGGGTCGTCGCCGAGCGCGCGATGTACAGAATGTCATTGCCTTCCAGCGTGGCCATGTTGCAGGCCTCGTGCAATTGCTCGCTCATTCGGTCCAGGTAAGGCTGGGCCGAGACCGCCAAGGGGGTCGAAGACAGGTAGGCATGGCCCAGGGTCAGCACCTTGGGCAACAGCGAATAGGTTCGCCCGTCGGTGGTGGCATAGCCAAGCTTGATCAGGGTATGCAGGCAGCGACGCACCGCTGCGCGGGGAATTTCGGTGCGGTGGCTGATCTGCGCAATGGTCAGGTGGCGCTTGCGCTCCTGAAAAGCTTGCACCACGGCCAGGCCTCGGGCCAGGGACGTCATGAAGTCCGGGTCCCCGGTAAACGCCTGGATCCGCTTGGCGGGCGAAGCAACAATCGGCGGCGCGGCTGACGTGAAGGAATTGCGCAATTGATCGTTCATTTCAGGTCGGTCCCCAGGGTTCGTCAGCTATTACAGGCTGCCCCCGAGCGTGCGCACAAGCCGTGGGCAGTCAACTTTGGGCGATTATCGAACCACCAGCCGATAATCGCAATCCACCCGCGTAGCGCCAAAGGCCTTGTCGACTGCGGGCTGCACCCTGTTAGAGAGGTGACTTTAGAGCATGTATCCTTACCAGACTTTCATACTTGTCCTTGGATAATCGAGTGAGTGCCCCCACATACAAACTTCAGCTGTATTAATGACGTCAGGAAACAAACGTCTGTTGTATGGGTTCAAAATCAACCCAGGTAACAAAACATTTTTACAAGGGGCCGGGGACATTTAACTTATTGGCGATAGGCAGCGCTCGATTGAACGCTATAATGGCCACAGTGATGTCCCCGTTTCGCCTCGACAACGGATCCCATCACCCAGGCAGCGCAAGGCTTTGGCCCCGCTACCTGCTGGCAAGCGCTAGACGCGCATTTCGAATGCCCGGCCCATGCGCTTGCAGGAAACAAGAAGACTGATGCTACATCAGTGATTCTTCTCTGGTGCTGTGGCCGCCTGCAACAACGGTGCTGTCAGTGCAGTGCGTTCGTGATTCAAGCAGCCTGTGGCTACTTGCATGATGACGCCTGCGATCAACCGACCCCGCGCAGTGCGTTTCACCAGAGTTTATTTCAACTTGATTAGGTAACACTGTGACGAAAGACGAACTGCGCGCCGAACTTGAGCGCCAGGAACAACGTTACAAGGATGTGTACGGTGGTGAAGTCACCACCTACGCCGCCCAGCCCGAACCGGAACGCAAACCGTGGCGTAAGCGCGCCAGCGTTCAGGACCAGGCATTCAGCCAGGAACTGCAAAAGATGGAAAAGGACCTCAAGGCCGAAGAGCCCTAGCGCCAACGCTTGAGTGTTGCTCAAAACTTGCCCTCAGCCGCTGGGCAGGTTGCTCCGTCACCGCGCCTGCTGAAGACAGGCGCGGGCCGCCATTGCCCGCCAATTGAGGCGAACGGCTTAAAAGCTGACCCCTCATTTCAGAAATTTCATACAGCGTTATCCCCCATTGGCCGAGGCGACGGAAACCTGATTTCTGGCGAAGCACCCAATAAAATCAAGGGGTTAAAAACCCTACGCTGCGACTGGGGCTTAGGGTCTTGTTACAAACTAAATGAATGAAACATGTTGCCGATCGGCACCTGATGCATCGATTAACCATCTTTTCTGGCATAATCGCGCCCCCTTATGACCGGGTCAGAAAACCTTCATGATCGATTTATTCAGCGGACTGGATGCTTGGGTGCTTGTGAGCCTCTTGCTCGCCCTGGCCTTTGTCCTCGCCTTCGAGTTCATCAACGGCTTTCATGACACCGCTAACGCGGTAGCCACTGTTATCTACACCAAGGCCATGCCGCCCCACCTGGCGGTGTTCTTCTCCGGTGTATTCAACTTCCTTGGCGTGTTGCTGGGCGGCGTGGGCGTGGCATATGCCATTGTCCATTTGCTGCCGGTAGAACTGTTGATCAATGTGAACACCGGCCACGGGCTGGCAATGGTGTTCTCGCTCCTCGCGGCGGCCATCACCTGGAACCTGGGCACCTGGTACTTCGGTATTCCGGCCTCCAGCTCCCACACCCTGATCGGTTCGATCCTCGGTGTCGGCCTGGCGAACGCCCTGATCAACGATATTCCACTGGTTGACGGGGTTAACTGGCAGAAGGCTATCGACATCGGCGCCTCGCTGGTGCTCTCGCCAATGGCCGGCTTCGCGGTGGCCGCCCTGGTACTGCTGGGCCTCAAATGGTGGC
Source organism: Pseudomonas sp. Irchel 3H3 (assembly GCF_900187635.1). Taxonomy (NCBI): domain Bacteria; kingdom Pseudomonadati; phylum Pseudomonadota; class Gammaproteobacteria; order Pseudomonadales; family Pseudomonadaceae; genus Pseudomonas; species Pseudomonas sp. Irchel 3H3. The sequence goes on along the minus strand of NZ_FYEC01000005.1, from coordinate 208,344 downwards.
GCCCGCTGTCCAAGATGCACAAGACCCCGGACCAGCGCCGCAAGATCGACGACAAGAAACACCCGCCGTTCTGGAACCGCCTGGTCCTGGTGATCTCGGCGATGGCGGTGAGCTTCGTGCACGGCTCCAACGATGGCCAGAAAGGCATCGGCCTGATCATGCTGGTGTTGATCGGTATCGTCCCGGCGCAGTTCGTTCTCGACCTGAACAGCACCACCTACCAGATCGAGCGGACTCGCGATGCGACCTTGCACCTGAGCCAGTTCTATCAGCGTAACGAGGCCACCCTGGGCGAGTTCCTGGCCCTGGGCAAAAGCGTGAAGGAAGACCTGCCGGAGAAATTCCGTTGCAATCCGCAACAGACCGAACCGACCATCAGCGCGCTGCTGGGCACCCTCAAGGGTGTAGCCGACTACCACTCGCTGCCGCACGAAAGCCGCATCGAAGTACGTCGCTACCTGCTTTGCCTGGACGACACTGCGAAGAAAGTCGGCAAGCTGCCTGGCCTGGACGCCCGTGAAAAGGCCGACCTCGACAAGCTGCGCAAAGACTTGACCGCCACCACTGAATACGCGCCATTCTGGGTGATTCTGGCAGTCGCGCTGGCACTCGGCCTGGGCACCATGGTCGGCTGGAAACGCGTGGTACTGACCATCGGCGAGAAGATCGGTAAACAAGGCATGACCTACGCACAAGGCATGTCGGCCCAGATCACCGCCGCGTGCATGATCGGCATGGCCAACATCTTCAGCCTGCCGGTATCGACCACCCACGTCCTGTCCTCGGGTGTCGCCGGTACCATGGTCGCCAACAAAAGCGGCCTGCAAGGCGGAACCGTGAAGACCATCTTGCTGGCCTGGGTCCTGACCCTGCCAGCCACAGTGGCCCTGTCCGCCGGCCTGTTCTGGCTGGCCTCGAAGGCCCTGGGTAGCTGATTCAAAGCTGCACATAAAAAGGCGCGCCCTCCTGGAGGTCGCGCCTTTTTTGTTGGAAAAAACACCAAACCCTAAGCAGCCGCTACCGCAGCAACGGATATGCCCAAAAAATCCAAACCAAAAAAAAGGGCAACCGAAGTTGCCCAAAATGCCTTGCGTGCTCGTGCTCCCAGAAAGACCTAAGGCTTCTTGCGCTTATGCGAGTCTTTCCAGATAAAAAATCCAAACCCAACGAAAAACAGAACCATGAGGCTGACGGTCAGCACTCCGGCGATCACCACATTGTCGAAAAACATGACCAGCCTCCTGTGCTTGCCTCGTTGCGATGGGTCTAAGTTAACCAATCAGGCACAGGAGAAAATTGACCGGGATCAATGTCGCCCAAGACAGGGCGTAAAGGCGGGGAAATAACTGACCTGCATCAACAGATGCAGGGTGGGGTCAACGCTTTTTCGGTTTGTTCTTCGGCTTTTTCTTCGCCTTGCCCAGCGGCATGGCCTGCTCAAATGCCTGGCGCACTTCGTTCAGGCGCTTCTCATTGAGGTCATGCACACGCTTGGCGCGCTCGGTGTTGAGATCGATCAGCTTGTCGTCTTGGCTCATGGCGTGGTTTACGTCTTCCGGTTCAATACAGGCGCGGCACAGCGACCCACGTCACCCTGCCCGCTCAAGGTTGAGCAATAATGCGGCCTCTGGCCAACGAAGACCAGCCACCTGGCAACGCAACAAAAGGTCTTCGCAGTTCACACCTCTATATCGACCCACAACCCCTGGCGCGGCTGATCGTCCATCACCGCCACCACTGGCACAGTGTTATCGGCATTCAACTCGTCGCCCGGCACCGCCAGGGGTACCTGCGGATCGTCGCCAGCTTCGCGCCGGCGTTTATCGCGGGCCAACTGACGCCGCTGCTGTTCACGCAACCCCATCGCCGCTTCCTCGGGATCGCGCTGTTGCAGGTCGATCGTGCTCTCGCTGGAGCTGGGCTGCACCGGTGCCACCGGCATGATGTCCGGGCGTGGCCGTACCGGATCCTGCTGGGAGGTAATCGGCACGGCGCTCAAGGGAAGCATGGGTGGCAGCATGGTGAGGGTCTCCTGTCGGCAGGCTGTCGGCTGTTTGACCAGCGACTTGAGCCATCGGTCGCAAACTTGTGAGCCAGTTGACACTCACAATCACCAATCGGCTCGATGCGCTACCGTAAGACTAGTAGTTTTTATGAGAGTCCTTTGGCTCTGAAGGCAGCGATCCGTTAAGATAGTCGGCTTTTTCAAGGCGGGAGTCAGGCAGCATGGCGCAGCAGTATCAACCGGGGCAACGCTGGATTAGTGACAGCGAAGCAGAGCTAGGTCTAGGCACCGTTCTGGCACAGGACGGTCGCTTGCTGACCGTGCTCTACCCGGCCACTGGCGACACCCGCCAGTATGCGCTACGGAATGCGCCCCTCACCCGCGTGAGGTTTTCGCCGGGCGACACCATTACGCACTTCGAAGGCTGGAAAATGACCGTGCGCGAAGTCGACGACGTCGACGGCCTGCTGGTCTACCACGGGCTCAACGCAGAGAACGAGCCGGTCACCCTGCCCGAAACCCAACTGTCGAACTTCATCCAGTTCCGCCTGGCCAGCGACCGTCTGTTCGCCGGGCAGATCGACCCACTGGCCTGGTTCTCCCTGCGTTACCACACCCTGGAACACACCAGCCGCCAGTTGCAGTCGTCGCTCTGGGGCCTGGGTGGCGTGCGCGCACAACCTATCGCGCACCAGTTGCACATTGCCCGTGAAGTGGCTGACCGTATTGCGCCGCGGGTTCTGCTGGCGGACGAAGTGGGCCTGGGTAAAACCATCGAAGCCGGCCTGGTGATCCATCGCCAACTGCTCTCCGGTCGCGCCAACCGCGTGCTGATCCTGGTGCCGGAAAACCTCCAGCACCAATGGCTGGTGGAAATGCGCCGGCGCTTCAACCTGCAGGTCGCGCTGTTCGACGAAGAACGTTTTATCGAAAGCGATGCCAGCAACCCGTTCGAAGACACCCAGCTCGCGCTAGTAGCCCTGGAGTGGCTGGTCGACGACGAGAAAGCCCAGGATGCCCTGTTCGCCGCGGGCTGGGACCTGCTGGTGGTCGACGAAGCTCACCACCTGGTGTGGCACGAAGACCATGTCAGCCCCGAGTACTCGCTGGTCGAACAACTCGCCGAGACCATCCCTGGCGTCCTGCTGCTGACTGCCACCCCGGAACAACTGGGCCAGGACAGCCACTTCGCCCGTCTGCGCCTGCTTGATCCGAACCGTTTCCATGACCTCAAGGCCTTCCGCGCCGAGAGCGAGAACTATCGCCCGGTGGCCGAAGCCGTTCAGGAACTGATGGACCAGGGCCGTTTGTCCCCGGCCGCCCACAAGACCATCCAGGGTTTCCTCGGCGACGAGGGCGAAGCCCTGCTGACCGCGGTCAACGATGGCGACATCGAAGCCAGCGCCCGCCTGGTCCGCGAATTGCTGGATCGCCACGGCACTGGCCGCGTGCTGTTTCGCAACACCCGCGCCGCAGTGCAAGGTTTCCCTGAGCGCAAGCTGCACCCTTACCCGCTGCCGTGCCCGGACGAATACCTCGAGCTGCCGCTGGGCGATCACGCCGAGCTGTACCCGGAAGTCAGCTTCCAGGCCCAACCGGATGCCGACGAAGAACAACGCTGGTGGAAGTTCGACCCACGCGTGGAGTGGCTGATCGACCAGTTGAAGATGCTCAAGCGCACCAAGGTCCTGGTGATCTGTGCCCACGCGGAAACCGCGATGGACCTGGAAGACGCCCTGCGCGTGCGCTCCGGCATCCCGGCCACGGTGTTCCATGAAGGCATGAACATCCTCGAGCGTGACCGCGCAGCGGCCTACTTTGCCGATGAAGAGTTCGGTGCCCAGGTACTGATCTGCTCGGAAATCGGCAGTGAAGGTCGCAACTTCCAGTTCTCCCATCACCTGGTGCTGTTCGACCTGCCAGCGCACCCGGACCTGCTGGAACAGCGGATCGGTCGTCTGGACCGGATCGGCCAGAAGCATGTCATCGAGTTGCACGTGCCGTACCTGGAAACCAGCCCGCAAGAGCGCCTGTTCCAGTGGTACCACGAAGCACTGAACGCATTCCTCAACACCTGCCCGACCGGCAACGCCCTGCAGCACCAGTTCGGCCCACGCCTGCTGCCGCTGCTGGAAGAAGCCGACGACGGCGAGTGGCAAGCGCTGATCGATGAGGCCCGCGGGACTCGCGAAGCCCTGGAAGCCGAGCTGCACAGCGGCCGTGACCGCCTGCTGGAACTCAACTCCGGCGGTGCTGGCGAAGGCGATGCCCTGGTCGAAGCGATCCTTGAACAGGACGATCAGTTCGCCCTGCCGATCTATATGGAAACCCTGTTCGACGCCTTCGGCATCGACAGCGAAGACCACTCGGAAAACGCCCTGATCCTCAAACCGAGCGAAAAAATGCTCGACGCCAGCTTCCCGCTGGGCGACGACGAAGGCGTGACCATCACCTACGACCGCAACCAGGCGCTGTCTCGCGAAGACATGCAATTCATCACCTGGGAGCACCCGATGGTTCAGGGTGGCATGGACCTGGTACTGTCCGGCTCGATGGGCAACACCGCGGTCGCGCTGATCAAGAACAAGGCACTCAAGCCCGGCACCGTGTTGCTGGAACTGCTCTACGTCAGCGAAGTGGTCGCCCCACGCTCGTTGCAACTGGGCCGTTACCTGCCGCCGGCAGCCCTGCGCTGTCTGCTGGACACCAATGGCAACGACCTGTCGAGCCGGGTGTCGTTCGAGACCCTCAACGACCAGCTCGAAAGCGTGCCCCGCGCCAGCGCCAACAAGTTCATCCAGGCCCAGCGTGATCAACTGACACCGCGCATCAACGCCGGCGAAGAGAAGATCACCCCGCGCCACGCTGAACGGGTAGCCGAAGCACAACGCCGCCTGGCAGCCGACACCGATGAAGAACTGGCGCGCCTGACCGCCTTGCAAGCCGTCAACCCGACGGTGCGTGACAGCGAGCTGGTTGCCCTGCGCCACCAGCGCGAACAAGGCCTGGCCATGCTCGACAAAGCGGCCCTGCGCCTGGAGGCGATCCGGGTGCTGGTGGCGGGTTAACCCCCCGCCTTGCACCGCGATCAAAAAGGCCCGCAGCGATGCGGGCCTTTTGCTTTTCTGTGGGATCTGCCGAAGTCTGTGGTGCTTAACCCGCAGACACCGCACCAACTCCAGGCTCAACCACCGCCCCCATCCCCTCCTTCATGCGCTTGGCATCGCGGACAAAACAGCGCGCTGCCAGGAACAGGAAGACCATGGTGAGCAACAGCGCGACCGGAATCAGGTACATCGCATCGTGCAGGCCGACGGCCTTGAAGGCTTCGGTCATCTGCTCGGCACCCGCCGCTTGCATCGCCGTATGGGCGAAGTGATCGGACAGCCCGCCGACCACCACGGGCCCCAGGCCGCCCCCCAACAGATACAACCCGGCGAAGAACAGCGCCATGGCCGTCGCCCGCAAGCGCGGTTCAACCACGTCCTGGATCGCCGTGTATACGCAGGTATAGAAGTTGTAGGCAAACAACCAGCCCAGGCTGAACACCGCCACGAACACCCCGATTTCAATACGCCCGGCATGCAGCGCCCACGCCGTGCACAGGGTCGAGATAATCAGGCTGAAGCCCGCGAACAACAGCCGACCACTGGCCACCCGCTGATGAATCTTGTCGGCCACCCAGCCGCCCAGCGTCAAGCCAAACAACCCGGTAACCCCGACAATCACCCCGGTGGCCACGGCTGCATCCTGCAGCGGCAGCAGGAAATAACGCTGCAGCATCGGCACCAGGAACGAGTTGCAGGCATAGGTGGCGAAGTTGAAGCACAGGCCGGCCATCACCAGCCAGAGAAAGGTCGGAATCGCCAGGACCCGACGAATCGGCCGGTCGACCCGTTCCTGGGATATCTGCACGGTTTCCGCCGCACCGCGCTTGGGCTCTTTGATGAAGAACATGAAGACCGCCAGGATCAACCCCGGCACTGCCGCGATGAAAAAGGGTGCACGCCAGCTATCGAAGGCCTTGACCATGGCACCGATGGTGAAGAACGCCAGCAACAAGCCCAGGGGCAGTCCGAGCATGAAAATGCCCATCGCCCGCGCCCGGCGATGGGCAGGAAACAGGTCGCCGATCAGCGAGTTGGCGGCCGGAGCGTAACTGGCCTCACCGATGCCCACGCCCATGCGCACGATCAGGAAACTCCAGAAACTGCCCACCAGCCCATTGACCGCCGTCAGCCCGCTCCACACCGCCAGCCCCCAGCCCATCAGCTTGCTGCGCGAACCGGTGTCGGCCATCCGCCCCAGCGGCAGCCCGGCAATCGCATAGACGATGGTGAATGCAGTTCCGATGATCCCCAGCTGAAAGTCGCTCAGGTGCCACTCCATGCGGATCGGCTCGATGATGATGGCCGGAATGGTGCGGTCGAAGAAGTTGAACAGATTGGCCAGGAACAGCAGGAACAGAATGCGCCAGGCATTCGCCGCTTGGGTCGAGTTCTGCATGGGTCCGTCTCTTTTTATTTATTGTTATGGGCGCGCTACTGCCAACCCGGAACCTGCAATCTAGTCAGGCGCCTGCGCGCTGTCTGTAATTATTCGTAAGGCTGATGTCGGCTTATCGAAGGCCGCGACTCGCATTCCCCTAGCTATATCTCTAAACGCTATATAGCTAAGTACAAAATAATAAGAGGCAATGCGCCATCACCGCTTTCACTGCGCTGCCGGCTTCTATACTCCAGCCATTCGCCAGCGTTCATGGCGCCTGCGAGACGTTTCAACGACGGGGCATGCGATGGCCTGGCTAGGATGGCATTTCAGCAGCGAACTGCCCGCAAGCGGCGGCCAGGTCATACTCAACTGCAGCCACGACCCGGCGTTGGTGCTGCTGGCCTACCTGGTCGCCTGCGCAGCCAGTTTTGCCACTCTGGACATGGCGGAGCGGGTCGGCCATGTCGAAGATCCACGCTCGCAAAGGCGCTGGCGCTGGGTCGGAGCCGGCTGTCTGGCCGGCGGCATCTGGGCCATGCACTTCATCGGCATGCTGGCATTCCAGGCGCCGATCACCATCCACTATGACCTGTCGATTACCCTGCTCTCGCTGCTGATTGCCTTTCTCGCCGCCTTCTTGACCATGGACACCCTGAGCCATCCAGAGCCGCGTCCCTGGCAGTACGTCAGCGCCTCGATCGGTGTCGGAGTGGGGATTGCCGCCATGCATTACGTGGGCATGGCAGCCATGCGTTCCAGCGCCCAGATCTACTTCGCGCCAGGACTGTTCGCCGTATCGATCATCATCGCCATTCTCGCCAGCGCCGTAGCTTTGCTGCTCTCGCACTGCCTGCGCACTGGCAGCGGGGTGTTGCACCAACTGCTCAAGTACGCGACCAGCCTGTTGCTGGGGGGCGGCATTGTCAGCATGCACTTCACCGGCATGTGGGCCATGACGCTGGTGCTACCGGAGGGCGTGCCGGCCCCACTCGCGGTGCCCCACAACCCGCTGCAACTGGGTGTGACCATCACCGTGATCACCTTGCTGGTGATCGGCAGCAGCGTCAGCGCAGCACTGGCGGACCGCAAACTGCAACACAAGGAACGTGACCTGTGCCGGGTCAATGCCCTGCTCTGCCAGCTGGACCAAGCCAGGCAGTCGTTGCAGCAAGTGGCGCTTTACGACCCCCTGACCAACCTGATCAACCGTCGCGGCTTCAACCAGATCTTTGCCGAGAAGCTTGCGGAGAAAACCGCACAGGGTGGCAAGCTGGCGATCATGTTCCTTGATATCGATCACTTCAAGCGCATCAACGATAGCCTTGGCCATGATGCCGGGGACAGCCTATTGAAGGTAATTGCCGGGCATATCAAAAGCTCGGTCCGCAGCCATGACGACGTGGTCGCACGGTTTGGCGGCGATGAGTTCTGCGTGCTGGTCAATCTGCTGGATCGCGAGGAGGCCCAGCAAGTGGCTGAGCGCATCATGCAGAAAATGAAAGCGCCGATCGAGCTGGCCGGACGGCGCATGGTCATGACCACGAGCATTGGCATCAGCGTGTTCCCCGACGATGGCCAGCACTGCGAGGAACTGCTCAAACACGCCGACCTGGCGCTGTACCAAGCCAAGGCCAATGGGCGTAACGGTGTGCATTTTTTCAACGAGCAGTTGAAAACCCGGGCAACGGTGGCCCTGCAGCTCGAAGAAGAACTGCGCAACGCCCTGCGCGACGACAGCGGGCTGCTACTGTATTACCAGCCGATCTACGACCTGCGGACCGGCCAGGTGACCAAGCTGGAGGCCCTGATCCGCTGGCAGCATCCGCTCCACGGCGTGCTGGCACCCGACCGTTTCATCGCCATTGCCGAGGCCAACGGGCTGATTGCCGAACTCGACAACTGGGTGCTGCGCAAAGCCTGTGCAGACCTCGGCGAACTGTCCCGACACGGCTGCGACTCGCTGAAGATCGCGGTCAACTGCTCCCCGCTCAACCTGGCGCGCCCGGAGCTGGCCGACGAAATCGAGCAGGCCCTGCACTCGGCCGGGGTAGCGGCAGACAGGCTGGAGTTGGAGGTCACCGAAAACGCGCTGATGGGCAACATCACCAACACCCTGGTGCTGCTCAAGCAAATCCGTGCCCTTGGGGTTTCCCTGTCCATTGATGACTTCGGCACCGGCTACTCGTCCCTCGCCTACCTCAAGCGCCTGCCCTTGAACACGCTGAAGATCGACCGCTCGTTCATCCAGGACATCCCGGATTCAACGCAAGACATGGAAATCGTCCAGGCCATTATTGTCATGGCCCATACCCTGCAGTTGCAGGTGGTCACCGAGGGCGTCGAAACCTTCGAGCAGTACCGCTTCCTCGAACGTTTTGGCTGCGATTTCATCCAGGGTTACCTGATGAGCTGCCCAGTGCCGCTGGCTGAGCTGCGGCCGATTCTCAATGAGCTCAACCAGCGTAATCCCCTACAGCCGGTCAGCCCTTTGTCGCTGGTGCGCGATACAGATGAATCAAGGTTGCCGGGTCCTTTTCCAGGAAGCCCTGGCCACCGTGCAAGCGCATCAGCTGTGCGGCCAGGCCACTGATTGGCGTCGCCGAACCCTGCTCGCGAGAAAACTGCACGGCGCCATCCAGGTCCTTGAGCAGGGTCCGCACGTGCCACTTCACCGGTTCAAAGCGGCTTTCGGCCATCTGCGGAGCCAGTATCTGCAGCGGTTTGGAGTCGGCAAAACCGCCGCTCAAGGCGTCCGCCAACCGGCTTGCATCGACACCTGAACGCTCGGCCAGTGCCACCACTTCGGCAATCACCAGGGCATTGCAGGCCACGATCATCTGGTTGCAAGCCTTGGTCACCTGCCCCGCCCCCACCGCGCCCATGTGCGTGACTCGCTGGCCGAGGTTGAGCAGCACGGCGCGAACCCGCTCCAGATCAGCCGTCGCCCCTCCAACCATGATCGCCAGGCTCCCAGCCTCGGCACCAGGCACGCCACCGGACACCGGTGCATCGAGCCAGCCCATGGAGCAGTCGCTGGACAGTTGCGCGGCCATGCCCCGGGTGGCGGTCGGTTCCAGGCTGGAGAAATCCACCAGCAACTGTCCAGCCTTCGCGCCACTGGCCACGCCCGCCGGACCAAACACCACCTCGCGCACCACCTCGGTATTGGCCAGGCACAACATCACCAGGTCGGCGTGATCACAGAGTTCGGCCGGGCTCGCCACCTGCCGGGCACCCGCCTCGACCAGGGCAGCGCACTTTTGCGGATGACGATTCCACACCGTCAGCGGATAACCCGCAGCCAGCAGGCGACGACACATCGGCAAGCCCATCAAGCCGATGCCGGCGAACGCAAGTGAAGGTAACGATGCCATTGATATGCCTCTGCGCGATAGAAAGTCTGCGAATAGTCGCTGATTCACCGAGACTTGGGAAAGCCGCGTGCGCCACCAGCCGGAATGGTCAAACAAAGGTCAGCAAGGTACATCCAGAAACAATTAAGCAGCCATTCGGCTGCTCAATAAACTGTTCCCATTACGCGAACGTCACCCTCGATCAGGCCTGGCTGTGGCCTTTCTCTACGGCAACGTGCCATCACGCTACTCCGCTACACACTTTACCTGGCGCAGCCTTCGCACCAAACGGGTGCACTGCGTTAAACCGGCGCCCTTTCCTGGATCAGAATCCACGGTGAAACCACCACAGCCCACAGTTCTGGATCGCGCTCGAAAAGATCCAGCGCCCGCGTTTCAGACAGCTTCGCGAGCTGGTCGGCGGCCAGCCAGGCAGCCACTTTCTCGCCTTCGTCCTGCGCCACCGCCTCGGCAGCGGCGATCAAATCCAGGCCAGGATCGACCCACAATAGGGCGCCCTTGGCAAAGAACGGTTCCAGTTCCTTCCAGGTAATAGATGCAGTTTCACCAAGCAGCTTGGCATAGAGGGTGCTAGGTTCTTGAGTCATGGGTCCTGTCCGCAAATGAAATCGACGCAATCATAACGTTGGTGCTCTGGCAGAAAAACCCGGATTCAAATGCGTCATCGAACGAAAAGTACCGGAACGCCCAGGCAATGCTGCTGATTCAGCTATAAGCCGGCCAAAGCCATGGCGTTATTCTGTCTTTTTCTTTCAATAAAGCGACACCACCAGGTTTTGCCCCCAGCAGCCAGCTTTTCAAGCGAACAACCGGCGCTCTACACTGTACCGGTACAGTTGCCAGGGGCATTTCCGCGAGAGACTTAGGTCATCTACCGGTTCTGCGCCTCAGGCCGCCAGAACTATAAAAATTACAACAGTAAGAGTGGAGCACTATGAATAAGGCTACTAAGCAGATTTCCAAACTGTTTGCCGCTATGGTTCTGGCCGGGGTTGCCAGCCATTCGTTCGCAGCTGACACCATCAAGATCGGCATTGCCGGCCCTAAAACCGGCCCTGTAGCCCAATACGGCGACATGCAGTTCAGTGGCGCCAAAATGGCCATCGAACAAATCAACGCCAAAGGCGGCGTCAACGGCAAGAAACTCGAAGCCGTTGAATACGATGACGCCTGCGATCCAAAACAAGCCGTGGCCGTTGCCAACAAAGTCGTCAACGATGGCGTCAAGTTCGTGGTCGGTCACCTGTGCTCCAGCTCCACTCAACCGGCTTCGGACATCTACGAAGACGAAGGCGTGATCATGATCACCCCGGCTGCCACCAGCCCGGACATCACCGCCCGTGGTTACAAAATGGTCTTCCGTACCATCGGCCTCGACAGCGCCCAGGGCCCTGCCGCCGGTAACTACATTGCCGATCACGTAAAACCGAAAATCGTTGCCGTACTGCACGACAAACAGCAATACGGTGAAGGCATCGCCACCGCCGTCAAGCAAACCCTCGAGAAGAAAGGCGTCAAGGTTGCCGTGTTCGAAGGCATCAACGCCGGCGACAAAGACTTCTCCTCGATGATCGCCAAGCTCAAGCAAGCCAACGTCGACTTCGTCTACTACGGCGGCTACCACCCGGAGCTGGGCCTGATCCTGCGTCAATCCCAGGAAAAAGGCCTGAAAGCCAAGTTCATGGGTCCGGAAGGCGTGGGTAACGACTCCATCTCGCAGATCGCCAAGGACGCTTCCGAAGGCCTGCTGGTAACCCTGCCGAAGTCCTTCGACCAGGACCCGGCCAACGTTGCCCTGGCTGATGCATTCAAGGCCAAGAAAGAAGACCCGAGCGGCCCGTTCGTGTTCCCGGCGTACTCGGCTGTTGAAGTCATCGCCGGCGGCATCACTGCAGCCAAGAGCGAAGACGCGGCCAAGGTGGCAGAAGCCATCCACGCCGGTACTTTCAAAACCCCGACTGGCGACCTGAGCTTCGACGCCAAGGGCGACCTGAAAGACTTCAAGTTCGTGGTCTACCAGTGGCACTTCGGTAAACCTAAAACCGAAGTTTCGCCTCAGTAAGGCCTTGCCTGACTGACTGCCAACAAAGCCCACGGCGTGCCGTGGGCTTTGTTTTACGAATGTATGGGCCGCGCCTGCGTGATCCGCAAGCCTCCCCACCTGAAAATCTCAAAACCGTCATCAGCGGTTCGCTGGCAAACCTCATGCCCGAAGAGGATGCAGATCCTCGGGGCTCGAGCGGGAAAATGACTCCACCAGTGAAATGCGTATCAGGTTTTTAGGAGCGTTGTAATGCCTGACCTCTATCACTTTTTCCAACAGCTGGTTAACGGTCTGACCGTTGGCAGCACGTATGCCCTGATCGCCATCGGCTATACGATGGTTTACGGCATCATTGGAATGATCAACTTCGCCCACGGCGAGGTCTACATGATCGGCTCCTACGTGGCGTTCATCGCCATCGCCGGGCTGGCCATGATGGGACTCGACAGCGTCCCGTTGTTGATGACCGCAGCCTTCATCGCGAGCATCGTCGTTACCAGTGCCTACGGCTACAGCATCGAACGGATCGCCTACCGCCCATTGCGTGGCAGTAACCGTCTGATTCCGCTGATTTCCGCCATCGGCATGTCGATCTTCCTGCAGAACACGGTTCTGCTGGCGCAAGACTCCAAGGACAAGTCCATTCCCAACCTGATCCCGGGCAACTTCTCCATCGGGCCAGGCGGTGCATCGGAAGTAATGATTTCCTACATGCAGATCGTGGTGTTCGTGGTGACGCTGGTGGCCATGCTTGGCCTGACGATGTTCATCTCCCGTTCGCGCCTGGGTCGTGCCTGCCGCGCCTGCGCCGAAGACATCAAGATGGCCAACCTGCTGGGTATCAACACCAACAACATCATTGCCCTGACCTTCATCATCGGTGCTGCACTGGCGGCGATCGCGGCCGTCCTGCTGAGCATGCAATACGGTGTGATCAACCCGAACGCCGGCTTCCTGGTCGGGCTCAAGGCCTTCACCGCCGCGGTACTGGGCGGCATCGGCAGTATTCCGGGCGCCATGCTTGGCGGTCTGGTGCTGGGTGTGGCTGAAGCATTCGGTGCTGACATCTTCGGCGACCAGTACAAGGACGTCGTGGCATTCGGCTTGTTGGTTCTGGTGCTGTTGTTCCGTCCGACCGGCATTCTGGGCCGTCCGGAGGTTGAGAAAGTATGACTAGGAATCTTAAATCGGCGCTGTTCAGCGCCTTGCTGGTGTGGGCCGTGGCCTACCCGGTACTGGGTCTGAAACTGACCATCGTCGGCATCAACCTGGAAGTCCACAACACCAGCCCGGCCATCCTGGCGACCATCGCCCTGTGTTCGGTCCTGATGTTTTTGCGGGTCCTGTTCAGCCACCAGATCAGCGCGGCGTGGAAATCCTCGCCAAACATGCCGCTGATCCCGGCCAAGGCCAGCAACTTCCTGACCCTGCCCACCACTCAGCGCTGGATCATCCTGGCCCTGATCGTCGGCGCCCTGGTCTGGCCGTTCTTCGGCTCGCGCGGGGCGGTGGATATCGCCACCCTGATCCTGATCTATGTGATGCTCGGCCTGGGCCTGAACATCGTGGTCGGCCTGGCCGGCCTGCTCGACCTGGGTTACGTCGGCTTCTACGCCGTCGGCGCCTACAGTTATGCGCTGCTGTCGCATTACTACGGCCTGAGCTTCTGGATCTGCCTGCCTATCGCCGGGTTGATGGCGGCCACTTTCGGCTTCCTGCTCGGCTTCCCGGTACTGCGCTTGCGCGGCGACTACCTGGCGATCGTGACCCTGGGTTTTGGCGAGATCATCCGCCTGTTCCTGCGTAACCTGACCGACCTCACCGGCGGCCCGAACGGCATCAGCAACATCGAGAAGCCTACGTTCTTCGGTCTGACTTTCGAACGTAAGGCCGCCGAAGGGCTGCAGACGTTCCACGAGTACTTCGGCCTGCCGTACAACTCGATCAACAAGGTGATCTTCCTCTACCTGGTTGCCCTGTTGCTGGCCCTCGGTGCGTTGTTCGTGATCAACCGCTTGCTGCGCATGCCGATCGGCCGTGCCTGGGAAGCCCTGCGTGAAGACGAAATCGCCTGCCGTGCCCTGGGTCTCAATCCCACGGTCATCAAGCTGTCGGCCTTCACCTTGGGTGCCAGCTTTGCCGGTTTTGCCGGGAGCTTCTTTGCTGCCCGTCAGGGTCTGGTCACACCGGAGTCCTTCACCTTCATCGAGTCGGCGATCATTCTCGCCATCGTCGTATTGGGTGGCATGGGCTCGCAACTGGGGGTGATTCTTGCCGCCGTGGTGATGATCCTGCTGCCGGAAATGATGCGTGAGTTCAGCGAGTACCGCATGTTGATGTTCGGCGCCTTGATGGTGCTGATGATGATCTGGCGTCCTCAAGGCCTGCTGCCCATGCAACGTCCTCACATGGAGCTGCGAAAATGAGCCGTGAGATCCTCAAAGTCGAAAATCTGAGCATGCGCTTCGGCGGCCTGCTGGCGGTCAACGGCGTGGCCCTGACCGTCAAGGAAAAACAGGTCGTGGCCCTGATCGGTCCCAACGGCGCTGGCAAGACCACCGTGTTCAACTGCCTCACCGGTTTCTACAAGCCGAGCGGCGGCAGCATCCTGCTGGACGGCGAGCCGATCGAAGGCCTGCCCGGCCACAAGATTGCCCTCAAAGGTGTGGTGCGTACGTTCCAGAACGTGCGGTTGTTCAAGGACATGACCGCGGTCGAGAACCTCTTGATCGCGCAGCACCGTCACCTGAACACCAACTTCCTGGCCGGCCTGTTCAAGACCCCGTCGTTCCGCAAAAGCGAACGCGAGGCCATGGAGTTTGCCGAGTACTGGCTGGAGAAGGTCAACCTCAAGGAGTTCGCCAACCGTACCGCCGGCACCCTGGCCTACGGTCAGCAACGGCGCCTGGAAATCGCCCGCTGCATGATGACCCGTCCGCGGATCCTCATGCTCGACGAACCGGCCGCCGGCCTGAACCCCAAGGAAACCGAAGACCTCAAGGCGCTGATCAGCGTCCTGCGTGAAGAACACAACGTCACCGTGTTGCTGATCGAGCACGACATGAAACTGGTCATGAGCATTTCCGACCACATCGTCGTGATCAACCAGGGCACACCGCTGGCCGACGGCACGCCGGAACAGATCCGTGACAATCCTGAAGTGATCAAAGCCTACCTGGGGGAAGCGTAAATGCTGCAATTCGATAACGTTTCCACCTTCTACGGCAAGATCCAGGCCCTGCACAGCGTCAACGTGGAAATCCGCCAGGGCGAAATCGTCACCCTGATCGGTGCCAACGGCGCCGGCAAGTCGACCCTGCTGATGACCCTCTGCGGCTCGCCGCAGGCTCACAGTGGCAGCATCCGCTACCTGGGTGAAGAACTCGTGGGGCAGACCTCGGCGCAGATCATGCGCAAGAGCATTGCCGTGGTGCCGGAAGGTCGTCGGGTGTTTTCCCGCCTGACGGTGGAGGAGAACCTCGCCATGGGCGGATTCTTCACCGACAAGGGCGATTACCAGGAGCAAATGGACAAAGTCCTGGGGCTTTTCCCACGTCTGAAGGAACGCTTTGCCCAACGCGGCGGCACCATGTCTGGCGGCGAGCAGCAAATGCTCGCCATCGGCCGGGCGCTGATGAGCAAACCCAAGCTGCTGCTGCTCGACGAGCCGTCGCTGGGTCTGGCCCCGATCATCATCCAGCAGATCTTCGATATCATCGAACAACTGCGTAAGGACGGTGTGACGGTGTTCCTGGTGGAGCAGAACGCCAACCAGGCATTAAAGATCGCCGACCGCGCCTACGTTCTGGAGAACGGCCGGGTGGTCATGCAAGGCACTGGTGAAGCCCTGCTGACCGACCCCAAGGTGCGCGAAGCGTATCTGGGCGGCTAAGCCCTGGCAGTCAAGAGAAAACGGCCTTCGGGCCGTTTTTTTATGCGCCAAACAACTGATTACAGGCGGTCCAGCGCCTCCCCACTGCGCTTGAACCAACCGATCAGGTGATCGGCCAGGACCTGGGTACGCCTGGGCAAGCCACCTTGATACGGGTGCACCAGATACATCGGCATGCTGCGGGTCTGGTAGTCACGCAGCAACCAGCGCAAACGGCCGTCAGCCAATTCCGCCTGCAACAGGTAGGACGGCAGGCGCGCAATCCCGGCGCCAGCCAAGGCGGCTTTTTTCAACAAGTTGTAGTGGTTGCTGGCGAACGGCCCGGATACCCGTACCCGCAGCAATTCGTGCTGCTGGTGATACAGCCATTCTTCGCGGCCGCTGTAGTGGCTGTTGAGCAGACAGCGGTGGTCGGCCAACGCTTGGGGGGCCTGGGGCTCACCGAACTGCTCGAGGTAGGCCGGGCTGGCGCAGGTCATTTCGTGCCAGGCCAGCAGCGGCTTGGCCACCAGTCGCTCGTCATTGGCGACCTCGGAGCGGATCGCCAGGTCGAAGCCGTCGCGAGACAGGTCGCGGTAACTGTTGTTCAGCTCCAGCTCGATCTGCACCTGCGGGTACTGGCGAGAAAACTCCAGCAACAAGCCATCAAAAAACGTCTCCCCCAATGACACTGGTACGGTGATCCGCACTGGGCCGGCCATGTCGTCCTTCAGGCGCGCTAACGCCTGGCGTGCGCGCTCCACCTGCACCACCAGTGCCTGGGCCTGGGGCAGCAACGCCGCACCGGCCGCGGTCAGACTCAGCCGGCGCGTGGTGCGCTGCAGCAATACCACACTGAATCGCGCTTCCAACTGGCTGATGCGCTTGGACAGTTGGCCCTTGCTGCAGCCCAGGCGCTGCGCCGCCAACGTGAAACTACCGGCTTCGATCAGCACGGCGAATGCCGCCAGGTCATCCATTTCACTCATGGATTGTTTCCATTTGAAAACCAAAGGTTGCCTATTAGCACGCTTATCCGAGCAAAAAACCACTCTAGACTGAAACCTCGTTCACCCCTTGAGGAAACAGCACGATGAAAATTCTATTGATTGGCGCCAGCGGCACCGTGGGTTCGGCAGTCGACAAAGAGCTATCGGCACGTCACGAGATCATTCGCATCGGCCGCAGCAGTGGCGATTTCCAGGTCGACATCAGCGACAGCGCCTCGATTCGCGAGCTGTTCGGCAAGACCGGAAAGTTCGATGCCCTGGTCTGCGCCGCTGGCAACGTGACCTTCGCGCCCCTGGCCGAGATGGACGCGCAAAGTTTCGCCCTGGGCCTGCAAGACAAGTTGATGGGCCAGGTCAATCTGCTGCTGATCGGCCGTGAGTTTGCCAACGATGGCGCTTCGTTCACCTTCACCAGCGGCGTCCTCAGCCACGACCCGATTCGCAGCGGCGCATCGGCGGCACTGGTCAACGGTGCACTGGACAGTTTCGTGCGGGCCGCCGCCATCGAACTGCCCCGTGGCTTGCGCGTCAACTCGGTCAGCCCTACGGTGCTGGTAGAGGCCATGGGCAGCTATGCGCCCTACTTCCGCGGCTACAAACCGGTGGCCGGCGCCGATGTCGGGCTAGCCTATGCCAAGAGCGTGGAAGGCTTGCAGACCGGGCAGACCTTCCACGTCGGTTGATCGTGACTGTTTCATTCCAGGAGGCTAGGTACCAGCTCCCTGGCAATGGCGCGCGATATCGAGACCCGGAACAGCGCACCCACCACTGAATGTACGGTGGCCGTGTTTACCGCCCGGCCATTGATCAACAGGGTCAATGGCTGTCCGATCGACTCCGCAGTGACCTTGCGCATGCGTTCAGCAGCCTGGGGGGAAAGTGTGACACTCAAATCCACAGTCTCGGTGCTGGATCTGTCGATGTCCTTTAACAACAGTTCCATCCTGGTGAAGTCCATGGCCGATGAGAAACCGATCTCGGCAGCCTGACTGGAGGTGAATACCACCATTGCCAACAACACCGTCCAAACCTTGCAGTGCATGTGCACTCTCCTGATTCAATGGGAAAACCTGCTCGCAGGGTAGCCTATGCCCGGCGGCGTCCGCCCACAGGAACATCGCACACAATGTTGCAGAGGGCGCACCTGTATAGGCTCTGGCAACACTGGCCTTGTGATCGCTGGCCTGCCTGCGTAACGTGTCGGCACCTGCCTGGAGACCCAACGATGCGTGCTGCCCGTTCCCTGATGTTTGTCGCCCTGCTCCCGCTGTTTGCCGGTTGCCAGTTGCTCGAGAGTTCGCCCCAGGCGCCCTCCACCGCTGGCCTGACCCGCATGCAGGGCGAGCTCGGCATGGCCAACGGCAAGCTGGTGTTCAAGCCCTGCCAGGGCAACACCCTGTATGCCGTGCATGACGGCGGCAGCACCAGCGTCATGCAAGAGGCCGCCACACTGGCCGGGACCCAGCACCAGGTATTCGCCGATCTGCGTGGCCGGGTACCCTCGGCAAAAGTTACGGACGGCCAGGCGCAACTGGATGTCCAGCAACTCTATCGCCTGGAACGCTCGACGAGTGCCTGCAACAGTCCAGACTTCCAGAAACTGATCTTGCAGGCCGGCGGCAATACGCCCAACTGGAGCGTCAAGATCAGTGGCAAGGGCATGCTGGTCGAGCGCGCTGGACAACCGGCCCTGGTCCTGCCCTACCTGGAAGAACAATTGGGTGACGGGCGCTTTCACCTCAGCAGCGAAGCCAATAACCAACGCGTCGAACTGTGGATCGCTCCCCAACGCTGCGTCGACCCGAGCCGCCCCAGCGTCCAGTTCATGAGCGCCGAGTTGCGGGTTAACGATCAGGTACAACGTGGCTGCGCCTATTTTGGCGGCTCACGCAGCGACTGATGCGACGAGCTGTTGTTTTAGCCTCACTGGAAATCCCGGTTGAGGCTTATAATCTGCGGTTTGCAACGCCTTGGCGCATTGGTGCGCCCGCGAACCGGATACCGACATGTTACGAATCACCGAACTCAAGCTGCCAATCGACCATCCCGAAGAAGACCTGCGCCCTGCCATCGTGCAGCGCCTGGGCATCGCCAGTGATGACCTGCTCGATTTCACCTTGTTCAAGCGCAGCTACGATGCGCGCAAAAAGTCCTCCGAACTGTGCTTCATCTACACCATTGACCTGAGCCTGCGGGACGAGGCCAAGGTGCTGCAGGCGTTCGCCGATGACCGTAACGTCAATCCCGCCCCGGATGTCAGCTACAAGGTCGTGGGCCACGCCCCACAAGACCTGAGCGAGCGCCCGGTGGTAGTCGGTTTTGGTCCCTGCGGGATTTTCGCCGGGCTGTTGCTGGCCCAGATGGGCTTCAAGCCGATCATCCTCGAGCGTGGCACCGAAGTTCGCCAGCGCACCAAGGACACCTGGGGCCTGTGGCGCAAAAGCGTGCTCAACCCCGAGTCGAACGTGCAGTTCGGCGAAGGCGGTGCCGGTACGTTTTCCGACGGCAAGCTGTACAGCCAGATCAAGGATCCCAAGCACCACGGCCGCAAAGTCCTGCACGAGTTCGTCAAGGCCGGCGCGCCGGATGAAATCCTCTACGTCAGCAAGCCGCACATCGGTACGTTCCGCCTGACTGGCGTCGTGGAAAACATGCGTGAGCAGATTCGTGCCCTGGGTGGCGAAGTGCGCTTCCAGCAACGGGTCACCGACGTGCTGATCGAAGACGGCCAACTGACCGGCGTCAAACTGGCCAGCGGCGAGCAGATCAACTCCCGCCACGTGATCCTGGCGCTGGGCCACAGTGCCCGCGACACCTTCCGCATGCTCCACGGCCGCGGCGTGTACATGGAGGCCAAGCCGTTCTCCGTGGGTTTTCGCATCGAGCACCCGCAATCGCTGATCGACAGTGCGCGCCTGGGCAAGTACGCCGGTCACCCGAAACTCGGCGCCGCCGACTACAAACTGGTGCACCACGCCAAGAACGGTCGCTCGGTCTACAGCTTCTGCATGTGCCCAGGCGGTACGGTGGTAGCAGCTACCTCCGAGCCCAATCGTGTAGTCACCAACGGCATGAGCCAGTACTCGCGTAACGAGCGCAACGCCAACTCCGGGATTGTCGTGGGTATTACCCCGGAAGTGGACTACCCGGGTGGCCCGCTGGCTGGTATCGAGTTGCAGGAGCAACTGGAGTCCCACGCCTTTGTGCTCGGCGGCAGCAACTACGAGGCACCGGCGCAACTGGTCGGCGATTTCATTGCCGGCAAGCCGTCGACCGCGCTGGGCAGCGTCGAACCTTCCTACAAACCTGGGGTGGCCCTGGGTGACCTGGCGCTGGCATTGCCGGCCTTTGCCATCGAAGCCATCCGCGAAGCCCTGCCGGCATTCGAGAAGCAGATTCGCGGCTACTCGTTGCATGACGCGGTGCTGACCGGGATCGAAACCCGCACCTCGTCGCCCCTGCGCATCACCCGTAACGAGTCGATGCAGAGCCTGAACGTCAAGGGCCTGTTCCCGGCCGGTGAAGGCGCTGGCTACGCGGGTGGGATTCTCTCGGCCGGCGTCGATGGGATTCGCATTGCTGAAGCCGTGGCTCGGGATATCCTGGGCTTGGAAGCCTGACACACAATCACTGCAGCAACACACAACCTGTGGGAGCGAGCTTGCTCGCGATAGCGGTAGATCAATCAACATTGGTGTTGAATGTGAAACCGTATTCGCGAGCACGCTCGCTCCCACAGGGGAAAGTCGAACGCCATAAAAAGCAGGTCTACCGGCAGCTTCCACAGGTCCTCACTACCATGGAGGCCTTGAGCGTCTGATCTATCTCAGATGTTTGCGCGCAACACACTGGCCGGCAGTGCCTCACCCCGCTCGACGCTGGCCGCAACGGCCGCGATCAAGCCACTCAACTCGTAACCCTGGGCCTTCAGCCAGTCTTGATCGTAGTAGGTGGTTGCATAACGCTCGCCGCCGTCGCACAGAATGGCCACGATCGACCCACTCTCCCCCGCCGCGACCATCTGCTGGGCCGCCATCAACGCGCCAATCAGGTTAGTCCCACTGGAACCGCCGACGTTGCGACCCAAGCGTTGCGCCAGGTAATGCATGGCCGCCAGTGACAAGGCGTCCGGCACCTTGACCATCGCATCGATCACCTTCGGCAGGAACGACGCCTCGACCCGCGGCCGACCGATGCCTTCGATACGCGAACCACACTCCAGGCGCAGGCTCGCATCGCCACTCAGGTAATAGTCAAAGAACACCGAACGCTCGGCATCGGCACAGAGTACCCGGGTGGCGTGCTGCCGGTAACGCACGTAGCGCCCCAGGGTCGCGGTGGTGCCGCCGGTGCCGGGGCTGGAAATCAGCCAGCTGGGTTCCGGATGCCGCTCGAAACGCATCTGCTGAAAGATCGACTCGGCGATGTTGTTGTTGGCCCGCCAGTCGGTGGCGCGCTCGGCGTAGGTGAACTGATCGATGAAGTGCCCATCGTGCTCACGGGCCAGGCGCTCGGACTCGGCATAGATCTGCGTCGGGTCCTGCACCAGGTGGCTCTTGCCGCCGTAGAACTCGATTTGCGCGATCTTTTCCCGGGAAGTGCTGACCGGCATCACCGCAATGAACGGCAGTCCCAGCAGTCGAGCGAAGTAGGCCTCGGAGATCGCCGTCGAACCGCTGGACGCCTCGATCACCGGGGCGCCCGGCTTGAGCCAGCCATTACACAGTGCATATAGAAACAGCGAGCGGGCCAACCGATGCTTGAGGCTGCCGGTGGGATGGCTGGATTCATCCTTGAAGTACAACTCGATACCCGGCAGCCCAGCCAACGGCAACGGGATCAGGTGGGTATCGGCACTGCGCTGGAAGTCGGCTTCGATGATGCGGATGGCTTCGCGGGCCCATTGGCGGCTGTCGCTCATGGTGGGTTACTCGTGGAATCAATGACGGCGGAAGGAAACCTGAGGGTGACAACAGGCCAATTCTTAAGCTTAGGAAAAAACCTACATAACGCACAGGTACAGCTGGGGTTCAATACGTCAGCCAACTGCTAGGCTGTGTGCAGCTTGGGTTGTAACGGCATATAACAAAAAAGAATATAACTTTTGTTTTAACAACTAACCGCACAGGTTAGGGTGTGCCACCTTTTGAATCTATAGATGGAGAGCGACCTTGCCTCTGCGTAGCACTTTCACTCGTTTCTTTCAGTTGGAAGCTGCCAGCGGTCTGTTATTGATTGCCGCTGCAGTCCTGGCCCTGATCATCAACAACTCACCGCTGTCCTGGCTCTACACCGGCTTGCTGGACACCCCCGTGGTGGCCCAGATCGGCGCCTTGAAAATCGCCAAGCCGCTGTTGCTGTGGATCAACGACGGCCTGATGGCCCTGTTCTTCCTGCTGATCGGCCTTGAGGTCAAGCGTGAAGTCCTCGATGGTCACCTGTCCAAACCTTCGCAGATCGTCCTCCCAGGTGCCGCCGCCGTCGGTGGCATGCTGGTGCCAGCGCTGATCTACTGGTTCCTCAACCGCGACAACCCGCCGGCCCTGAATGGCTGGGCGATTCCGACCGCCACCGACATTGCCTTCGCCCTGGGCGTACTGGCCTTGCTGGGCAAGCGTGTACCGGTGTCGCTGAAGCTGTTCCTGATGACCCTGGCCATCATCGATGACCTGGGCGCGATCATCATCATTGCGATCTTCTACTCGGGCGCGCTCTCGACCCTGTCGTTGATGCTGGCGGGCGCATGTATTGCCGCGCTGGTGGCGATGAATCGCCTGGGGGTGGTCAAGCTGGGCCCGTACATGATCATCGGCCTGATCCTCTGGGTCTGCGTGCTCAAGAGTGGTGTCCACGCCACGCTGGCCGGGGTGACACTGGCGTTCTGCATCCCGTTGCGCACCAAAAATGCCGAGCCCTCGCCCTCTCTGAGCCTGGAACATGCACTGCATCCGTGGGTCGCCTACGGCATCCTGCCGCTGTTCGCGTTTGCCAACGCCGGCCTGTCGCTGAGCGGCGTCACCGTCGAGAGCTTCACCCACATGGTGCCGATGGGCATCGCCATCGGCCTGCTGCTGGGGAAAACCGTCGGTGTGTTCGGCCTGACCTGGCTGGCGGTTAAATCCGGTATTGCTGCCCTACCCGCCGGCGCCAACTGGGGCCAGGTCCTGGGTGTGGCGATTCTCTGCGGGATCGGCTTCACCATGAGCCTGTTCGTCGGCTCCCTGGCCTTTGAGGCGGGCAGCAGCGAATACGCCGGCATGGACCGCATGGGTATCCTCACCGGTTCGCTGTTCGCCGCCCTGATCGGCTATGCCGTGATGGTGGTAGCGAGCCGCAAGAACCCGGCACAGGCTGCCTAGCCAGCCGATTAAAAGCCAGAAAAACAAAACCCCGATCAGTTGCCTGATCGGGGTTTTGTTTTAACGGTTGGAACTTAGTGCGATACGCGGCTGGTGCCGTCGACGGTGGAGATACGTACACGCTCACCCACACGGAACACTTCGTTTTCCTGAACCTGCTGCACATAGGCACGCATGCTGCCGTCGTCTTCACGCACGGTGATTTCCACGCCCTGGGTACGGGTCAGGCCTTCTTCAGTGGCCGAACCGATCAAGCCACCCGCTACCGCACCAATGACCGCGGCAACGATACTGCCTTTGCCGCCACCAATCGCGCTGCCACCGACACCACCTACCGCCGCGCCAGCAAGGCCGCCGATAGGGGTCTTGGTGCCTTCGATTTTCACCGGACGCAGGGACTCGATGGTGCCCATGCGCACGGTCTGCACGCGACGCGCTTCGTCACGGGAGTAGGAGTCACCGGTCAGGCTGGACTGGCAACCTGTGAGCAACATCGCCATCGTGGAAAAGGTAGCAACCAGCAGAACAGACTTACGCATAACATCAACTCCAAAGGACAGGTATTCATTAAACTCCGCAGCTTGACGCCTGTCACGGCGCCGCCCGGATAAAATTGGTTTCATTCAGGCGCGGTACAGCGGCGTCTGCGAGGTCATCACACAGTAGCGGCCATTCTGAAAAATTGCGTCATCCCTAAAGGATTTCCATGGATTACTTCATCATTATCGTCACCACGGTCGCCGGCCTGTACTTCCACTGGTGGCTGTACGTGCGAATCAAGCGCTGGATGGACCGCGACCTGGCGCTGTCATTGGCGGGTAATGACGAACAGAAAAAGCAGTTCATGCTGCAGCAACTGGACCGTGCCCGGCAGCAACGCATCAAACGCCGCGACCTGGCGCAGTGGCTGGAGGCGGCCGCAGCCACCTATCCTGCCCGGTAGACTGCTCAGGGCGCTAGACGTTCACGACTCCAACTACCGTCTTGCAGACGGTAGTTCAAGCGATCGTGAAGACGACTGGCACGCCCCTGCCAGAACTCGATGCGCTCGGGCAACAGGCGATAGCCGCCCCAATGCTCCGGGCAATCGGGCTGGCTATCGCGAAAGCGCTGCTCGGTAGCCTTGAGCAATCCTTCAAGCTCAGCACGATCGGCGATCACTCGACTCTGCGGGGAAGCCCACGCCCCCAGGCGACTGCCCAATGGCCGCACCTGGTAATAGGCATCGGACTCCTGCGGCGTGACCTTGACCACCCGCCCCTCGATGCGCACCTGGCGCTCCAGGGCCGGCCAGAAGAAGGTCATGGCGGCATAGGGGTTGGCCGCCAACTGCTGGCCCTTGGCACTCTGGTAGTTGGTGAAGAAGGTAAAACCTTGCTCATCCAGGCCCTTGAGCAACAGGATCCGGCAATGCGGACGACCCTGCGCATCAACAGTGGCCACGGTCATGGCATTGGCCTCGACCGGAGGCTGTTCGGTTTTCACCGCCTCGGCAAACCACTGATGAAACAGGGCGAAGGGTTCGGCCGGGGCCTGGGCCTCGGTCAAACCATCGCGGGTGTAGTCGCGGCGCATATCAGCCAGAGCCTGGGTCACGGCGTTTTCCTTGTGCTGGGTCGATCAGTTTGCAGCAGCTTTGGCCGGCACCGGTTTTTTCGCCGGGGTCGGGGTCTTGGCTGGCTGCTTTTTAGCCGGTGCGGCTTTCTTGGCGGTGGTCTTTTTCGCCGGTACAGCTTTTTTCGCTGCCGTAGCTTTTTTATCGGCCAGGGCAACGCTGGCAGGTTTGGCGTCCTGGATCGCAACCATCTCGGCCACCGGCGGGGTCGGCGAGCTGTACTTGCTCAGCAGGGCCAGCATAGTGGTGCGCTGGGTCAGCACGATCTCGACACGTCGGTTCAAGGCGCGTCCCTGGATACTGTCATTCGCTGCACGCGGCATCAGGTCACCCATGCCACGCAACATCAGGCGATCACGCTTCATGCCGCCGAGGCTGAAGATCGAGGCCACCGAGGTCGCACGCTCCTTGCTCAGGGTCTGGGTCGCCGGGGCTGCGCCCGAAGAGTCGCCATGGCCGAGCACCAGTACCGAAGTCTTGGTGTCGGATTCCACCAGCTTGGCAATCCGAGTGAACGGGCCGAGGGTCGAAGGCAACAGCATGGCCGGGCGTTTCGGGTTGAATGCTTCATCCACCGGAACGATCACTACCAGGATGTTCTCGCGACGCTCTACCTGCAGGCGCTTGTCCTGAATAGCACTGCGCAGGCGCGGCTCGTAGTCGTCCAGCCAGGCCTGGGTGATTTTCGGGTCAGGCATCGGTACATCCTTGATGTCCGCCTTGGTCACAGCCTTGGTCTGGTCGCTGAACGGCCACCACCATTTGCTCTCGGAGTCGGCCTTGGCCGCTGCGGCGGCAGCGCTGGTCGCCGTGAGCGGCACCACAGGCGCGGTGGTTTTGCTATCGACGGCGGCTTTGGTGGTGCTCTCCTTGGAGGAGAACGGCCACCAACTGCTGCCACTGTCCTGGGCCTTGGCCACAGGAGCCGGAGTTGTCGGGGCGGTAGCAGTAGTCTTGTCGGCAGGTGCTGCCGGCGCCGCTTTGGCATCGACCTTGGCGTCCGGCTTGGCGCTGCCTTTGTCCGCAACCTTGTCGGAACCGGAACCGAATGACCACCAAGGGCCACCATCTGCGTCACTTTGTGGGGTTTGTGCACAACCGGTGATGCTGAGACACAGGGCCAAGGCTAAAAATTTGTTCGGTGACATGGGATATCCACAAAATGAGATAAAAAGCTGTGGGTCTGCGACCCGTATAAACAGATGCTGTGCAACATGAAAAGCCACAGGGTTCCATTCCATGACTTGGTGGCATCTTTTATCAGAAAAATGCCTGGCAACCACCTTTTTACAGACAATCGCCGAGAACCCGCACCAGCCTCTGCGCACGCGGGTCCATCAACACGTAAGGGCCCAGGGTATTGGTGACAAAACCGAAGGCCACATCGTGCTCGGGATCAGCAAACCCGACGGATCCCCCCGCCCCAGGATGACCAAAAGCCCGAGGGCCGAGGCCGAAGGTGGCGTTGGGTACGTCCGGCTGATCCAGCATACAACCCAGGCCAAAACGCGTCCGGGTCAGTAGTGTCTTGTCCTCGCCCAGGCTGTGCTCGCGCGTCAGTTCCTGGAGCATGTCACTTTCCAGCAGGCTGCCATCCAGCAGTCCGCTATAGAAGCCGGCCAGGCTGCGGGCATTGCCGTGGCCATTGGCCGCCGGCTGTTGCATTCGTCGCCACTCTGGCTTGTTGGTGCTGGTCATGATCGAGGGCGGATTGGTAAACGCCCGGGTGCTCATGGCTGTTGGCTCACGCAAAGTGACCTGCAACAGGCGCTGGGCGGCCGCATCGCCGACGTTGCCTTTGCCCCGTGCGATGTGCGCCACCCGATGGAACTCTGCATCGGCCAGGCCGACATGGAAATCCAGCCCCAAGGGGCGTGCCACCCGCGCGACGATCGATTCGCCCGGACCGCGGCCATCGGCCCGACGCAACAGTTCACCCACCAGCCAGCCATAGGTGATTGCCGCATAACCATGGCCTTCACCCGGCGTCCACCAAGGAGCTTCGGCCGCCAGGGCCTCCACCATGGTCTGCCAGTCATAGAGTGCTTCGGGTGCCAGCAACTCACGCAGTGCCGGCAGGCCTGCCTGGTGGCACAACAACTGGCGCAAGGTCACCGCTTCCTTGCCGGCGGCGGCGAACTCGGGCCAGTAGCGTGCGACCGGCGCATCGAGTTGCAGCTTGCCCTCGGCAACCAGTTGCAGGGCGGTCACGGCGGTAAAGGTCTTGGTGCAGGAAAACAGATTGGCGATGGTATCACTGTGCCATGCCTGACTGCCGTCCTTGTCGGCCGTGCCCGCCCACAGGTCGAGGACGGTTTCGCCACCGATCTGGATGCACAATGCCGCGCCGCGTTCCTGGGAGTTATCGAACAGTGCCGCGAAGGCTTCGCGTACTGCTTCGAATTGAAGCTCGTAATGACCCTGAATCTGCACCAACCACTCCCCGGAGAAACATCTCGAATCGTTAGCGCATTGTTCCAGCCCTTGAGGGTTTTGGGAACCCGCTCGGGCTGGGCGGTCGCTGGTTTAAAGGGGTTGTTTCAGCGATTAATGGCCATTACCCGAATGCCCACCGGTGTGGCCGCCCTGCCCCGCGCCCTGCGGCTCGTGAGCAGGCTTTTCGCCCTCGGGTTTGTCACCCGCATTGCCGGCTTTCTCGGCGGCCAGTCGGGCTTGTTCGCCCGCCTTGGCGAGCTGATCGACGGCCTGCAGATTGGCCTTGCGCACACTGTCGACAAAACCTTGAAACGGAATATCGGTGATCCCCACCAGGCCAAAATGTCCGTTTTCGCCATCCAGCAAGCGCCCGGTCACCGGTTGATCGAGGTACTGGAACCAGTGCACCCCGACAATCGACGGCTCGCTGAGCGCCTGTTTGACGAAGTTGGCATACGCCGGTCCCCGCTCCTCCTCCCTCGCCAGCTCCGTTACCCCACCCCAGAATGGGCCGCGATCCCGTGAACCGAAGTTGAACTCAGTGATCAGCACCGGCTTGTCCAGCGCCTGCAACTGGCTGAAGTCATAGCCGTCCTGGGGCTTGAGCGTGTACAGGTTGAAGCTCAGCACATCGCAATACTGTGCACAGGACGCCACCGCTTCGGGCGTACTGACGGCAAACCGGCCGCCGAGCAGCAGGTGGTTCGGCGCATGCCATTTCAACGAATCGGAAATGGTCTTGAAGTAGGTGTCGGCAAAGACCTTCTGGAAGTATTTGAAGTCGGCTTCGATTTCCGGATGCTCGGGATTGGGTACCGGCGGCACAAACCCCGGGTCTTCCATCAATTCCCAGGCTGGCAGATCAATGCCCCAGGCCTTCGACAGGCCGGCCTGATTGCGGTATTTATCGCGCAACTGCTTGAGGAAGGCGCGTTTGGCCGGCACGTCGGTGGTCATTTTCAACGTGCCATACGCCAGGGCATAACGCGCCTTGGGATCGTCACCGGGACCGGCCCAGGCCAGCTCGTTGTCCGCAAAGTAGCCGATCAACCAGGGATCATCCCGATGATCGCGTGCGGCAATGGCCACTGCACGTTCGGTGGCCATGGCAAAACGCGGGTCGAACGGGTCGGGCATGCCGCCCCACCAGTCGTTCCCGGTACTGATGCTGGTGTAATCGCCGACGATCGACAACGGCAAGGTGTAGGGCATTCGTGCGCTGTGGCCCAGAGCGGGCTCGCTCCAGTTGCCCAGGGTGTTGAAGCCCCACGCCTGCAGGCGATCCAGGGTGTGCCCGGCCCAGCGTTTTTCATCGAAGGCATAAGGTGCGCACGGCGCGACGGGCGCTTCGGCGCCGGTCTCGGCAACCTTCGCCGGGGTGCCGGCGACACAAGGCTGACCGTAGGTGCGTTGCAGGTTGGCGCCATAAAAGTCATACCAGCGACCGCCATTGAAGGCACGCCCGCGATCGACGCCATTGCCGCCGCGGTTATCGCCCTCACCGTAATGCACGGCCAGCGGCTGGTCGTTGCCCGGCAATACTTCGAACATGCCCTCGCGGCCGGCGACGTAAGTCTGGCTGGCGTCTGCAGTGACCGTGTTGACCCCCAGGGAGTAGAACGGGTGACCTTGTGGTGTCACCAGGTACCAGCGCCCGTCGCGTTTCTCGGTGCGAAAAAAGCCGCTGGCCTTGAAGGCCGGGCCCTTGTTCAAGCCGCCGTAGGCGTCCAGGGCCGAGCGCTCGCGCTGGGCCAGCCAGCCACTCAATTGCTGCTGTTCCTTGGCGGCGGCCGCCTTGAGCTGCTCGTCAGTGGCGATCTTTTCCGGCCATTTCGCCCGGCTCGACTGTCCATAGGCATCCACCAGGGAACCGTAGACCGCCTGGGTGACCGCCGCGCCGTCCTGCACACCAAAGCGCTCGATCAGGATGCTCTGGGCCACTTTCGGCTGATCCATCGACAGAGTGACCGACACTACCTGGGCAGGGTCCAACTCACCCTCGCTGCTGGCCAGCAGGATCCGCTGACCATCAACGGTCATTGGCATCGGCGGGCCGGCCTTCATGCCTTGGCTCAGGGGTGAACTTGGCTTAAGCGGCACCAACAGGGTTTGCGCCGGTCCGGCAGGCAAGTCGACGCGGCTGACCAGGGTTTTACCGTCGTTGCTCTGGATCTTGACGTAAAGCGTCACAGCCCAGTTCATCGCGCTCTGCAGGCGCAGGCTCATGCCCCCCGATTGCGACCAGTCCCAGGCCCCGGTTTGCGGGGTCAGGCGCAGGCTTGGTTGCGCCGTCGGGTTGAACGTCACACGCCGCAGCACTTCGCCCTCGGCCGTTTGCTCCGCGTTGGATTGCGGCAGACTGGCATCCTGTGTCGCCACCTGGACCACATCGGCAGGCCGGACAAAGTTGAACAGCGTCTGCTGCCCGGCGGGTGCCGCCAGCAGAGGCGCAGCGAACATCAGGGCAAAAACAGCGGGTAACGAGCGGCGAATCATATGAACCAGGTTCTCCCTAGGGCCAGTGTGAAATCGGTGATAGGAGATAGACAACGAAGTGGGCGTTTCCGCCCACCCTGTCTCAAGATATTTCGCGACGGAACGGTGGCAAGGCGTTGAGGATCGCCTTTCCGTAACGCTGCGTGACCAGGCGCCGGTCAAGCAAGGTGATGGTGCCGCGGTCTTCTTCGGTGCGCAGCAGGCGACCGCAAGCCTGGACCAGCTTGAGCGAGGCGTCCGGCACAGAGATTTCCATGAACGGGTTGCCGCCCCGCGCTTCGATCCATTCGGCCAGTGCGGCTTCCACCGGGTCATCGGGAACCGAGAACGGGATCTTGGCGATCACCACGTGCTCGCAATAGGCCCCCGGTAAGTCGACACCTTCGGCAAAACTGGCCAGGCCGAACAGCACGCTGGAGTCGCCACCATCGACCCGCGCCTTGTGCTTGTTCAGGGTTTCCTGCTTCGACAGGTTGCCTTGAATGAACACTTGCTTGCGCCAGTCGCGGTCGAGGCCGTCGAACACGTCCTGCATCTGTTTGCGCGAGGAAAACAGCACCAGGGTGCCACGCGAGCCTTCCACCAGTTCCGGCAGGTCGCGGATGATCGCCGCAGTGTGCGCCGGGGCGTCACGCGGGTCGGCACGCAGGTCGGGAACCCGCAGCACACCGGCATCGGCATGGTGAAACGGGCTCGGCACGACCGCCGTCACGGCTTTTTTCGGCAGGCCGGCACGCATACGGAAGCGGTCGAAGGTGCCGAGGGCGGTCAGGGTGGCCGAGGTCACCAAGGCACCGTAGGCGATATTCCAGAGGTTGCGCCGGAGCATTTCCGCAGCCAGGATCGGGCTGGCATTGACCTCGATATCGAACAGCGAACCGCTTTCGGCCAAGGTCAGCCAGCGCGCCATGGGCGGGTTGTCTTCCGGGTCTTCGGCGGTAAAGGCGGTCCACAATTCCCAGTTGCCCTGGGAGCGAGACAGCAGGCTGCCAAACAGCGGGTACCATTCTTCCGCCTGGTTGCTGGCGATACCAATGTTGACCTCCCCGTCCATACCTTCCTTGAGCAGCTCCGTGAGCCGGGTGAAGACATCGGTAAGGCGGGCAAAGCCCTTCTTCAGTTCGATGCCCATCTCGCGCATGTGCTCGGGAATCACCCCACCGACAAACCGATGACGCGGGCGCTCACGGCCTTCGACGTCTTCGCCGGGCTTGAAGTCGGCTACTTGCTCGCAGGCACTGAACATGAACTGCTGCTGGGTCTTGATCTCACGCGCCAACTCCGGCACTTGCTCGATCAGCTTGCCCAAGTCGCCGGGCAACGGGTGCTGGGCGAGCAACTTGGTGAGATTCTTGGCGGTGGTTTCCAGCCAGTCGGCGGTGGAGCGCAGGCGCGTGTAATGGGCGAAGTGGCCGATGGCCTTGTCCGGCAGGTGGTGGCCTTCGTCAAACACATAGATGGTGTCACGCGGGTCCGGCAGCACGGCACCGCCACCCAGGGCCAGGTCGGCGAGGACCATGTCGTGGTTAGTGACAATCACATCGACCTTGCCCATGCCTTCGCGCGCCTTGTAAAAGGCGCACTGACCAAAATTGGGGCAATGGCGGTTGGTGCACTGGCTGTGGTCGGTGGTCAGGCGCGCCCAGTCGGCATCTTCCAGGGCGGTGGACCAACTGTCGCGGTCGCCGTCCCACTTATTGCCGGCGAGTTTCTCGATCATGCTGGTGAACAGCTTCTGACTGGCCTCATCGACCTCGATCTTGAAGCCTTCTTCCTCGAACAGCTGGGCCGTGGCGGTTTGCGCGTGGCCTTCTTGCAGCAGCATGTCGAGCTTGGACAGGCACATGTAGCGACCCCGGCCCTTGGCCAGGGCAAAGCTGAAATTCAGCCCGCTGTTGCGCATCAGGTCCGGCAGGTCCTTGTAGACGATCTGCTCTTGCAGGGCGACGGTGGCGGTGGCAATCACCAGGCGCTTGCCGGCGGCCTTGGCAGTGGGAATCGCCGCCAGGCTGTAGGCCACGGTCTTGCCGGTACCGGTACCGGCTTCCACCGCGACAATCGCGGGGTCGCCACTGCGCCGGCCTTCGTCGTCGGTGTCGATGTCACCCAGGACTTTGGCAATTTCGGCGATCATCAGGCGCTGGCCGTAGCGCGGCTTAAGGCTCTTGGCTTCGAGAAAACGCGAATAAGCGCCCTGGATCGTGGTTTTGAGTTCAGTGCTGATCATGGATTGTCGGGCGCAAAAAACGCTGGATAAATTTTCAGTGGTTCGGATCGGCCGCTATCATACCCCGCTAATTAATCCCGCGCAGAACGGAGTACCCCAATGACACTTTTCGCCTTCATTTATAGCCTGCACACACTGGCAGCCCTGGTGTGGGTCGGCGGCATGTTTTTCGCCTGGATGGTCCTGCGCCCCGCTGCCGTAAAGGCCCTCGAGGGCCCGGCCCGCCTTAAATTGTGGGTGGAAGTGTTCCCGCGCTTTTTTCTCTGGGTCTGGATTGCCGTGCTGATCCTGCCGATCAGCGGCGTCGGCCTGATCCACCTGCGCTTCAACGGCTTCGAAACCGCACCACGCTACGTGCAGATCATGATGGGCCTGTACCTGGTGATGACTGCATTGTTCATTCGTATTCAAGCACTGCAACTGCCCGAGCTACGCAAGGCCGTCCTGGCCGAAGACTGGCCGACCGGCGCCGCCACCTTGGGCGGGATACGGCGCCTGGTGGGAATCAATTTGATTGTAGGATTGGTGCTGGTCGCAATTGCGGCGGCGCGCCCGACATTTTAAAGACACAGAGCCCGCCGCCCCCAGCGACCACCGCGCAACCGGCCGAGCGTTAGCTCGTCTGAAGCTTTTAATCTCGAGGCCGCTGGGGCGAGGACTGCGTCCTCGAACGCAGCCTCGCGGGCTCGGCAGCTGCTACAGGGGATTGCCGAGATTGATCATGTGGCGCAGGTCGTCATCGCGGGCAAGCCCGCTCCTACAGTAATTTGCGGTACTTGCAGATCCCGCATCCCCCGACAAAACCCCAATCACTCCCTACAGCCGCTGCAAACTAACAGCCCCAGCCGCTCCCTCTACCCCTGGCTGCCCCGCCACCCCAGGCCGCCCGCTCTTACCACCATCGGCACGATAAACCAGACACCCCTTGGCCTTGCCCCCCGCACCAGGCTTACCTCCTGCCCCCGGCACCCCTCCGGCGCCACCCTCAACCTGCACCTTGATCTGCTGCTCTGGATAATCACGTGGCAACTCCAGACGCACCAAAGCCCCTGGCGCACCAGCACGACCATCCCCCCCGTTATCCCCATCGGCACCACGGCCAGCCTCGCCCCAGGTGCAACCGGGCTCCTGACCGTTGGCCCCATCGAGCCCCACATAACCCGGGGCGCCAGCGCCACCGCGCGCATCCACCGACAACTCGGGCGCGCTCAACGACGCAATCCGCAAATTCAGGTTACGCCCGCCGCGAGCGGCCTTGAGGTAAGTACCCGGCGCACCACGGGAAGTAATCTGGCTACCACTGGCAAGCTGGGCATGCCCGACCTTCAACTGCAGGACCTGCTCACTGGGAACAATCGCAATCCGCGCCTCGCGCCCCAGGCGTAACTGACCCACGTCCAACTCAGTAACGTTCGAGGGGATCAGCAAGGTGCCATAGTCCGCAACGTCCAGACGCTCCAGCTGCAGGGTGCTGGTGGTATTGGGCAGACGCATCAGCGAATGACTTTCAACACTGACCACCTGCGCCGTGGCCAGTGGGCTTACCAGTGCGGCAAGCAAACAGAGTTTACGCATGGCGATGCTCCCCAGACGTAGGGGCAGACAGGGTCCGCAGGTGAAAAATGCCAAACAGGAGGATTTGCAGGCGATCACGCCACGGGTGAGGGCGGCCCTTGAGGTTGCGGTGCACCAGCAGCACTTCCAACAGGTGGGTCAGCAGCAACAGGCTGGCCGCCAGATTGACCAGCAGATCAATCGGGTTGATTAGCGGTTCCACAAGATTGACCAGCACCACCAGCCAGAACATCAGGGTCAAACACTTGCCCAGCCCCCAAAACACTTTCATACGCTCCCCCGTGCTTCATTATTCTTTGCGCGCACAGTAACGACTTCCACGAGGGATGCGCCAGAGGTCCGTGAAAATTCTTGCGCGCCGGGCTGTTTAGCTGCCGGATCGACGAGGATCGACCATCCGGCAGCCGTCGATCAGCGACCGATCACCAGTTCAACCCGACGGTTTTTCGCCCGCCCTTCTTCGCTGGCGTTGTCGGCCACAGGCTGGCTTTCGCCCATGCCCTGGCTGGTGAGTTTGTCCGGCGTCAACCCCTGCTCCAGCAGGAAGGCGGCGACACTGCTGGCGCGCCGTTCGGAGAGCGCCTGGTTGTAGGCGTCTGTTCCCTGGCTATCGGTATGCCCGACCACCTTGATACTCAGTACGTCGGCGTTTTTCAGTTTATCCATCAACCCCACCAATTGTTCCTGGGCCGCTGGAGTCAATTGCGCGGAATCGAAGGCGAACAACACCTCTCCCTGGTCACTCAGGGTGATCACTTCACTTTGCGGTTCGACCGGCTTGACGGTGGCCGGGTACTGGGGAATCGGACACCCCCTGTTGTCGACCGGGGTATTGGCCGGGGTATCCGGGCAATGATCGCGACGATCGAAGACCCCGTCTTCGTCCTCATCGCCATCCTGCGCGTAACAGATCAAGCCTCCCGTCAACAAACCGAGTGCCGCCCCACCTGCCGCCCAACCACCACTTTCAATCGCGCCCAGGCCACCGCCCACCAGGCCGCCGATAAGGCTGCAGATCGGCCAGGTACGTTGATTGAGGGGGGCAGTGCCGTCGCTGTGGGTGGCGCAACCTGTCAACAGGCTGCCGAACAGTAGTACCGGTATCACGGTCCGCGCACGAAGACTCATGGTGAATGCTCCTGTGTTACCGGCCCATACCGGTCACTCAGGAGTAAAGACCCGCATCCGCGACTGCACAAGCCGCGGATGCGAGAGGGACTAGCGGTTGATTTTGATTTCGGTACGACGGTTCATGGCACGCCCGTCAGCGGTTTTGTTGTCGGCCACTGGCTGGCTTTCACCGGCACCTTGTACCGACACGAAGCTGGCACGTGGCACACCTTCTTCAATCAGGTACTCAACCACCGAATGCGCACGTTTATCCGAGAGCTTCTCGTTATAGGCATCGCTGCCCACGCTGTCGGTATGCCCGGTGACGGTCAGTTGCGCTGTAGCGGCTTCCTGTTTCAGTCGGGAGGCAATGGTTTCCAGCTTGGTTTTGTCGGCTTCGGTCAACTTCGCTGAGTCGAACTGGAAGTGCACATCACGAATGACGATGGTTTCCTCTTTGACCACCACCACTTCTTCAACCACCGGCTCAGGTGGTGGGCAGCCATTGGCATCGACCTGCACGCCTTTTGGTGTGCCCGGGCACTTGTCACGACTGTCCAGCACGCCGTCGCCATCTTCATCACCGTCGCCATGCACCCAGCAATAAGCGGCTGCCAATCCACCTACGAACAGCGCGCCACCGCCGGCCCATGCCGAACTTTTCGTCGCGCCGAGACCCGCACCGACCACGCCGCCCACCGCCGCACAGGTCGGCCAGTCGGTTTTCTGCAAACCTGCGCAACCAGTCAACACACTGGTTAGCAGAACCAAGGGTAATGCTGTCCGAACTATGCTCATCGAGTTTTCTCCTGAGGGATCGGCGTACGACCGATTCAAGCAGTAAAGACCCGAGTTTTAATATCCGCCAGCAATAGGCCATCCTGGCTTCATCGCGTATTTACGGGCGATCGCAACATCCAGTGCAAACCCGCTCTAGGCCCGAGCGTTCGGGCAGGCTAGTCTTGGCAGTTCTGATTGAGGATCCTTGATGACCGCCGCTATTTCTTTGCGTACTCCCCAGCAGGCGCTCGCCGCCTTGCTCGATCGTTATGCGCCCAAGCGGCTGCTGCTGATCGGTGCCAGTGACTTTCCGGCACTGCAGGCGTTCAAGCTGGCGCACCCCGACACCATCGTTGCCCAGGTCGCACCTGGCCCACTGCCGCCGGACCTGGCTGCGCAGCGCTTCGACCTGGCCCTAGCCCTCGACTGCCTGGAGCATTTGCCCAAGCGCGACGGCCTGAACCTGCTCGGCGGGATCCGCAACCTCAACGCCAGTCGCATCGTGGTCCTCGCCGACCTGGGTGCCTGCGGCTGGCAGGACACCGACTTCTTCTCCCTGGCCCTGCAAGCCAGCGAACGTTTCCAGCGCGACGAACAAGTATTGACCCTGTTCACCTATGATCTGCTTGACTACAAACAAGTACCTGACTGGCTCAACTCACGGTTCTGGGCCAATCCAGAGAATTTCGGAAAATACTGGTGGTAACACAATGAGTACATCCATCTGCCCTTGCGGCAGCGGCACGCCACTCGATGCCTGTTGCGGGCATTACCATGCCGGGCACCCCGCGCCATGCGCCGAAGCCTTGATGCGCTCGCGCTACAGCGCCTACGTGCTAGGCCTGATCGACTACCTGGTGGCAACCACCCTACCTGCCCAGCAATCAGGCCTGGACCGCCAGTCGATCAGCGCCTGGAGCGCCCAGAGCACCTGGCTAGGCCTGGAAGTGGAAAGCTCGGAAGTATTCGGCGGCCAACCTGAACACGCCTTCGTCACCTTTACTGCGCGCTGGCATGACAGCGACGGCGAACACAGTCACCGTGAACGTTCTTCTTTCGTACAGAACGCCGGGCACTGGTACTTCATTGACCCGACCGTACCGCTCAAGGCCGGACGCAATGACGCCTGCCCGTGTGCCAGCGGGCAGAAGTTCAAGAAGTGCTGTGCCGGGTACTTCGCCTAGGGGACTGAACCTGTACAGCGGGTAAAGGGAGCCAGACCATGCTCAACCAGCGCCGCGCCCTGCACTGCATCAGCCTGCTTTTGCTGCTGAGTCTCAGTGGTTGCGTGTCCTGGTTCAGCGACGATGAGCTTGAGCCTCAGGTCCACCTGCTCAAGGTCGAGGTGGTCCGAGCCCGGCTGCTTGACCAGAAGTTCATGCTGTACTTTCGCGTCGACAATCCCAATGACTCCAGCCTGACGGTCCGTGGCCTGGAATACCGCATTCACTTGAGCCAGTTCCTGCTGACCGAGGGCGAGAGTGATCAGTGGTTCAGCGTCGACCCCAAGAGCAGTGGGTATTTCCAAGTGCCGATCCGCACGAACCTGTGGCAGCACCTGCGGGAAGTGGTCAAGTTGCTGAAAAAACCCGAGCAGCCCATCCCGTACCGCCTGGAGGGAACCCTGCAAACCGGATTATTGTTCGGCAAAGACGTGCACCTTTCGCGTTATGGCGAGATAATTCCCGGCGATTTTATTCCGGAGTAACCCTGATGACCCAGCAACCCCACGTCCATGGCCCTGACTGCAACCACGATCATGACCATCACGAACACCATGATCACGACCATGGCCATGTGCACGGCCCAAACTGCGGCCACGCTCACCAGGAACCGGTGCGTAACGCCTTGAAAGATGTTGGCCGCAACGACCCTTGCCCATGCGGCAACGGCAAGAAATTCAAGAAGTGCCACGGCGCCTGATGCGCTAGCTCCAAGGCGTGTGGGAGCAAGCCGGACGGCGCTCCCACAATTACCCGATGCGGCTCGCCATCAGGATGTCGCGGGCAGTCACCACCGTTGCGTACTCGCCCTGCAAATTACCCAGCGACATGGCATGCACCTGCTGCGCGCAATGCCACTGGCCAAAATAGTCCTGCTTGTCGAAGGTGTAGCAGGCGTCCTCCACCACCCAGGTTTCATACCCCAGGTTGCCGGCAGTTCGTGCAGTGGCCTCCACCGAGTTATTCGTCGCCACGCCAACGATAATCAACTGGCTGACTCCCCCTCGCTGTAAATCCTCTGCCAGCCCGGTTGCGCAGAACGCATCTGGCACCTGCTTCTGGATCACCGGTTCACCCGCCAAGGGCATGAACCGCTGCTGAAATTCCACGCCCGACTGTTGCGGCCAGAACACCGATTCCGGCGAGCGGGACAGGTGCTGCACGTGGATCACTGGCCACGACCTGGCGCGCCACTGCTCGAGCAACTCGGCAATGCGTTCCTCGGCCTGAGGGTTGTTGCGCGGCCCGAGCCGGGGCTGATGGATTCCTTTTTGCTGATCGATCAGGATCAAGGTGGCATTTATCTGCAGTTGCATGGCGCTATTTCCCTCTGCCAATTACCCAATACCCCCCTTCAATACCGTCATTTACGGCAGCCAAACAGGCCTATGGTCGAAAAATCCGTGATTTATCCGACAAACCCTCAAATAAGCTCGGCCCCTGCTTGCGCGGCCCTCGGTCGCTCACTAACGTAGCGCCTTTCTTGGTACGGAGCTTTGCCATGGCCTCGCCAGCCTTTACATCTTTTCTTCCCCGGTTCGGCGTTGCCGCAGCAGTCACCAGTGTGCTCAGTCTTGGCGGATGCCAGACCTGGAATGCCCAGGACACGCTACCGCCCACCTCCGGTGTGCAACCGCTCAAAGGGCTGGCGCAAAACGTCTCCGTGCGACGCAATGCCATGGGTATGCCGCTGATCGAAAGCAGCACCTTCCACGATGCCTTGTTCACCCTCGGTTATGTGCACGCCACTGATCGCATCTACCAGATGGTCAGCATGCGGTTGCTGGCCCAGGGCCGCCTGGCGCAAATGTCGGGCCCTCAGATGCTCGACGCCGACCGCTACATGCGCGCCGTGAACCTGAAGAAAAGCGCCGACGAACTCTATAAAGCCTCCTCGCCTCGCCTCAAGCGCTTCTTTGAAGTCTATGCGCGCGGGGTCAACGCTTACCTGTTCCGCTATCGCGACAAGCTGCCAGCAGACCTGGCTGCCACCGGTTACCAACCGGAGTACTGGAAACCGGAAGACTCGGCGCTGATTTTCTGCCTGCTGAACTTCAGCCAGTCAGCCAACCTGCCGCAGGAAATTTCCGCGCTGGTCATGGCGCAAACCGTCACCCAGGACAAGCTGGCATGGCTGTCGCCGTCCTATCCGGACGAAAAACTGCCGTTGGCGGAAACCGACAAACTCCAGGGCATCAAGCTCAACGGTACGATCCCAGGCCTTGCCGAAGTGGCTAACGCTGGCGAGCAACTGGGCACGTTGAACATGCTCGGCGGCACGGCATCGAACAACTGGGCGATCGCCCCACAACGCAGCCGCAGCGGTAAAAGCCTGCTGGCCAGCGACAGCCAATTGCCGCTCGGCGTGCCGTCGCTGTGGAGCTTCGTGCAGATTCGTGCCCCGAAATACCAGGCAGCCGGCGTTTCCATCGCCGGCTTGCCAATGGTCCTGGCCGGTTTCAACGGCCAAGTGGCTTGGAGCATGACGGCGGTGCTGGGCGACAACCAGGACCTGTTCCTGGAAAAACTCAAGCGCCAGGGCAACGGCCTGAGCTACGAAGTTGCGGGTAAATGGCAGCCAGTGATGGTGCGCAACGAAACCTACTTCATCAAAGGCCAGCGACCGATTCGCGAAGCCGTGTACGAAACCCGCCACGGCGCCTTGCTCAACAGCGCCCAAGGCACTGCGCTGGGTAATGGCTTCGGCCTGGCCTTGCAGCAACCCAATTTGACCGACGACAAGAGCCTGGACGCGTTCTTCGACCTGACCCGCGCGCAGAATGTGGAAAAAGCCTCGGACGCCAGCCGCGAAATCCGCGCGATTGCCCTGAACATGGTGTTTGCCGACGCTCGCAACATCGGCTGGCAGGTTACCGGCCGCTTCCCCAACCGTCGCGAAGGCGAAGGCTTGCTGCCATCCCCCGGCTGGGAAGGCCGCTACGACTGGGACGGCTACGCCGACCCGATGCTCCATCCGTATGATCAGGACCCGGTGCAAGGCTGGCTCGGCACCGCCAACCAGCGGGTGATTCCTCACGGTTACGGCATGCAGCTGTCCAATTCATGGGCCGCACCCGAGCGCGGCGAGCGCATCGCCGAACTGGCAGGGAGCGGTAAGCACGACAATCGCAGCATGATCGCCATGCAATACGACCAGACCAGCCTGTTTGCCAGCAAACTGAAAAAAATGTTCGAGTCGCCCGGCATGTCGGCACCGCTCAAAACAGCCATCGCCGCCCTGCCCGCCGCCGAGGCTGGCAAGGCACGCGAGGCCTACAGCCGCCTGATGGCCTTTGACGGCAAGCTCAGTGCGACCTCGACTGACGCGGCGATCTACGAGTTGTTCCTGCAGGCCAGCATGCAGCAGATCTTCCTCGACGAATTGGGGCCGCAGAACAGCCCGGCCTGGAAAGCTTTTGTTGCCAGCGGCAAGTTGTCCTACTCGGCGCAGGCTGACCATTTGCTCGGCCGCGAAGACAGCCCGTTCTGGGATGACGCCCGCACCCCGCAAAAGGAAGACAAGCCGGCGATCCTTGCCCGTAGCCTGGCCGCCGCCATTTCTGCTGGCGAAAGCCAGATGGGCGGTGACCGCAAAGCCTGGCAATGGGGAAAACTGCACCACTACGAATGGAAGGACGTGCGCGGCCAGACTGTGCGCGCGCCTATGTCCGCCGGTGGCGATCACACCACCCTGAACATGTCCGCCTACACCTGGGGCCAGGACTTCAACGTCACGCTGGCACCGGCGATGCGCTTTATCGTCGACTTCGCTCAGGCAGAACCGTTGCAGGCGCAGAACGGCAGTGGTCAGTCCGGTAATCCGGCCAGTCCCAGCTACCTGAACGGTATCGAACCGTGGCTCAAGGGCCAGTACCAGAGCCTGCCGATGCAGCCGCAGAACTTCGACAAGGTCTATGGCAAGACGCGCCTGACCCTGGTGCCCGGAAAGTAAACTCGCGGGGACCGGTGCCTGGGGCACACCGGCTCAGTCAGCCCAGGCTCCATGCTGGTGCAGTCAATCCTTCGCGCCCATTTTTGGGCGCGAATCTGCCCAGGACTTTTGTTGAATCATCTTTTAAAACGCTTGTTCGGGACTCTGGTTCGGAAATTGCTACTTTCATAAGGTCTTACGCTTTCCAGTAACAATAATTCTGCGCCACAAGCGCTCATATTGGTTCTTAGGGATTGAATAATGAAAAAAGCATTGCTGACCCTTTCTGCACTGGCGTTGTGCATGGCCGCGGGTTCCGCGCTGGCCAAAGAATACAAAGAGTTGCGATTTGGTGTTGACCCCTCCTACGCGCCGTTCGAATCCAAAGCAGCGGACGGCAGCCTGGTTGGCTTCGATATCGATCTGGGCAATGCGATCTGCGCCGAGCTGAAGGTCAAATGCAAATGGGTCGAAAGCGATTTCGACGGCATGATCCCTGGCCTCAAGGCCAATAAATTCGACGGTGTAATCTCTTCGATGACCGTTACCGAGGCCCGCGAGAAGGTTATCGACTTCTCCAGCGAGCTGTTCTCCGGCCCCACTTCATTCGTGTTCAAAAAAGGTTCTGGGCTGACCGCCGATACCGCATCGCTCAAGGACAAGGCTGTCGGCTACGAGCAAGGCACCATCCAGGAAGCGTATGCCAAGGCCGTGCTGGACAAGGCCGGGGTCAAGACCAAGGCCTACGCCAACCAGGACCAGGTCTACGCCGACCTGATTTCCGGGCGTCTCGACGCGTCGATCCAGGACATGCTGCAAGCCGAACTGGGCTTCTTGAAGTCGCCACAAGGCGCCGACTATGAAGTCAGCAAACCCGTTGACAGTCCACTGTTGCCAGCCAAGACCGCTGTCGGTATCTCGAAAGGTAACAAAGAGCTGAAGGCCCTTCTCGATAAAGGTATCAAAGCGTTACACGATGATGGCACCTACGCCACCATTCAAAAGAAACACTTTGGTGATCTGAATCTGTACAGCGGCAAATAATGCCCGGCGCCCATCCTCGTGATGGGCGCCTTTTTTTCGCTATCAGGTTGCTGACTTCATGTTTGAACAACTCCTACAAAACCTGGGGCTCTCAGCCTTCAGCTTGAAAGGCTTCGGCCCCCTGCTGATGCAAGGCACCTGGATGACCATCCAATTATCGGTACTGTCGCTGCTGGTGGCCGTGTTACTCGGCCTCCTGGGCGCCAGCGCCAAACTCTCAGCCTCCAGACTGCTGCGCATACCCGCGCAGTGCTACACCACGTTGATTCGTGGGGTGCCGGACCTGGTGCTGATGCTGCTGATTTTCTACAGCCTGCAAACCTGGCTGACGTCCCTGACCGACCTGTTGGAATGGGAATACATCGAGATCAACCCGTTCAGCGCCGGGGTCATCACCCTGGGCTTTATCTACGGTGCCTATTTCACCGAAACCTTCCGTGGCGCGATCCTCGCCGTGCCCCGCGGCCAGGTTGAAGCCGCCACCGCTTACGGCCTCAAGCGCGGCCAGCGTTTTCGCTACGTGGTCTTCCCGCAGATGATGCGCTTCGCCTTGCCGGGTATCGGTAACAACTGGATGGTGATGCTCAAGGCGACTGCACTGGTGTCGATCATCGGCCTGGCCGACCTGGTCAAGGCCGCCCAGGATGCCGGTAAAAGTACCTACCAGCTGTTTTACTTCCTGGTGCTGGCAGCGCTGATCTACCTGCTGATCACCAGCGCGTCGAACGTTGTCCTGCGCTGGCTGGAACGGCGTTATGCCGCAGGTGCCCGGGAGGCCGTACGATGATCGAACTTCTGCAAGAGTACTGGCGCCCGTTCCTGTACAGCGACGGCTACCACATCACCGGCCTGGCGATGACGATGTGGCTGCTCAGCGCCTCGATCTGCATCGGTTTCCTGGTGTCGATCCCGCTGTCGATTGCCCGGGTTTCACCGCATTTCTACATCCGCTGGCCGGTGCAGTTCTACACCTACCTGTTCCGTGGCACGCCGCTGTATATCCAGTTGCTGATCTGCTACACGGGGATCTACAGCCTCGCCGCGATCCGCGCGCAACCGGTGCTCGATGCGTTCTTTCGCGACGCGATGAACTGCACGATCCTGGCCTTCGCCCTGAACACCTGCGCCTACACCACGGAGATTTTCGCCGGGGCGATTCGCAGCATGAACCACGGCGAAGTCGAGGCTGCCAAGGCCTATGGCCTGACGGGCTGGAAGCTGTATGCCTACGTGATCATGCCTTCGGCCCTGCGCCGTTCGTTGCCCTACTACAGCAACGAAGTGATCCTGATGCTGCACTCCACCACCGTGGCCTTCACCGCGACCATCCCGGACATCCTGAAAGTCGCGCGGGACGCCAACTCGGCAACCTTCCTGACATTCCAGTCGTTCGGCATCGCCGCGTTGATCTACCTGGCCGTAACCTTTGCCCTGGTCGGTCTGTTCCGGGTTGCCGAACGCCGCTGGCTGGCATTTCTCGGTCCAACTCACTAGCTCTCACGTTGCAGGACACTCACGCACATGCGCCACCAGATTCATGACTTGCTTGCCCCGCTGCCGGGCACCGCACGCCAGATCCACAGCTTCCACTTTGGCCCGACACAGGCCCAGGGCAAGGTCTACATCCAGTCCTCACTGCATGCCGACGAACTGCCGGGCATGCTGGTGGCCTGGCACCTCAAGCAACGCCTGGCCCAACTCGAAGCCGAGGGCCGCCTGCTCAGCGAGATCGTGCTGGTACCGGTGGCCAACCCGATTGGCCTCGAACAGGTGTTGATGGACGTGCCCCTGGGTCGCTACGAGCTGGAAAGCGGGCAGAATTTCAACCGTTGGTTTGTCGACCTCGGCGAAACGATCGGTCACGAAATCGAAGGCCAGCTCAACCAGGATCCGCAGCACAACCTGGCACTGGTGCGCCGGACTTTGCGTCAGGCATTGCTGCGCCAAAGTGCCGCCACGCAACTGCAGTCCCAGCGCCTGGTGCTGCAGACCCTGGCCTGCGATGCCGACATGGTGCTGGACCTGCACTGTGACTTCGAAGCCGTCACCCACCTGTACACCACGCCCCAGGCCTGGCCCCAGGTCGAACCGCTGGCGCGCTACATCGGCGCCGAGGCCAGCCTGCTGGCCACTGACTCCGGCGGCCAGTCATTCGATGAGTGCTTCACCCTGGTATGGTGGCAGTTGCAAGAGCGCTTCGGCGAACACTTCCCAATACCCTCTGGCAGCTTCTCGGTGACCCTGGAATTGCGTGGCCAGGGCGACGTCAACCACCCACTGGCCAGCCTCGATTGCCAGGCCTTGATCGACTACCTGACGCACTTTGGCGCCATCGACGGCCGAATCCAACCCCTGCCGGACCTGCCCTACCCGGCCACGCCACTGGCGGCGGTGGAGCCGGTCGCGACTCCGGTCGGTGGCTTGCTGGTGTACTGCGTGCTACCGGGAGAGTACCTGCAGGCCGGGCAATTGATCGCCGAGATCATCGATCCGATCAGCGACCGGGTCACGCCGGTCCATTGCACCAACGAGGGCCTGCTGTATGCCCGCTCGACCCGCCGCATGGCCACCGCTGGCATGGTGATCGCCCACGTGGCGGGCCTTGAGGCCTATCGAACCGGCTACCTACTTTCGCCTTGAGGATGTTCACTCCATGTACAAATTGACCATCGAAGGCCTGCACAAAAGCTACGGCAGCCATGAAGTCCTCAAGGGTGTGTCGCTCAAGGCCAGGACGGGCGACGTGATCAGCTTGATCGGCGCCAGCGGCTCGGGCAAGAGTACCTTTTTGCGCTGCATCAACTTTCTCGAAACCCCCAACGACGGCGCCA
The DNA here is from genome assembly GCF_900187635.1 of Pseudomonas sp. Irchel 3H3. Taxonomy (NCBI): domain Bacteria; kingdom Pseudomonadati; phylum Pseudomonadota; class Gammaproteobacteria; order Pseudomonadales; family Pseudomonadaceae; genus Pseudomonas; species Pseudomonas sp. Irchel 3H3. Next base: position 163,922 of record NZ_FYEC01000005.1, on the reverse strand, counting down.
TGAGCCTCGATGGCCAGGCAATCCGCATGATCAAGGACCACCACGGCATGCGGGTCGCCGACGAAGCCGAGCTGCAACGCATCCGTACCCGCCTGGCCATGGTTTTCCAGCACTTCAACCTGTGGAGCCACATGACTGTGCTGGAAAACATCAGCATGGCTCCGCGCCGGGTGCTGGGGGTGAGTAAAAAAGACGCTGAGGACCGCGCGCGCCGCTACCTCGACAAGGTAGGCCTGGCTGCCCGTGTGGCGGACCAGTACCCGGCATTCCTCTCCGGCGGCCAGCAGCAGCGGGTGGCCATTGCCCGTGCACTGGCGATGGAGCCGGAAGTCATGCTGTTCGATGAACCGACCTCCGCCCTGGACCCGGAGTTGGTGGGTGAAGTGCTCAGGGTGATCCAGGGGCTGGCCGAAGAAGGCCGGACCATGATCATGGTCACCCATGAAATGAGCTTTGCGCGCAAGGTGTCCAACCAGGTGTTGTTCCTGCACCAGGGCCTGGTGGAAGAACAAGGCACGCCCGAGGATGTACTGGGCAATCCCCGAAGTGAACGGCTCAAGCAGTTCCTCAGTGGCAACCTGAAGTAGCGGTCAGTGGGAGCGCTGGCTCCCACTGCGCTCCTTTGCCCCGGCTTAAGCCTGGTACTCCAGCCTGAAGCTGCCATTTTCGATGCGGATGCCATCGGCATCCGTGCCGCTGAAGGTACCGGCAAACTGCCCATCCCCGTCAACCGTCAACGTCAGGCTGCCCAAGGGGTACAACTCCGCTTCGCCGCCGCCCGTCACATGGATGACCGAAGGTAACCCGACCTGGAGCTGGTACGTGCCGGTCTGGATATCGTCTGGCAGATACAGGTAGAAGCCTTCCCCCGCAGCGTTGACCGCCTCGAGGCTATGCACGCCTTGACGCACGTAGTACCGCAGGCCCTCGGTCATCCGAAACGCCTGCAGGCCGTTGGCGGTATGGATGTCAGCGCTGAAATGACCCGATCGAACTGAACTCATTGGAAATTCCTTTTTCACGACTATGGCTAACCGCTCGCCTCAAGCGTTGTTCAAGCCACGCAGGGGAGCACCGCCGCGATAAAAACACGGCAGACCTGACCATAGGTTTCAAAGGTGAACACAGTTGTTTCGAGGCATGAACGTCCAGTGAACAGCGGTCAACCCTCACCACAGTTCACTGGTGATGCACCAAGAGCCGGACCAATCAGGCCACTGGTGCGGGAGGTGGCTCGTCCGGCAGGGTCGGTTCGCCGGGCTCGGTGGGTTGTTCGTTGGGGGTGTCCGGGTCGGGCTGACCGGGGATGCCGCCAGCCTGGGCGACGGACGGATGGGCTAACAACGACCAGGCCAGTACACCCACCTGATTGGGCTCAAGCCTTGCCAGTTCGGCACTTACGCGTGGATCGATCTTCATTGGGCACTCCTGGGCGATGGCCCGATCCGCCTTGCGCGGATCCGGGCAGTACACTCCATAGAGTCTACGCTCGCCGAGGAATTCCCACGGTCTGTCCGGACGACTGACTCAGGTGCGCGGCAGGGTCACGCCACGTTGGCCCTGATACTTGCCACCACGGTCTTTGTAGGAGACTTCGCACTCTTCGTCGGATTCGAAGAACAACATCTGCGCCACGCCTTCGTTGGCGTAGATCTTCGCCGGCAGCGTGGTGGTGTTGGAGAATTCCAGGGTCACGTGGCCTTCCCACTCCGGTTCCAGCGGCGTGACGTTGACGATGATGCCGCAGCGCGCGTAAGTGCTCTTGCCCAGGCAGATGGTCAGGACATTGCGCGGAATGCGGAAGAACTCAACGGTACGGGCCAGGGCGAAGGAGTTCGGCGGGATGATGCAGACATCGCTCTTGACGTCGACGAAACTCTTCTCATCAAAGTTTTTCGGATCGACGGTGGCCGAGTTGATGTTGGTGAACACCTTGAACTCATCGGCGCAGCGCACATCGTAGCCATAGCTCGACACCCCGAAGGAAATCAGTCGTTCGGCGCCTTCGCCACGCATCTGGCGCTCGACGAAGGGCTCGATCATGCCGTGCTCTTGCGCCATGCGGCGAATCCACTTGTCCGATTTGATGCTCATGGCGGGTGTCCTGAATAGCGAGGTGGAAAAATTCTGTCCGGCATCTTACCGGGGCGCGCCGCCGGGTTCAAAGTCCGGTACGCATTAATCGCCGATCGCCTTTAATATCGGATACCGCGCGTCGATCACGCGCACCGTCAGTCACGAAAACAGATAAACCTTCGCAAAGACCATTGGCACGTTCCGGAAAAAGGGTTAAGGTGGCGCCACTGTGCTGCTTGTGTCACTGAGAATCTCTACACGATATGTTGAATTTCGATCCAACCATCTACAAGAATTTTTCCTGCTCTTTGCACTCAGTCTCGGCCAGGGTTCTTCCTGAGTCGCAGTTATCTTTGTTCAAGGAGTTACACCATGTCTAATCGCCAAACCGGTACCGTTAAGTGGTTCAACGATGAAAAAGGCTTCGGCTTCATCACTCCACAATCCGGTGACGACCTGTTCGTTCACTTCAAAGCTATCCAATCCGACGGCTTCAAAAGCCTGAAAGAAGGCCAACAGGTTTCTTTCATCGCTACCCGCGGTCAGAAAGGCATGCAAGCTGAAGAAGTTCAAGTTATCTAACTTGTACTGATTTAGTAAAAAAAGCCCCGCCCTCAAAAGCGGGGCTTTTTTGTGCCTGTAGATTTTGTGCCTGCTTGTGGCGCCTGCTTGCGGCGCCCAGCCAGGTGACTGGGCGTTACCAGGTCACCCCAAAGCCTGCGGTGTAACGGGTCTTGCTGAAGTCGGCATCATCGGAACCGCTGATGATATCGCGCTCGGCCTTGAGGTTGAGCGATGCCCAGTCCGTGACCTTGTAACGCAAGCCCAGCTCGGCATCGAGGGCAAAGTCGGCGACGCCCGACAGCGGCTTGCCGACTTCACCATTGGTGAAGAACTCCACCGACTTGCCGATCAGGTAACGGTTGTAATCCCACTTCATCGCCAGCGAATAGAAGTTGTCTTTGCCGCCATCCGAATATTCGTAGTCGGTGCGGTTCAGCAGTGAGCCGAGGGAGAACGCACCCAGTTCGTCATCCCAGAACTGGTAGCCAGGACCGGTACCGACCGTGCGCTGGCGGGAGAGATCCTCGACCTTGTCGCGCTTGTAGGTCAAACGCCCCTGCCAGAACCATTGATCGGTAATGAAGCGGTCAAGGGAGTACTCGGCCCGCCAGTTGTCGGTAGTCACTACCTCATCCTGGAACTCGCGGTTGTATTCACCTTCTGCGGTATGACGCCATTTGCCATGTCGGGCGGAAGTCTTGAAATCCACGTCATAGTCGTCGGTGTCATTTTCCGCCCGCTGATAATCCAGGGCGACATCGACATTGCCCTTCCACACCAGATCCTCGACCACCGGCTTAGGCTTGAGAATCTGCTGGATACTCGCCAATTCGACGGTCTTGGGGGTTTCGCCATTGGCCAAGGTGACCTTGCCCTCATCGGCCGCCTGCAGGGACTTGGCTTTTTCACCAGTGTAGGCATCCTGCTTGACCAGCAGCTCCTGGTCACTTTCCAGGGTCTTGACCTGTTTCCAGTCGATCGGGATGGCTCCGGCGTATTCGGTCTGGATCAGCAGTTTGCCGCCGTCAAAGAGTTTGATCTTGCCACTCAGGCGATCGCCATTCTTTAACCAGACGGTGTCGCCGAGTGCAGGAGCGCAGGCACTGATAGCGGCGAGGCAGAGCAGAATTCTGGACGGCATAAACAAGGACAAGCCTCAGGTTCGCGAAAAAAAGGCGGCATTATCCCTATAGAGAAAGCCTGAGCAAGGACTGACCGGGGTATTTGTGATGAGTTCACTTATCATTGCGTGATCGGCGCTTTACTCTACCAGCGGTACAGCGCCTGCCCGTCAAGGAACCCAACACGTGAGCGACTGTGAGAACCAACCTCAGGACCCGGCACAAATCCGCCGAACGGCACTCTACCTCACCCTGGCCCAAGTGCCCGAAGGCAAGGTAGTGAGTTACGGCCAACTCGCCGAACTGGCCGGCCTGGGTCGGGCTGCGCGCTGGGTCGGGCGCACCCTGAGCCAATTGCCCGGCGACAGTAAACTGCCCTGGCACCGCGTGCTCGGCGCAGGCGGACGTATCAGCCTGGCCGTTGGCACCCCCTCGGGCGACGAACAACGCGCGCGCTTGCGAGCCGAGGGCATCAGTATCCAGAACAATCGTGTTGATATTCAGCGCCATGGCTGGCGTCCGGTAGAGCACAGCGGTTAGAGTGCGCGCTTTGTTTCCGCAATTTTGAGGCAGACTCCAGCCCATGCCCCGTAAAACCTGGCGCGCCGCGCTCGCCGCTTATGCCAGCCCCTCGACGCTCGTGCTGTTGCTGCTGGGTTTCGCCGCCGGCCTGCCCTACATGCTGGTATTTTCGACGCTTTCCGTCTGGCTGCGCGAGGCCGGTGTGGCCCGCGAAACCATTGGCTATGCCAGCCTGATCGGCTTGGCCTACGCCTTCAAATGGGTGTGGTCGCCGCTGCTCGACCAATGGCGCCTGCCCTTGCTCGGCAAGCTCGGCCGTCGTCGCTCCTGGTTGGTGCTGTCCCAAGCTTTGGTGATTCTCGGCCTGATCGGCATGGGCTTCTGCGACCCGCAAAAACACCTGTCCTGGCTGATCGCGATCGCGGTGGTGGTGGCTTTCGCCTCGGCCACCCAAGATATTGCCGTCGACGCCTACCGCCTGGAAATCGCCGACGACACGCGCCAGGCTGCCCTCGCTGCCAGCTATATGTCCGGCTATCGGGTGGCCGCCCTGCTGGCAACTGCCGGCGCACTGTTCTTTGCCGAAGGTTTTGGCTCCACCGGCTTCAATTACCAGCACTCGGCCTGGACCGGCACCTACGTGCTGTTTGGCCTGTTGATGGTCCCGGCGTTGCTGACCAGCCTGTTCATGCGCGAACCGCCCGTACCCTTGCGCACCCAGCTGTCCGCCGGACGCTACAGTTTTGTCCACCAACTGGCATCGGTGTTCGTGCTGATTGTGTTGCTGGTCTCGGTACCGGCGATGTGCACCCAGCTCTACAACACTGACTTTGCCAGCGTGCTGTTCGGCGACACCAGCCTGCTCGACTTGCTGCTCGAAGACCGCGCCTTCCTGCGCGCCATTCTCTACATCACCCTCACCGGCATGTGCCTGTCGACCATGGGCCGCCGGGGCCTGGCGCCAGTTCTGACGCCAATCAACGACTTCGTCATGCGCTATCGCTGGCAGGCATTCCTGCTGCTGGGGCTGATTGCTACCTATCGGATGTCCGATACGGTGATGGGCGTCATGGCCAACGTGTTCTACATCGACCTGGGCTTCACCAAGGACCAGATCGCCGGTGTCAGCAAGATATTCGGCCTGATCATGACCCTGGTGGGTGCCGGCATGGGCGGCCTGCTGATCGTGCGCTTCGGCATCCTGCCCATACTGTTCATCGGCGGCGCGGCGTCGGCCGGCACCAATATCCTGTTCGTGATGCTCGCCGACATGGGCGCCAACCTGCAGATGCTGATTGCCACCATTTCGCTCGACAACTTCAGCTCGGGCCTTGCGACGTCGGCCTTCGTGGCCTATCTGTCGAGCCTTACCAACCTGAAGTTCTCCGCCACCCAATACGCCCTGCTGAGCTCGATCATGCTCCTGCTGCCGCGCCTGATCGGCGGTTATACCGGGGTCATGGTGGAAAAATTCGGCTATCACGACTTCTTCATCATCACCGCCCTGCTCGGCGTGCCGACGCTGATCCTGATCGCCATACACTGGTTCCAGGAAAGCCGGCGCGAAGGTCCGACCCCGACACCTGGGCCCGTGACGAACACCAGCACCCTCGAAGAATCCTGACAAACGCCCGGGGTGCGGGGCTTTCCCCGCCTCAGGGCGACACCACGGACCGCACGCCTGTACGCCAGCACATCTCGCCCGTACAATGCTCCGTCATTTCTAGTCTTCAGCAACCGACAACGGCCTACCATGCGCACCAGTCAATTTTTGCTCGCCACACAGAAAGAAACGCCTTCCGATGCGGTCGTCATCAGCCATCAGCTGATGCTGCGCGCCGGCATGATCCGCAAACTCGCCTCGGGCCTGTACACCTGGCTCCCCATGGGCCTGCGGGTAATGCGCAAGGTAGAAGCGGTCGTTCGCGAAGAAATGAACGCCGCCGGCTCTCTTGAAGTGTTGATGCCGAGCACTCAACCGGCTGAGCTGTGGCAGGAATCCGGGCGTTGGGAAGAATACGGCCCTGAGCTGCTGCGCTTCAAGGATCGCCATGGCCGCGATTTCTGCGCCGGTCCGACCCACGAAGAAGTGATCACCGATCTGATGCGCAACGAGTTGAGCAGCTATAAACAGCTGCCAATCAACCTGTTCCAGATCCAGACCAAATTCCGCGATGAAATCCGCCCACGCTTCGGTTTGATGCGCGGCCGCGAATTCATCATGAAGGACGCCTACTCCTTCCACGCCGACCAGCCTTCGCTGCAGGTCACCTATGACCGCATGCACCAGGCTTACTGCAACGTGTTCACGCGCCTGGGCCTGAAATTCCGTCCAGTCGAGGCGGACAACGGCTCGATCGGTGGCGCCGGTTCCCACGAGTTCCACGTTCTGGCCGAATCCGGCGAAGACGACATCGTCTTCAGCAACGGCTCCGACTACGCAGCCAATATCGAAAAAGCCGAAGCCGTGCCACGGGAAACCTCCCGTCCTGCGCCAAGCGAAGAGCTGCGCCTGGTGGATACACCAGAGACCAAGACCATCGCGGCACTGGTGGAAAAATTCAATCTGCCGATTGAAAAGACCATCAAGACCCTGATCGTGCACGCCGAAGAAGCCGGCAAGCTGGTTGCCCTGGTCATCCGTGGCGACCACGAACTCAACGAGATCAAGGCCGCTAACCAGCCTGGCGTTGCCAGCCCGCTGGTCATGGCCGGCGACGCCGAACTGCGTGACGCCATCGGCGCCGGCGCTGGCTCCCTGGGCCCATTGAACCTGCCGCTGCCGATCATCATCGACCGCTCGGTGGAGCTGATGAGCGACTTCGGTATCGGTGCCAACATCGACGACAAGCACTACTTCGGCGTCAACTGGGAGCGCGACCTGCCGGTTCCAACCGTGGCCGACCTGCGCAACGTCGTGGCCGGCGATCCAAGCCCGGACGGCAAAGGCACCCTGGAAATCAAGCGCGGCATCGAAGTCGGGCACATCTTCCAGCTGGGCAACAAGTACAGCAAAGCGATGAAGTGCGAAGTGCTGGGCGAGAACGGCAAGCCGGTGACCCTGGAAATGGGTTGCTACGGCATTGGCGTGTCCCGCGTGGTCGCAGCTGCCATCGAGCAGGGCAACGACGAAAAAGGCATCATCTGGAGCGACACCCTCGCGCCATTCCAGATTGCCCTGGTACCGCTGCGCTACGAAACCGAACTGGTACGCGAAGCCACCGACAAGCTCTACGCAGAACTGACTGCGGCCGGCTTCGAAGTGCTGCTGGACGATCGCGACAAGAAAACCAGCCCGGGCATCAAGTTCGCGGACATGGAGCTGATCGGCATTCCTCACCGGATCGTGGTCAGTGATCGCGGCCTCGCCGAAGGCAACCTGGAATACAAGAGCCGTACCGAGGCCGAGCCGCAAGCGCTGCCGGTCGCTGACGTACTGTCGTTCCTTCAGGCTCGCATCCGCCGCTGACACCAGATAGAGAAGTCATGTTCAAGCGAAACACCTTAAGCCTCGGTGGTGCTGCCCTGTGCAGCACCCTGCTGCTCAGCGGCTGTGCCAATCAAATGTCACAGCGCAGCGAGCACGAGGAACGTATCGAGCGCAAACTGCTCGATCACAGCCTGCAGATCGATGTCGGTGAGCCTAAGGTGCTTGAGCTGCCGCAACGCCGAGTGCGGATTCATGAACAGAAGACCTTCGAAGTCACCGAGTTCGAAGTCACCCGGCGCTACGACCGCTACACGCCTTACCAACCCTGGCGGGAGGTCTATGAGATTCCGCTGGGCGCGGTCGCAGTGGTGGCAGGCGTCGGCGCCAACGTGGTCAACGTGTTTGCCCTCGGCAACCTGCCGGACAGCGTCACCAAGGACTGGATCAGCTACGGTTTTGCCGGGCTCAACCCGTTCATGAACGTGCAGTCCCACGGTCGGGCGCAACAGAACCTGGCGGGCATTGATGAAGTCGAGCGGGAAAAACGCACGGAATACTCAAGCCTGCCCTGGAGCGAACGCCCGGTAGAGGTCAAGACCGGCAAGCAGACCTTCGAGCTCACCACCGACCGCAATGGCGTGCTGCGCTTGAACCTGCTGGACAGTCCGTTCTCCGAACATGACCTGAGCCGCATCAGCAAGCTGCAGATCTCTGTCGCAGACGCCCAGGATGACGTGCACAGCGATTCCTCGCTGGCCATCAGCGGCAATTTGCGCGGCAAGCTGCTGGAAGCCCACGAACTGATTTACGACGACCTCGAAGATGATGAAGTGAGCCAGTGGGTGCACCGGGTCAAGCGCCTGTCGGAACTGGGCCTGGAAGAAGAGGCCAGCGAATTGGAGCAGAGCCTGATCGAACTGACCCGCAACGATCCCGAGTTGCAGAGTGAGTTCCTCAAGTCGCTGACCAAGGATGCCGGGCGCCTGGTGGCGGATCCGGGCGTCAATTAGTACCGCAAATGTTCGCGGGCAAGCCCTGCCCGCGACTACTTTCTAGCGCCCGAACAGGTCCAACTGCTCGAACCCACCGCGCAAATCCTGCAATCGCACGCCAATCCCCAACAACCGCACCGGCTTGCCACCCCGATTGAACGCCTGAGTCAGCAACAGCTGATAACTGCCCAGGTCACGCCCTGCCCCAGCCTGTTCCAGGGTGGTCTGGGTAAAGTCATGGAACTTGACCTTCACGAACGGCTTGCCCGGACGGTAACTGCTGTCGATGCGCGCCATGCGTCCATTCAGGCTTTCCAGCAGCTCGGGCAGCTTGTCCAGGCAACTGACCAGGTCGGGCAGGTCGACATCGTAGGTATTCTCCACGCTCACCGATTGCCGGCGACTGTCGTTTTGCACCGCCCGCTCATCAATCCCACGAGCCAGACTCCATAAGCGCTCGCCAAAACTGCCAAATTCGCGCACCAGCGCCAGCTTGTTCCACTCGCGCAGTTGCAGGCAATCGACGATACCCAGGCGCGCCAGCTTGTCCGCCGTGACCTTACCGACGCCATGCAACTTGCTCACTGGTAACTGTGAGACAAAATCTTCGACCTGATCCGGCGTGATCACGAACAGTCCGTTGGGCTTTTTCCAGTCGCTGGCGATTTTTGCTAAAAACTTGTTTGGCGCCACCCCGGCCGACACCGTGATGTGCAACTGATTGGAGACGCGCCGGCGGATGTCCTGGGCAATCCGCGTGGCGCTGCCGGCAAAATGCCCACAGTCGGACACATCCAGGTAAGCCTCATCCAGCGACAACGGCTCGATCAGGTCGGTGTAATCGCGAAAGATCGCCTGGATCTCCTTGGATGCCTCGCGGTAAGCGTCCATGCGCGGCTTGACGATGACCAGGTCCGGACACAGCTTCAACGCATGGCGCGAAGACATTGCCGACCGTACGCCATAGGCCCGGGCTTCATAGTTGCAGGTCGCAATCACCCCCCGCCGATCCGCGGAACCACCCACCGCCAGCGGTTTACTGGCCAGCGTTGGGTCGTCACGCATCTCGATGGCTGCATAAAAGCAGTCACAGTCGACGTGAATGATTTTGCGTTGAGTCATAAAAGGCGGTGTTCGCTGAAGGAAAAAGGACAAATATCAGTCAGATCACCAGTATCTCACTGACACCTGTATATAGCACCAGTGCTTTTAATCTTCTGTTACAGCAGGCAATAGCGCCAGGATGGATTTAATTTATTAATCGAAATCAGACCTTCAATAGAGCTGAGAGCCTTACGGGGCAAGCCCTGCAGCCCTCCAGGCATCTCCCGCATAAGCGCTAAGCGCTTGAACAGGAACAGATTTTTCTCAGTTAGCGGTTGACACCCCAGCGATCCTCTGTAGAATGCCGACACACAGACGCGGGATGGAGCAGTCTGGTAGCTCGTCGGGCTCATAACCCGAAGGTCGTCGGTTCAAATCCGGCTCCCGCAACCAAACATCAAAAAAGGCTACTCGAAAGAGTGGCCTTTTTTGTGCGTGGGTGTTTTTGCCCACAACCTTTGAAGGCATAACCGAGACGCGACAAATTCTCGTTATGCTTCTGACACTTAAGTGCAGCCCCCGCGTCTTTCCAGGGCAATTTACGTTTATTTGACCCAATCCACGATTAACGGTTGACACCCCTGCGTTCCTCTGTAGAATGCCGCCACACAGACGCGGGATGGAGCAGTCTGGTAGCTCGTCGGGCTCATAACCCGAAGGTCGTCGGTTCAAATCCGGCTCCCGCAACCAAACATCAAAAAAGGCTACTCGAAAGAGTGGCCTTTTTTGTATCTGCAGAAAAAGCCCTTTCGCAACAATGGTCCGGCAAGGTACTGCGAACCTTTGCCGCCCTCCCAGATCCATCAAGCTATGCTCAATCGCAGGCGACCCTTCCAGCATTGAATCGCGCCCACGCGCCAAGGCTCAATGACAGGCGTCAGTATTTGTAACTTTTTTTTACAACAGGGATTGGTAACTTGGCTGGATACCCCCATCCTGTCGCGCACAATCCAAGAGGTGATTGATGCGCGCCAACTCGTCTGATTCACAAGACACCGTCACTGCGACCCAACCGATCAAAGCCACACGCCTGCATTGGCTGGATCTGCTCAGCAAGTACCGCCAGCCCATCGGCCTGGCCGTGACCTTGTTGCTGTTCGCGATTGCCTTGATTGCCTGTCGCCATCTATTAAGCGAACTGGATCTCTACGCCCTGCATGACTCCATCCTGCAAGTGCCACAACCGGCCTTGCTCGGCGCCCTGGGTGCAACGATCGTCGGCTTCATCATCCTGCTCGGCTATGAGTGGTCGGCATCGCGCTATGCCGGTGTAAGCCTACCGGCCCGCAGCCTGATGTTCGGCGGCTTCAGCGCATTTGCCATTGGCAACGCCATAGGCCTGTCATTGCTCTCGGGCGGCTCGGTGCGTTACCGGCTCTACGCGCGTCACGGCCTCGGGGCTTCGGAAGTCGCCCACATGACCCTGTTTGCCAGCCTGTCCCTGGGCTGCGCCCTGCCCCCGCTGGCAGCCCTGGCGACCCTGAGCAACCTGCCGGCCGCCTCTGCCGCCCTGCACTTGTCCGAGGCCCTGCTGGGCGGCATCGCGATTGCCGTGCTGCTGCTCTGTGCGGTCCTGGCGATTGGCATCTACCGGCGGCGCCTGCCCGAGCAACCCTACCCGGACAACCTGCTGGTGCGTGCCGGGCGCCGCACCCTGCGCCTGCCGGGCCGGCGCCTGACCTTCCTGCAACTGATCATCACCGCGCTCGACGTCGCCGCGGCTGCCACCGTGTTGTATCTGCTGCTGCCGGAAACCCCGCCATTCGGTGCATTCCTGCTGGTCTACCTGCTGGCCCTGGCCGCGGGCGTGCTCAGCCACGTGCCCGGTGGCGTCGGCGTGTTCGAGGCCATTCTGCTGGCGGCCTTTGCCGACAAGCTCGGCGCCGCGCCGCTGGCCGCCGCCCTGCTGCTGTATCGCCTGATCTATGTGATCCTGCCAATGCTGGTGGCCTGCCTGCTGCTGTTGATCAATGAGGCCCAACGCCTGTTCAACAGCCGTGAGGCGCTGCGCACCGCTTCCGGCCTCGCCGCGCCGGTGCTCGCGGTGCTGGTGTTCCTGTCTGGCGTGGTCCTGCTGTTTTCCGGTGCCACACCGGAGATCGACACCCGCCTGGAACACATCGGTTTTCTGATCCCCCATCGCCTGATCGACGCCTCGCACTTCGGCGCCAGCCTGATCGGCGTACTGTGCCTGTTGCTGGCCCAGGGCCTGCGCCGGCGCCTGTCGGCCGCCTGGATGCTCACCACCGTGCTGCTGCTGGCCGGTGCCTTGCTGTCGCTGCTCAAGGGCTTCGACTGGGAAGAAGCCAGCCTGCTGATCCTGACGGCCAGCCTGCTGGCGATCTTCCGCCGCTCGTTCTATCGCCCCAGTCGCCTGACCGAACTGCCCTTCTCGCCGCTGTACCTGGTGGCCAGCGTGTGCGTGTTGGCTGCGTCGATCTGGCTGCTGCTGTTCGCCTACCAGGATGTGCCCTACAGCCACCAACTATGGTGGCAGTTCACCCTGGATTCCGATGCACCGCGCGGCTTGCGTTCGCTGCTCGGTGCCGCGGTGCTGCTGGTGGTGGTGTCGCTGACCTGGCTGCTGCGCACTGCCCGCCCGGCCATTGACCTGCCCGACGCCACTGACCTGGCAAAAGCGCAGAAGATCCTGATGGCCTCGGCCCAACCGGACGGCGGCCTGGCCCTGACCGGGGACAAGGCGTTGCTGTTCCACCCCAACGGCGACGCCTTCTTGATGTATGCCCGGCGCGGCCGCAGCCTGGTTGCCCTGTACGACCCGATCGGCCAGCCGCAACAGCGTGCCGAGATGATCTGGCAGTTCCGCGACCTCTGCGACCTGCATCACGCCCGCCCGGTGTTTTATCAGGTGCGCGCAGAAAACCTGCCCTACTACATGGACATCGGCCTGACCGCCATCAAGCTCGGCGAAGAGGCGCGGGTCGACCTGCTGCGCTTTGACCTGGAAGCCAAGGGCAAGGAGATGAAGGACCTGCGCTACACCTGGAACCGCGGCACCCGTGATGGCCTGTCGTTGGAAATCCACGAGCCCGGCCAGGCGCCGATGGACGAGCTGAAAGTGATTTCCGATGCCTGGCTCACCGGCAAGAACGTGCGCGAGAAAGGCTTCTCCCTGGGCCGCTTCAGCGATGACTACCTGAAGCACTTTCGCATTGCGATCATTCGTTTTGAGGGGCGCCCGGTGGCATTTGCCAACCTGCTCGAGACCTACAGCCACGACCTGGCCAGCCTCGACCTGATGCGCGCGCACCCGGACGCCCCCAAGTTGACCATGGAATTCATGATGGTCGGCCTGATTCAGCATTATAAGAACCACGGCTATGCACGCTTCAGCCTGGGCATGGTGCCATTGTCGGGCTTGCAACCCCGGCGTGGCGCGCCACTGACCCAGCGCCTCGGCTCGATGGTGTTTCGCCGGGGCGAGCAGCTCTACAATTTCCAGGGGCTGCGCCGCTTCAAAGACAAGTTCCAGCCTGACTGGGAACCTCGTTACATGGCCGTGCCCGCCGGACTCGATCCGCTGGTGGCACTGGCCGATACCGCCGCCCTGATTGCGGGCGGCTTGACTGGATTGGTGAAACGCTGATGATTCAACGCTCCTGGCGGTATGTATTGGCCACTCTGGTGGCTCTGGCTGTGATCCTTGGCGGTGGTTACTGGTACTGGAACCGTCCAGCCCCACAACCCACCGTGGAACTGTTGACGCCGGCTGACGGCGCGCCCATGACCCGGGTCATTCCGGGCACCCAGGCGCGCGCCCAGGTGATCGTCGCGGTCAATGCAGAGCAGAAGCTCAGCGACACCCAGTTGATCACCCTCAGCCGTGGCGGCGCAGCAGAAATCGTCCAGGTGATCCTGCCCAAGGACTGCATGTTGCAAGGACGTGCCCTGCAGTCGGCGCTCAAGCAGCTCAACGGCCCAGCCACCCTGGTCAGCGGTATCGGCCCGGGCGCAGTACTGGCGTGGCGCTGGCTGGCCGAGCAGAAGGACGACAAGTCCCAGGCGGTCTCGGTCGACCTGGCCCTGGAGAAACCCGGCTGCACCCACCTGCTGCCAAAAAGCGCCGCCCACGGCCACTGGCTGGTAGCGTGGAACGATAACCCCGACGACACCAGTGCCGGTTTCGTACGGGACCAGGCCAATGCGCAAACCAGCATCAGCGACTACGACATCAACCTGCCACAGGTGCTGAACAACGAACTGCGCAAGCTGCTGATCGGTGCCGACAAGGGCAATGGCGGCCTGAACATTCCGGTGGTCGAAGTGCCTGCCGGCCAGGCCAAGGACACCGTCACCCTGTTCCTCTCCGGCGACGGCGGCTGGCGCGACCTGGACCGCGACGTGGCCGGTGAAATGGCCAAGATCGGCTACCCGGTGGTTGGCATCGACACCCTGCGCTACTACTGGCAGCACAAAAGCCCCGAGCAGAGCGCCATCGACCTCGCCGAGCTGATGCAGCACTACCGGCAGAAATGGGGCACCAAGCGCTTCATCCTCACCGGCTACTCATTTGGTGCCGACGTCCTGCCCGCCATCTACAACCGCCTGGCGGAATCGGAGCAGCAACGGGTCGACGCGATCATCCTGCTGGCCTTCGCCCGCACTGGCAGCTTCGAGATCGAAGTCGAAGGCTGGCTCGGCAACGCCGGCAAGGAAGCCGCCACCGGCCCGGAAATGGCCAAGCTGCCCGCCGCCAAAGTGGTGTGCATCTACGGCGAGGAAGAAGCGGACGAGAGCGGCTGCACCGATAAGACTGCCGTGGGCCAAGCCATGAAGCTGCCTGGCGGGCACCACTTCGACGAGAACTACCCGGCTCTGGCCCAGCGGTTGGTGGATATCATCGAGAAGCGCCAGGGCGCTGACAAGGTCGCTGAAGACTGAGTGCGCCCCCCAACAAAAAGCCCCCGCTATCGCACGATAGCGGGGGCTTTTTGTTACAACTGACCGACCTCGGCGCTGACCGGCGAACTACATCTCCACCTGCGTCCCCAACTCAATCACCCGGTTCAGCGGCAGATTGAAGAAGCGCAGGTTGCCGTTGGCGTTTTTCAACATGAAGGCGAACAACGCTTCGCGCCAGCGGGCCATGCCTTCGAGCTTGGAGGCGATCACCGTCTCGCGGCTGAGGAAGTAGGTGGTGCGCATCGGGCTGAAGTCCAGCTCATCGAGATGACACAGCTTCAGCGCCTGCGGCACGTCCGGCTCGTCGACGAAACCAAAGTGCAGGATCACCCGGAAGAACCCTTCGCCGTGCGCCTCGACCTCAAAGCGCCGCGCTGGCGGTACCCGTGGGATGTCTTCGTAGACCACGGTCAGCAGCACTACCTGCTCGTGCAGCACCTGGTTATGCAGCAGGTTGTGCAACAACGCGTGGGGCACCGCGTCCGGGCGTGCGGTGAGGAACACCGCCGTACCCTGGACCCGATGGGGTGGCTGCACACGGATGCTGCTGATGAAGATCGGCAAAGGCAGGCCGCCCTCGTCCATCCGCTCGACCAACAGTTGTTTACCGCGTTTCCAGGTGGTCATCAGGACGAACAGCGCCAGACCGGCGATTACCGGAAAGGCCCCGCCCTGGACGATTTTCGGCACGTTGGCAGCGAAATACAGACCGTCCACCAGCAAGAAGCCCAGCAACACCGGGACGGCGAGCAGTGGAGGCCATTTCCACAGCAACAGCATGACCGCCGACACCAGGATGGTGGTCATCAGCATGGTGCCCGTCACCGCCACCCCGTACGCCGAGGCCAACGCCCCGGAGGATTCAAAACCGAGTACCAGCAGGATCACCCCGACCATCAGCGACCAGTTCACCGCGCCAATGTAGATCTGGCCCTGTTCGGCACTGGAGGTGTGCTGGATGTGCATGCGCGGAATGTAGCCGAGCTGGATCGCCTGGCGGGTCAGGGAGAACGCCCCGGAAATCACCGCCTGGGAGGCAATCACCGTGGCCAGGGTCGACAGGCCGACCAACGGAATCAAGGCCCAGCTTGGCGCCAGCAGATAGAAGGGGTTGCGGGCCGCGCTCGGATCGCCGAGCAGCAATGCGCCCTGACCGAAGTAATTCAGCACCAGCGCCGGCAGTACCAGGATGAACCAGGCGCGGGCAATCGGCTTGCGGCCGAAGTGGCCCATGTCGGCGTACAGCGCTTCAGCACCGGTCAATGCCAGCACCACCGCACCGAGGATTGCCACGCCCATGCCCGGGTGGACAATGAAGAAGCGCACACCCCAGACCGGGTTCATCGCCTGCAGCACTTCCGGATGTTGCAGGATGCCGTAGACACCCAGCGCGCCCAGCACCAGAAACCAGGTGACCATGATCGGCCCGAACAGAATGCCGATACGCGCAGTGCCATGGCGTTGGATCAGGAATAGCGCCACCAGCACCACCAGCGACAGCGGCACCACCCAGTGGTCAATGCCGTCGAATGCCAGTCCCAGGCCTTCAATCGCCGAGAGCACGGAAATCGCCGGGGTAATCATGCTGTCGCCATAAAACAGCGCTGCGCCGATCAGCCCGCAGACCACCAGCAAGGTGCGCAATCGGGCATGTCCGGCCGCCGCTCGCCGCGCCAGCGCGGTCAAGGCCATGATCCCGCCTTCGCCCTGGTTGTCGGCACGTAGCACAAACATCATGTACTTGATCGACACCACCCAGATCAACGACCAGAAGATCAGCGCCAGAATCCCCAGGACGCCGTCATGGTTGACCGGTACGCCATAGTTCCCGGAGAAGACCTCCTTGAGGGTGTACAGCGGGCTCGTGCCGATATCGCCGTAAACCACCCCAACTGCCGCCACCAGCATGCCGATCGGCTTGGCCGCCGAATGCTCGGAACCTGCCGCCTGACTACTTGCCTGCCCCATCCACCACCCCTACTACCCAGACCCGGACTGCCTTGGAAAAGCACGACGCTTTATCGTGCAGCATGCGCTGTTTTACTTTCCGTTACAGACGTTTTGTTGACTGTAAGAAATCGGCAAAGCCCAACGGCGCGAAGCATAGCGCAGCACTCGTCGTATTTCCCTGCATAAAGCTGGTCAAGTGGGCCGACCATCGCTAGAATTGCGCACTTTTTGATCAGAGGCGCTGTAAGCGCCCGTCTGTCGCCTTGCCGTTTCCGGCTGGAGGCGTCACAAATACCGAGGTTAGACATGTCCACCACTCCTGCGTCGGCCAACCCCAAGGTTGGCTTCGTATCCCTGGGTTGCCCAAAAGCGCTGGTCGACTCCGAGCGCATCCTTACCCAACTGCGTATGGAAGGCTATGACGTCGTGTCCACCTATCAGGACGCGGACGTCGTGGTGGTCAACACCTGTGGCTTCATCGACTCGGCCAAGGCCGAATCCCTGGAAGTGATCGGCGAAGCCATCAAGGAAAACGGCAAGGTCATCGTGACCGGCTGCATGGGCGTCGAAGAAGGCAATATCCGCAACGTGCACCCAAGCGTGCTGGCCGTCACCGGCCCGCAACAGTACGAGCAAGTGGTCAATGCCGTGCACCAGGTCGTGCCGCCGCGCCAGGATCACAACCCGCTGATCGACCTGGTGCCGCCACAAGGCATCAAGCTGACCCCGCGCCACTACGCCTACCTGAAGATTTCCGAAGGCTGCAACCACAGCTGCAGCTTCTGCATCATCCCGTCGATGCGCGGCAAGCTGGTCAGCCGCCCGGTGGGCGATGTGCTGGACGAAGCCCAGCGCCTGGTCAAGTCCGGCGTCAAGGAACTGCTGGTTATCTCCCAGGACACCAGCGCCTACGGCGTTGACGTCAAGTACCGCACCGGGTTCTGGAACGGCGCGCCGGTGAAAACCCGCATGACCGAACTCTGCGAAGCCCTCAGCACCCTCGGTGTCTGGGTGCGCCTGCACTACGTTTACCCGTACCCGCACGTCGACGAGCTGATCCCGCTGATGGCCGCGGGCAAGATCCTGCCGTACCTGGACATCCCGTTCCAGCACGCCAGCCCGAAAGTCCTCAAGTCGATGAAACGCCCGGCCTTCGAAGACAAGACCCTGGCGCGCATCAAGAACTGGCGCGAAATCTGCCCGGACCTGATCATCCGCTCGACCTTCATCGTCGGCTTCCCTGGCGAAACCGAAGAAGACTTCCAGTACCTGTTGAACTGGCTGACCGAAGCGCAACTCGACCGCGTGGGCTGCTTCCAGTACTCGCCGGTAGAAGGCGCACCGGCCAACGATCTGGACCTGGAAGTAGTCCCGGACGACGTCAAGCAGGACCGTTGGGAGCGTTTCATGGCGCACCAACAGGCCATCAGTTCGGCACGCCTGCAAATGCGTATCGGCCGGGAAATCGAAGTGCTGGTCGATGAAGTCGACGAGCAAGGCGCGGTCGGCCGCTGCTTCTTCGATGCCCCGGAAATCGACGGCAACGTATTTATCGACAACGGCAGCAACCTCAAGCCAGGCGATAAAGTCTGGTGCAAGGTGACTGATGCCGACGAGTACGACCTGTGGGCTGAACAGATCTAAGACAGGGCATCCCCTACGGATTGCTCTGACTCCAAAAAGCCCCGCTCTTTTTCATGAGATGCGGGGCTTTTTTACGGCTATCGTTTGCTTATCCACTAAAAAGAGGCAGGCGGGCATGCGTCAGCATTCGGTCATCCACACACCGACACTCAGCGATTATCAGGAACTGACCCAGGTCTGGGAGGCATCAGTGCGTGCGACCCACGATTTTCTGCCAGACAGCTACATCGAGTTGCTGCGCAACCTGGTGCTCACCCGCTACCTCGACGCGGTGATGCTGATCTGCACCCGCGACAAACAGCAGCACATCAGCGGCTTCGCCGGGGTTGCCGCCGGCAAGATCGAAATGCTCTTCATCGCCCCCCAGCATCGTGGCGAAGGCCTGGGTAAACAGTTGTTGCAGTACGCCATGCAACACCTGAATGCCGATGAACTGGACGTCAACGAGCAGAATCCGCAGGCCCTGGGCTTCTACTACAAGCAAGGGTTTGAAGTGATCGGACGCTCGGCAGTCGACGGCATGGGCCAGCCCTATCCGTTGCTGCACATGCGTTTGAAGCAGTCCAGGCCGCAAGCCCTGCGCGGCTAAAAGCCACACAAGGCAAATGGACCCGCGATTAACCGGCGCGAGGCAGGTACAATGCCTGCCCCCTTTTTGTTACGGCCCTGTCATGACTGACCCGATTCGTCTTTCCAAACGCCTCATCGAACTCGTCGGCTGTTCCCGTCGGGAGGCTGAGCTGTTCATTGAAGGCGGCTGGGTCACCGTGGACGGCGAAGTCATCGACGAGCCGCAGTTCAAGGTCGATAACCAGAAAGTCGCGCTCGACCCTGAGGCCAAGGCCACTGCGCCGGAGCCGGTGACCATCCTGCTGCATGCTCCTGCGGGCATGGACGTGGAGAGCGCCCAGCAATTGATCAGCGCCGACACCCTGAGCGAAGAGCACCGTTTCAGCAAGCGCCCGCTCAAGGGGCATTTCCTGCGCCTGACCGTCAGTGCCGACCTGCAGGCCAACGCCAGCGGCCTGCTGGTGTTCACCCAGGACTGGAAGATCCTGCGCAAGCTCACGGCCGACGCGAGCAAGATCGAGCAAGAGTATGTGGTCGAAGTCGAAGGCGACATGGTCGCCCACGGCCTCAACCGCCTGAACCACGGCCTGACCTACAAGGGCAAGGAATTGCCAGCGGTCAAAGCCAGCTGGCAGAACGAAAACCGCCTGCGCTTCGCGATGAAGAACCCGCAACCGGGAATCATCGCCCTGCTCTGCCAGGCGGTCGGCCTCAAGGTCATTGCCATCCGCCGCATCCGTATCGGCGGAGTTTCCATCGGCAAGGTTCCGCTGGGCCAATGGCGCTATCTGTCCGCCAAAGAGAAATTCTGAGGCTGCCACTCATTTCGGTGTCGCCGGTACCGGCAACGCCCACAGCTGAATGATCAGGACTGCACACATGATTCATAACGACGTACTGCGCAGCGTGCGCTACATGCTCGACATCAGCGACAACAAGGTCGTCGAGATCATCAAACTCGGCGGCATGGACGTCACCAAGGAAGACCTCGTTACCTACCTCAAGAAAGACGAGGAAGAAGGTTTCGTGTTCTGCCCCGACGACGTCATGGCGCATTTCCTCGATGGCCTGGTGATCTTCAAGCGGGGCAAGGACGAAAGCCGTCCGCCACAGCCGATCGAAACGCCGGTGACCAACAACATCATCCTGAAGAAACTGCGCGTGGCCTTCGAACTGAAGGAAGACGACATGCACGCCATCCTCAAGGCCTCCGAGTTCCCGGTGTCCAAGCCGGAGCTGAGCGCACTGTTTCGCAAGTTCGGCCACACCAACTACCGCCCGTGTGGCGACCAGTTGCTGCGCAACTTCCTCAAGGGCCTGACCCTGCGCGTCCGTCCGCAGTAAGAGCCGGCCAGCCGGCGATGGCGCCCTTCTAAACGCCATCGCCCGCAGCTCGACCCGCCCGTATGGCGGCACATTCCCGGTAAAAATAGTGGCTCCGCTTCCCGCGGCTGACGACTAGGGTGTAGTGACCCTCAGTTATCAGGATTCGCCATGCACCCCTACTTCTCCCTGCAAGGCCGCACCGCTCTGGTGACCGGCGGCACCCGTGGTATCGGCAAAATGATCGCCAAAGCCTTCGTCGAAGCAGGAGCGACGGTGTATGTCTGCGCGCGCGACGCCGAGGCCTGCCAACAGACAGCCGATGAACTGGGCGCCCTGGGGCACTGCCACGCGATCGCGGCCAACCTCGCCACAGAAGAAGGCGTCGCCCAATTGGCCAGTCGTCTCGGCGAACACGTGAGCCACCTGGACATCCTGGTGAACAATGCCGGCACCACCTGGGGAGCGCCGCTGGAGAGCTACCCAGTCAAGGGCTGGGAAAAAGTCATGCAGTTGAACGTGACCTCGGTATTCAACTGCATCCAGCAATTCCTGCCGCTGTTGCGCAAGGCCGGTTCGGCCGCCAATCCGGCCCGGATCATCAACATCGGCTCGGTCGCCGGGATTTCCTCCTTCGGTGAACAGGCCTACGCCTACGGCCCGAGCAAGGCAGCCCTGCACCAACTGTCGCGGATTCTCGCCAGGGAGTTGGTCAGCCAGCACATCAACGTCAACGTGATTGCCCCGGGACGCTTCCCGAGCAAGATGACCCAGCACATCGGTAATGATGAACTGGCACTGGCCGAGGATACGGCGTTGATCCCGATGAAGCGCTGGGGCCGCGTGGAAGAGATGGCGGCGCTGGCGATCAGTCTGGCGAGCACTGCTGGAGCGTATATGACCGGGAACATTATTCCGCTGGATGGCGGATTCAGTCTCTGAAATCGGCGGTGAGGCCATCGCGGGCAAGCCACGCTCCCACAGGGTTCTCGAGCGCACACAAAACCTGTGGGAGCGGCTTGCTCGCGAAGAGGCCGGTACAGGCACAACTGAATCCAGACTGATCGGGGTATCATGCCCGCCTCTATCCCGCCTCGACCGCAAACCATGACCTACAGCGTTTCCCCCATCGGTTTTGTGCACTCCTGCTTCAAGGAGAAGTTCGCCATTCCCCGCCAACCCCAACTGGCCCCGGCCGCGCGGGGCATCCTGGAGCTGGTGGCACCGTTCGACCAGGGTGATGCGGTACAGGGCCTGGAGCAGGTCAGTCACGTCTGGCTGCTGTTCCTGTTTCACCAGGCCCTGGAAGACAAGCCACGGCTCAAGGTGCGCCCACCGCGCCTGGGCGGCAACAAATCCATGGGCGTGTTTGCCACGCGCGCAACCCACCGTCCCAATGGCATCGGGCAGTCAGTGGTGAAACTGGACAAGGTCGAGGCGAATCGCCTTTGGATTTCGGGCATCGACCTGCTCGATGGCACGCCGGTTCTGGACATCAAACCCTACGTCCCCTACGCCGACATCATCGACACCGCCTCCAACAGCATCGCCAGTGCCGCGCCGCAGCTGATTCCCGTGCAGTGGACGGACGCAGCGCTGCAACAGGCTCACGCGCACGCTCAGCGCCTTGCAGAGCCGCTGGTGGAGCTGATCGAGCAATGCTTGGCACAAGACCCACGCCCGGCCTACCAAATTCCTACATCCGCGCGGGAATATGGCGCGCAGTTTTGGGATCTGGATGTGCGATGGCATTACCCCGAGGCCGGCCTGATTCGCGTCCTCGAAGTCATTCCCGCGAACGCCTGATCACCAGAAACAACTGTGGGAGCGAGCAGGCTCGCGATTTCAGTGTGAAAGCCAACATTGATGTCGACTGGCACTCCCCTATCGCGAGCAGGCTCGCTCCCACAGGTAAAACACAGCAGTTGCGCGCCTGCTTACTTCTCGACGAACGCACGCTCGATCAGGTAGTCACCCGGCTCACGCATACGCGGCGACACTTTCAGGCCGAAGCTGTTGAGCACTTCGCTGGTCTCGTCGAGCATGCTCGGGCTGCCGCACAACATGGCGCGGTCGTCCTGCGGGTTGATCGGGGGCAGGCCGATGTCGCTGAACAGCTTGCCGCTGCGCATCAGGTCGGTCAGACGGCCTTCGTTTTCGAATGGCTCGCGGGTCACGGTCGGGTAGTAGATCAACTTGTCACGCAGGGCTTCGCCGAAGAACTCGTTCTGCGGCAGGTGCTCGGTGATGAACTCGCGGTAAGCGACTTCGTTGACGTAACGCACGCCGTGGCACAGGATTACTTTTTCGAAACGCTCGTAGGTTTCCGGATCCTGGATCACGCTCATGAAAGGCGCCAGGCCGGTACCAGTACTGAGCAGGTACAGATGTTTGCCAGGTTTGAGGTCGTCCAGCACCAGCGTGCCCGTAGGCTTCTTGCTGATGATGATCTCGTCGCCTTCCTTGAGGTGCTGCAACTGGGAAGTCAGCGGGCCATCAGGCACCTTGATGCTGAAGAACTCCAGATGCTCTTCCCAGTTTGGGCTGGCAATCGAGTAAGCACGCATAAGCGGGCGGCCGTTGGGCTGTTGCAGGCCGATCATCACGAACTGACCGTTCTCGAAGCGCAGGCCCGGATCGCGGGTGCACTTGAAGCTGAACAGAGTGTCGTTCCAGTGGTGAACACTGAGGACACGCTCGTGGTTCATGTTGCTCATGTACGTGGGACTCCTGGAGATTTTGCCTGCGCCGCTGTGCGCAATTGCATCGCATTCTAATGGCAGCGACAATATCTGTTAAATGGATTATTAAGATAAGGGTTATCGGTTATATAGATATGCGATTTACTCTACGTCAACTTCAAGTCTTCGTCGCCGTTGCCCAGCAGGAAAGCGTATCCCGTGCTGCGGGTCTGCTCAACCTCTCGCAATCGGCGGCCAGCACCTCGATCACCGAGCTGGAGCGCCAGTGCAGCTGCCAATTGTTCGATCGCGCCGGCAAACGGCTGAGCCTCAACGCCCTGGGTAAACAGCTGTTGCCGCAAGCGGTGGCCCTGCTCGACCAGGCCAAGGAAATCGAGGACCTGCTCAACGGCAAGTCCGGTTTTGGTTCCCTGGCGGTCGGCGCCACACTGACCATCGGCAATTACCTGGCGACCTTGCTGATCGGTAGCTTCATGCAGCGCCACCCCGAGAGCCAGGTGAAGCTGCACGTCCAGAACACTGCCAATATCGTGCAACAGGTCGCGCACTATGAAATTGATCTGGGTCTAATCGAAGGCGACTGCAGCCATCCGGACATCGAAGTGCAGAGCTGGGTCGAAGATGAGCTGGTGGTGTTCTGCGCGCCCCAGCATCCGCTGGCACAACGCGGCACTGCCAGCATGGAGGAGCTTAGCCATGAGGCGTGGATTCTTCGCGAGCAGGGTTCCGGGACTCGCCTGACCTTCGATCAGGCCATGCGTCATCATCGCAGCGCGTTGAACATCCGCCTGGAGTTGGAACACACCGAAGCGATCAAACGTGCGGTCGAGTCTGGCCTGGGCATTGGCTGCATTTCCCGCCTGGCCCTGCGCGACGCCTTCCGACGCGGCAGCCTGGTGGCGGTGGAAACCCCGGATCTGGACCTTGCGCGGCAGTTCTACTTCATCTGGCACAAACAGAAATACCAGACCTCAGCCATGCGCGAATTCCTCGAACTGTGCCGCGCCTTCACCGCCGGGGTTCAGCGCAGCGACGAGATCGTGCTGCCGAGCATCGCCTGAGGGGTCAGATCAGGATCACCGCCCACACCAGGGCAATCATGCTCAAAGCCACGAACTGCGCGGCGCTGCCCATGTCCTTGGCGTTTTTCGACAGCGGGTGCAGGTCGAGGGAGATGCGGTCGATGGCCGCTTCTACTGCGGAGTTGAGCAACTCCACGATCAGCGCCAGCAGACAGACGGCAATCAGCACCGCCTGTTCGACGCGGCTGACATTCAGAATGAAGGTCAGCGGAATCAGAATCACGTTGAGCAACACCAGTTGCCGAAAAGCCGCTTCGCCGGTGAAAGCGGCGCGCAGGCCGTCCAGGGAGTAGCCCGAAGCGTTGAGGATGCGTTTGAGGCCGGTCTGGCCTTTGAAAGGTGACATATGAGTAGGCAACTGAAAAAAGGAGTGGGAAAGCTAGATCAACAAAAGTCAAAAAAGCGTGAATGAGCCGGCTTCACTGCGGCGAAATTGACTCAAGTTGTTGCAGGAGCAGCGCCGCCTGAGTCCGGGTGCGCACCCCCAGCTTGCGGAAAATCGCCGTCACGTGGGCCTTGATGGTCGCCTCCGACACACTCAGTTCGTAGGCAATCTGCTTGTTCAGCAAACCTTCGCAGACCATGGTCAGCACGCGGAACTGCTGCGGGGTCAAACTCGCCAGGCCCTCGCTCGCGGCCTTGGCTTCCGGCGAGACACTGACCGCCTCGAACGCTTGCGGTGGCCAGAACACGTCGCCATCCAGCACCGCACGCACCGCCTGCTGGATCACTTCCAGCGAGCTGGATTTGGGAATGAAGCCGCTGGCCCCGAACTCCCGGGACTTGACCATGATCGACGCTTCTTCCTGTGCCGAGACCATCACCACCGGAATCTGCGGGTACTGGCCGCGCAACAGCACCAGCCCGGAGAATCCGTATGCACCCGGCATGTTCAGGTCCAGTAGCACCAGGTCCCAGTCGGCCTTCTCGGTCAGACGGGTTTCCAGCTCGGCAATGCTTGCCACTTCCACCAGGCGCACGTCCGGGCCCAGCCCCAGTGTGACAGCCTGGTGCAGTGCGCTACGAAAGAGAGGGTGGTCATCGGCAATCAGGATTTCGTATGTGGCCATTGTTCAAATGATCCTGTTTTTTATGGCAGGCCTGATGCATTCAAGCCTCACCAAAACAACTCAAGGTAGCACCAGCAGGTGCAACCAACAGGGTACGTTCAACGCCAAGAGCCCATAAAACCGGCGTTTCAATCTTCGGCCGCACCCTAATCGGCGCCAAGGATGCCCAGCGAAGCCGGGGTGGTCAAGCCGCATCCTTTACGGCATCTTAGCTGGCTAACTAATAAGAGTGCCATCATGCAGACCAAAGCCCTGCGTGCCGATGTCCTGATGTTGATCACCGCGATGATTTGGGGATCAGGATTTGTCGCACAAACCTCCGGCATGGATCACATCGGTCCTTTCCTCTATTCCGGCCTGCGCTTCGCGCTTGGTTCGTTGTGTCTGCTACCGCTGGTCCTGCGTGGCTCCCGTCAGAACAGCCACCACGAGCCCTTCCTGACCCGTGGCTTGTTGATCGGTGGCGGCCTGATGGGCCTCGCCCTAGCCCTGGGGATCAACCTGCAACAGGTCGGCCTCTTGTTCACCAGCGTGACCAACGCCGGTTTCATCACCGGGCTCTACGTCATCGTCGTGCCACTGCTGGGGCTGTTGATTGGCCACAAGACCGGGCTCGGCACCTGGTTCGGGGCGATTCTGGCGGTGGTCGGAATGTTCCTCCTCAGCGTCGGCGATCAGTTCCAGGTTGCGTCCGGCGACTGGTTGCAATTGATCGGCGCCTTTGTCTGGGGTGGACACGTGGTGCTGGTGGGCGTTTTCGCTAGCCGCCACGACCCGATTCGCCTGGCATTCCTGCAGTTCACTACCTGCGCGGTGGTCAGCCTGGTCCTGGCCCTGTGCCTGGAGACCTTCGAGCTCAACGCAATCATCGCCGCCGGCCCAGCCATCCTCTATGGTGGCCTGATTGCGGTCGGCATCGGCTACACCTTGCAGGTGATCGCCCAGAAAGACGCAATCGCCTCCCATGCCGCGATCATTTTTTCCCTGGAGGCGGTGTTTGCCGCCATTGCCGGGGCCTGGCTACTGGGTGAAGAACTGAGCCCGCGCGGCTATGTCGGCTGTGGGTTAATGCTGGCCGGGATGCTGGCAGCCCAGCTCTGGCCAAAAAGCCCAGCGCTGACCCGCAGTACAACCTAGAGGTAGGGCTTGAGGCGGGCGTGGACTGCGTCGAGCGGATCGATCGCCTGCTGAAACTTCGCCGACAAGTAATGGGTGCTGAAGACGTCCAGGTAGGCGTCCAGCACTTCGCTGGCGGCTAGGTCGTCGGCCAGTTCCAGGCAGAGCGCGGCCACTTCGGCGGTGCAGAAGTGATCATCGCGCTTGGAGCGGCGCAACTTGTAGCGCGACAGTTGCTCGGGCTGCAGGCTCAACACCGGCAAATGCTCGAGATAAGGGCTCTTGCGGAACATCTTGCGCGCCTCGCTCCAGGTCGCGTCCAGCAGAATGAACAGCGGGCGCTTGCCCGGCTCCAGCCGGACCTCGCTCACCACCCGCTGCGGGGCGACAAACTCCCCCGGAAACACGATGTACGGCTGCCACTGGGGATCGGCGATCAAGGCCAGCAAACCCGGCTCGACTTCGGTACGCGACCAGGGAAACGCACTGGTCTGCTCGATCACGTCGGCAATCAGCCAGCCGGTATTGCTCGGTTTCATCGGCTCGACATCATGCATCACCAGGCACATGGCCGATTTGGCGGCAACGGTCGGCCGCCAGGCACACATGCAATGGCTGGGGATCACCCGGCAGCCGGCGCACCGCTCAGCTCGCGAACCCCGCGCAACAAAGGGGCGGACGGCACGGGCCAGGCGCTGGGCGCGCAAACGGGAAACGGCGTGGCTCATGGCAGGTTTCGATGGCAAGGGGATTGAATCGACACAAAAAGCGCTCGGCAGGGCAATAAAGTGCCAGCAGTTTACCAGAGCAGCCCGCGCAAGCCTGTACCACCCGCCGCCCGCACCCTATAATTTGCCGCCACTGAACGCTCAGCCCTGTGACGGGTCGAAGCACCAGTCACTGAATCAGGAGAGTTTCATGCTGCGCCTAATCGTCCCCACCGCCGCCCTTGTGCTGGCTTTGCCTTTCTGCGCCCAGGCCGCGTCCCTGAAAGACTTGAACCTGAGCAAGATGCTGGAGAAGGTGGCCGCGGAAAGTAACGTTGGCCTGCCTCGCGAAGTCAGTGACAACATTCTGGACCAGGGCTACACGGTCGAAGGCAAGGAGCTGGTTGATCACCTCAGCGTGCAATCGGTGTACGCCGAAGAAATGCGCGCCAACCCGAAAGCCGTCTACCTGCAACTGGGTGCCAGCGTTTGCCGCAACCCCAACTACCGCAAGTTGATGGCCCAGGGCGCGATCTTGCGTTACGAATTCACCGAGAACAAAACCAACCGCCCGGTGGCCTCGGCCCGATTCCAGGAATCGGACTGCCCGGCAGAGCCTGCGAAAAAGAACAAGTAACTAGCCCGAACCTGCGCGCCGCTGCTCTTCATCGGCGCGCAATTCCGCCACCAGCGCCTGCAAATAAGGCGAGCGCTGTTCCCTGCCCTCCAGCCGCCGTCGACATTCCTCCTCCAGGCTTACCTGATGGTCCTCGGCTGCCGACTTGAGCATCTGATACAGCTGCGTATCGATCTCCAGTATCACCAGAGTCATAACCCGCCTCCGTGCCTAAGAATCGCCACTACTTGCGCGATGACTCCCCACAGCTCCTGGTGCCTTGCGTCTTGCCCGGGACGCACGACAAATGTGTTTCGTGTCTGTATTTCAGTAAATCAGAGCGTAGCGCCTAAGGTGGAGCTTCAGACAAGCGGTGAAAGTCGATCACCTATCGCCAACAAGCTATTGCCAGCACAGACTTTTCAGGACCATGATCAAGTCAGTGCAACTGACGCCGAGCGTCTAGATTTAACCTGTCGATGTTCAATGCTCACGGCAGAAAAGGGGCTGCCATCCAGAGCGGTGTCTTGCGAACATTTCTTTCATCCAAGGGATAAACAGAGCCCGTCTGGATGACTCGACGGCCGTCCGCGGCGGGTCGGGTTGGCTGCAATGCCCAGGCGACACAAGGTGTGTCGCGGCCCCGACGAATCTTTCGGTCGGGCCGAAGGTTCTGTGTAGAAGGAGAAGTTGAATGCCTTACCAACCGAATGACCTTCTGATACGTCATTTTCAGAACAACGGTGTCGATCTCACGAGCAAGATCGAAGAACAACTCAACCTGGTTTCCCCCAACAGCCCGAACATTCCGATCTACCGCGACATGATGCTGACTGTCCTGCGCATGGCCCAGGACGACCACAACCGCTGGAATGCCAAGATCACCCTACAAGCCTTGCGCGAACTGGAGCACGCTTTCCGTGTGCTGGAACAGTTCAAGGGACGCCGCAAGGTCACCGTGTTCGGCTCAGCGCGTACTCCGGTGGAGCACCCGCTGTATGCACTGGCCCGTGAACTGGGGGAAAAACTCGCGCAATCGGACCTGATGGTGATCACCGGAGCCGGTGGCGGGATCATGGCCGCCGCTCACGAAGGCGCCGGCCGTGATCACAGCCTTGGGTTCAACATCACCCTGCCCTTCGAACAGCATGCCAACCCCACCGTCGGTGGCACTGCCAACTTGCTGCCCTTCCACTTTTTCTTCACCCGCAAACTGTTCTTCGTCAAGGAAGCCGACGCGCTGGTGCTGTGCCCGGGCGGCTTCGGCACACTGGACGAAGCCCTGGAAGTACTGACCCTGATCCAGACCGGCAAAAGCCCACTGGTGCCCGTGGTGCTACTGGATGCACCGGGCGGCAAGTTCTGGGAAAGCGCATTGGAGTTTATCCG
Source organism: Pseudomonas sp. Irchel 3H3 (assembly GCF_900187635.1). Taxonomy (NCBI): domain Bacteria; kingdom Pseudomonadati; phylum Pseudomonadota; class Gammaproteobacteria; order Pseudomonadales; family Pseudomonadaceae; genus Pseudomonas; species Pseudomonas sp. Irchel 3H3. The sequence goes on along the minus strand of NZ_FYEC01000005.1, from coordinate 135,021 downwards.
CAATCAATTGGAGGCCAATCGCTACATCCTGCCCAACGACCTGAAGCTGGTGCGTCTGGTGGATAACGCCGAGGAAGCCGTGGCGCAAATCAATCAGTTCTACAGCAACTTCCACTCCAGCCGCTGGCTAAAAAACCAGTTTGTGATCCGCATGAATCACGCGCTCACCGAGCAGGCGCTGGCACACCTGCAAGTGGCGTTCGCCGATCTGTGCCTCAGCGATCACTTTCACCAGCATGCCTACAGTGGCGAGGAGCATGACGAAGCGCAGTTCAGCCACTTGGCGCGTCTGGCGTTCACCTTCAATGCCCGGGATCATGGGCGCCTGCGTGAGCTGGTGGACTACCTCAACCTGCCGGAAAACTGGGTCACCTCCCAGCCCGCAACTGCCCAACGCCAACGGGACCCCATCAAAGTGACGTGAATAAAAAGCCCGACTATTTCTAGTCGGGCTTTTTTAGTCGTCCATTGCTCGGCCGCTGAACAACCGGCCGATCATCTCCATGGAGTAACCGCGATAAGCGAGGAAGCGCCCTTGCTTGGCACGCTCGCGGGCATCGATTGGTAAATGCCCGGCAAATTTACGGCGCCAGGTGTCTTCCAGTTGTGCCTGCCAGCTGATTCCACACTCGCGCAAGGCGAGTTCGATATCAGCGCGCTGCAATCCGCGCTGGCTCAACTCTTCACGAATGCGCAAAGGGCCGTAGCCTGAACGGGCCCGGTAGGAAACGAAACTTTCGAGGTAACGGGATTCGGACAGCAACCCCTCTTCCGTCAGACGGTCGAGGGCAGTGTCGATCATTTCATCGGGGGCGCCGCGCTGACGCAGTTTACGCGTCAGCTCGACTCGACCGTGCTCGCGTCGCGCTAGCAGGTCCATTGCGGTTCGCCGCACCGCGACGAGGGTATCGAGTACGGCGGTCATGGGATCAATCAGATATCAGCGTCGGCCAGGTCATCTTCAGTCTCTTTGACCGGCGCGGCGTTGAGGTCCACCGGCGTCAGCAGCTTGTCGCGAATCTGCTTCTCGAGCTTGGCTGCAATGTCCGGGTTGTCCTGCAGGAACTTGGCCGAGTTGGCCTTGCCCTGACCGATCTTGCTGCCGTTGTAGGCATACCAGGCACCGGACTTCTCAACAAAACCGTGCAACACACCCAGGTCGATCATCTCGCCATTGAGGTAGATGCCCTTGCCGTAAAGAATCTGGAACTCGGCCTGACGGAACGGTGCTGCCACCTTGTTCTTGACGACTTTGACGCGGGTTTCGCTGCCGACCACTTCGTCGCCTTCTTTCACCGCGCCAGTACGGCGGATGTCCAGGCGAACCGAGGCGTAGAACTTCAGCGCGTTACCACCGGTGGTGGTTTCCGGGCTGCCGAACATCACGCCGATTTTCATCCGGATCTGGTTGATGAAGATCACCAAGCAGTTGGCGTTCTTGATGTTACCGGTGATTTTACGCAGCGCCTGGGACATCAGACGGGCTTGCAGGCCCACGTGCATGTCGCCCATCTCGCCTTCGATTTCCGCCTTGGGTACCAGCGCAGCCACGGAGTCGACGATGATCACGTCAACCGCGTTGGAACGCACCAGCATGTCGGTGATTTCCAGGGCTTGCTCGCCGGTGTCCGGCTGGGAAACCAGCAGGTCGTCGACGTTGACCCCCAGTTTGCCGGCGTATTCCGGGTCCAGGGCGTGCTCGGCATCGACGAACGCGCAGGTCGCACCGGCTTTTTGCGCTTGGGCGATGACCGACAGGGTCAGGGTGGTTTTACCGGAAGATTCAGGACCGTAGATTTCAACGATACGGCCTTTTGGCAGGCCGCCAATGCCGAGTGCGATGTCCAGACCCAGAGAGCCAGTGGAGATAGCCGGGATCGCCTGACGGTCCTGATCGCCCATACGCATTACGGCACCCTTGCCGAATTGACGTTCGATCTGACCCAGGGCCGCAGCCAAGGCTTTCTTCTTGTTGTCGTCCATTAAAGTCCTCACGTAATCAATAAGGCCTGACGGCCAACACCTGTATAAGTAGACAGTATTATTCCACAGCGATTGTGGATCGCCTACCCCTGATTTGAGATTTCTCCGGCGGCATGTTGCAGCAAGCCCTCTAGCGCGGCCTTCACCGTTTGTCGGCGGACCTCATCGCGGTTACCGGGGAAGTGCCGGCACTCGCTAAACACGGCCTCGCCCACCCCCCAGGCCAGCCAGACAGTCCCCACCGGCTTGGCCGGCGAGCCGCCGTCAGGTCCGGCGATCCCGCTGACCGCCACGGCAAGCCGCGCATGGCTGTTGCGCTGCGCGCCGCGAACCATGGCCTCCACGACCTCGCGACTCACCGCACCGACCTGCTCGAACAATTCGCCCGGCACCTTCAGTTGCTGGGTTTTCTGGCGATTGGAATACGTGACATACCCCGCCTCGAACCAGGCCGAACTGCCGGCAATCCGGGTGATCGCCTCGGCGATACCGCCCCCGGTGCAGGATTCGGCCGTGCTGACGTGGGCATTGAGCACCTGTAGACGCCGGCCCAGTTCCGCGGCCAACTGAGTGATTTCATTCACGACTCTCTCCTTATCAGACGGGCGTGAGCACTACCCTACATGAGCAGGTTGCGCTTGCAAGGCGCTGGGGAAATCAAAATATGAGTGGCGCCGTGCCCGCGCACTACCGCTGATCCTCCGGGGCCTGGTCTTCCACTACGCCGATGCGCCTGGCCGCCCAGCGCTGATACAAGCCAATGGCGAAATCCGCACCGGCCATCGCCGTCAGGCAGCCGAATGCGGCAGCTGTCCAGGCCGAGATGTTGGCGGCATATAACAGCATCACCACCGAGACACCGCAGATCATGCTCGACCCAGAGCGCAGGCTCAGGCGCCGGACCAATGACCAGCCGCGCTCACCCTCCTTGTCCGCACGCCACATTTCACCAGACAAGCCACCCAGCAGCGTGAGTGCAATGACCAGCCAGACAGGGATCTCCAGCAAGGCTTGCTGTTCGATTGTCATTTGATTGCTCCCGAGTGACGAGTCAAAACATTATGCACTGATGCATATATAGTCAATCGGAAACCCATCACACTCAGCGAATATTCATGCATAAATGCATCAAAACAATTCACCTCCCCCCCAAAAAAAACTCCAGGCGCAAAAAAACCCGCCAGAGGACGGGTTGGGATTGGCACAAGAGACAATCAGCGAGCGTACATACCCCACCAGAACACATGCCCCAGGATTACGATCTGCCCGGTCTGGATATCCTGGAAGCCATAGTCCTCATCCGGATGCTCATCGCGATTGAAGCTGCGCAGGCGAATCCCGGTGGGCAGTCGATACAGCTGTTTCACGCGCAACTGGCCGTTGTGGTTGATCGCGTAGAGATCGCCGTCGACGATATCGCCGATCCCGCATTTGCCGGCATTCACCCCTACCGTGGCGCCATCACGCAGCACCGGCAACATGCTGTTGCCGCGCACGGTCACGCATTTGGCCTGATCGAATTGCACGCCGTTGTGGCGCAGGCTGCGCTTGCCAAAACGCAGGCTGGCGCGCTCGCTTTCTTCGATCACGAATCTTCCTGATCCAGCAGCCAATTCAACCTCGCGCAGAAAGGGTACCGAGACCTCGTCGTCTTCGATGGGAGTGTCGTCATCCCACAGGCTGATGTCCTTGAGCTCCGAGTGCGCGGGATCTCGTGCAGGCGGGTAACCCGGCGCGACATCGACACGGCCACGCAACTGGTCGGTGCTCACACGAAAATACTCGGCGATCTTCGAGATGTGTTTATCCGCCGGATCGGCGATCTTGCCGCCGAGTATCCGCGAGAGGGTGGATTGCGGCACGCCGGTACGCCGGTGAAGCTCCGTAGGGGAGATCCCGTGTTGATCGAGCAGCGCCCTGAGGACGGTAGAAACATTGCGTTTTTGCATACTTTGCATAATGCGGATTCTTTTTCGGGATGACAAATGCTGTTTCGCATAAATTGCCCTTCAGATTCGCAAAACACCCCCACTTGGCGTTCATCCCTGGGTCGTGCGGAGCCGCCCATGGTAACCTTGCGCCCATCGCGCAAAGGCCTGGGCAACGCCCTCCTTTACCCACCCCTTTGAATGAATCCGCCTGATTACCCGATGAATAAAGCACTTTCCGACCTGTCCTCCCACACCCCGATGATGCAGCAGTACTGGCGCCTGAAGAACCAGCACCCGGACCAGTTGATGTTCTATCGCATGGGTGACTTCTACGAGATCTTCTACGAAGACGCGAAGAAAGCCGCCAAGCTGCTGGACATCACCCTGACGGCGCGTGGGCAGTCGGCCGGCCAGGCGATTCCGATGTGTGGGATTCCTTACCATGCCGCCGAAGGTTACCTCGCCAAGCTGGTCAAGCTGGGCGAATCAGTAGTGATCTGTGAGCAGGTGGGTGATCCGGCGACCAGCAAAGGGCCGGTGGATCGCCAGGTGGTGCGCATCATCACCCCCGGCACCGTCAGCGACGAGGCGTTGCTGGACGAACGGCGCGACAACCTGATCGCTGCTGTGCTGGGTGACGAGCGCCTGTTCGGCCTGGCCGTACTGGACATCACCAGCGGCAACTTCACGGTGCTGGAAATCAAAGGCTGGGAAAACCTGCTGGCCGAGCTGGAACGGGTCAACCCGGTGGAACTGATGATCCCGGATGACTGGCCAAAAGACCTGCCGGCGGAAAAACGTCGTGGCGTTCGTCGTCGCGCGCCGTGGGATTTTGAGCGAGATTCGGCGTTCAAGAGCCTGTGCCAGCAATTTTCCACCCAGGACCTCAAGGGTTTTGGCTGCGAGAACCTGACCCTGGCTATCGGCGCTGCCGGTTGCCTCCTGAGCTATGCCAAGGAAACCCAGCGTACCGCCCTGCCGCACTTGCGCAGCCTGCGGCATGAACGCCTGGACGACACCGTGGTGCTGGACGGCGCGAGCCGACGCAACCTGGAACTGGACACCAACCTGGCCGGTGGCCGCGATAACACCCTGCAATCGGTGGTCGATCGTTGCCAGACTGCCATGGGCAGCCGCCTGCTGACCCGCTGGCTGAACCGCCCGTTGCGCGACCTGCAGGTGCTACAGGCGCGGCAGAGTTCGATTACCTGCCTGCTGGATGGCTATCGCTTCGAGAAACTGCAACCGCAGCTCAAGGAGATCGGCGACATAGAGCGAATCCTGGCGCGGATCGGCCTGCGCAACGCTCGTCCGCGCGACCTGGCACGCCTGCGTGACGCCCTCGGCGCCCTGCCGCAACTGCAAGTGGCGATGAGCGAACTGGAAGCGCCGCACCTGAACCAACTGGCCGTGACCACCAGCACCTATCCCGAACTGGCGGCGCTGCTGGAAAAAGCCATCATTGACAACCCGCCCGCAGTGATCCGCGACGGTGGGGTGTTGAAAACCGGGTACGACACCGAGCTCGACGAGCTGCAATCGCTGAGCGAGAACGCCGGCCAGTTCCTCATCGACCTGGAAGCCCGGGAAAAGGCGCGCACCGGCCTGTCCCACCTGAAGGTCGGTTACAACCGGATTCACGGCTACTTCATCGAACTGCCGAGCAAGCAGGCCGAACAGGCCCCCGCCGACTACATTCGGCGGCAGACGCTCAAGGGCGCCGAGCGTTTCATTACGCCGGAACTCAAGGCATTCGAAGACAAGGCACTGTCGGCCAAGAGCCGAGCGCTGGCTCGCGAGAAAATGCTTTATGAAGCCCTGCTCGAGGACTTGATCAGCCAATTGCCACCCTTGCAGGACACTGCAGCGGCACTGGCCGAGCTGGATGTGCTGAGCAACCTGGCCGAACGCGCGTTGAACCTTGATCTGAACTGCCCGCGTTTCGTCAGCGAGCCGTGCATGCGCATCAGTCAGGGCCGCCACCCAGTGGTCGAGCAAGTGCTGAGCACCCCGTTCGTGGCCAACGACCTGAGCCTGGACGACAACACCCGGATGCTGGTGATCACCGGGCCGAACATGGGCGGTAAATCCACCTATATGCGCCAGACTGCACTGATCGTGTTGCTGGCGCACATCGGCAGCTTCGTGCCGGCGGCCAGCTGTGAGTTGTCGCTGGTGGACCGGATCTTCACCCGGATCGGCTCCAGTGACGACCTTGCAGGCGGGCGCTCGACCTTTATGGTGGAAATGAGCGAAACCGCGAACATTCTGCACAATGCCACCGAACGCAGCCTGGTGCTGATGGACGAAGTGGGCCGTGGCACCAGCACCTTCGACGGCTTGTCCCTGGCCTGGGCAGCGGCCGAGCGCCTGGCCCAACTGCGCGCCTACACGCTGTTCGCTACCCACTACTTCGAGTTGACGGTGCTGCCGGAAGCCCAGCCATTGGTGGCCAACGTGCATCTCAACGCCACCGAACACAACGAGCGCATCGTTTTCCTCCACCACGTGCTGCCTGGCCCCGCCAGCCAGAGCTACGGCCTGGCGGTGGCACAACTGGCGGGCGTGCCCACAGAGGTCATCCTGCGCGCCCGAGAGCACTTGAGCCGCCTGGAAACCACCAGCCTGCCCCATGAAGTCCCGGCTCCAGCCAAAGGCAAACCGGCAGCGCCGCAGCAGAGCGACATGTTCGCCAGCCTGCCCCACCCGGTGCTGGATGAACTGGCAAAACTCGATCTGGATGACCTGACACCACGTCGTGCACTCGAAATGCTCTATACACTGAAGACACGGATCTAACGCTGTTGCCTGCAAGCTGTTAGAATCTCGCGCGGTTTGGGGTGCTGCAGGCTATTAGCCTGGTCTGCAGGCAAGCGCTCCCAAACCTGGCGACCCCACCGTGAAGGGGCGCAGCACGCCGCCTGAGGAGAGAATTAGAAATGACCTTCGTCGTCACCGACAACTGCATCAAGTGCAAGTACACCGACTGCGTAGAAGTCTGTCCGGTGGACTGCTTTTACGAAGGCCCGAACTTCCTGGTGATTCACCCGGATGAGTGCATCGACTGCGCCCTGTGCGAGCCGGAATGCCCTGCTGTGGCCATCTTCTCCGAGGACGAAGTTCCGGACGAGATGCAAGAATTCATTCAGCTGAACGTTGAACTGGCCGAAATCTGGCCCAACATCACTGAGAAGAAAGATTCGCTGCCAGACGCAGCGGAATTTGATGGCGTCAAAGGCAAGATCAAAGACCTGGTTCGCTGATCTTCGCTGCACGCTCAAAAAAGGCCCTTCGCGGGCCTTTTTGCATTTTGGAGCGCGGTACTTTTCAGCTGGCAAAAAAAAGGGGCGGTATGACCCGCCCACATTTTTTCCCTAGTCCCTGTGTTCCTTTTCATCGTCCTGATGAATCACGTCCTTGCGATGTTCCTTGACCATCATCCTTGATGGCTGTGTCTATCCGTCGACACAGGGCTGATATTAAAGGCTTCGCCAGCAATCACAATCACCGCTTAGGCTTAAACAGTAGGTGTAGAAGTGCCTGCGCTAATAATTAATTACTTATAAAACAAGATGTTAAAAAATGTATTACTGAGCAACAGCATTCATCCAGCAAGCATAAAAACCGAACACTTACGAAAGAGTAAGCCACGGCTTACAGCAACCCGGGAAAGCACCCGGGATACTCTCCCTGCTAAACACGTGGTGAAATCGCGGGCACAAAAAACCCCGAGATGCCGGGGTTTTTGCTGATCGAGTACTGGGGTTCCTGCTACTGGAACAAAGACTCGCTCGACAATCCATTTTTCTCGAGAATTTCACGCAGACGTTTCAGTCCTTCAACCTGGATCTGCCGGACCCGTTCGCGGGTCAGTCCGATTTCCAGGCCAACGTCTTCCAGCGTGCTGCTCTCATGGCCGCGCAAGCCGAAGCGGCGAATCACCACCTCTCGTTGCTTGTCGGTCAATTCGCACAGCCACTGATCGATACTCTGTGACAGGTCATCATCCTGAAGCAGCTCACAGGGATCGGTAGGGCGGTCGTCAGTCAGGGTGTCCAGCAGGGTTTTATCCGAATCCGGACCCAACGAGACGTCGACCGAAGAAACCCGCTCGTTCAGGCCGAGCATGCGCTTGACCTCTCCCACCGGTTTTTCCAGCAGGTTGGCGATTTCTTCGGGTGAGGGTTCATGATCGAGCTTTTGTGTCAGCTCTCGGGCGGCCCGCAAGTAGACATTCAGCTCTTTGACCACATGAATCGGCAACCGGATGGTCCGGGTTTGATTCATGATCGCGCGCTCGATGGTCTGACGAATCCACCAGGTTGCGTAGGTCGAAAAGCGGAAGCCACGCTCCGGATCAAACTTTTCCACTGCCCGGATCAGCCCAAGGTTGCCCTCTTCGATCAGGTCGAGCAATGACAGCCCACGATTGACGTAGCGTCGGGCGATTTTCACCACCAGTCGCAAGTTGCTTTCAATCATGCGTTTACGCCCGGCCGGATCTCCACTTTGCGACAGGCGCGCAAAATGAACTTCTTCTTCCGGGGACAACAGGGGGGAAAAGCCGATTTCATTGAGATACAACTGGGTAGCATCTAGCGCCCGTGTGTAATCAATGTACTTGTGTTGCTTGAGTGAGGCGGAGTGTTTGGATTTTGCGCGAACTGAAGGTGTAGCAGACCCCTCATTCGACGTCTGATCCGATGCGACGTCGGTCTCCATCAGGAGAACCTCATCGTCGATGTCAAACTCCGGCACTTCTTTACTGAGAGCCATTGTTATAGTCCTTTGGTGAGTTCGACCTCAAGCTCAAGCGGCGCCTTTATCCTTGGCAACGCTGGAGCCTGTTCCTCTACGTGAAGGAACAGGCTGGTAACAAATCAACGACGTGGCAGGAATTGCAGCGGATCTACTGGCTTACCTTGTCGGCGAATCTCAAAATGCAGTTTCACCCGGTCCGTACCCGTTGACCCCATTTCGGCAATTGTCTGCCCAACCTTGACCTGCTGCCCCTCCCGAACCAACAGCCTGCGGTTGTGACCGTAGGCACTGACGTAGGTATCGCTGTGTTTGATAATGACCAATTCACCGTAGCCCCGCAAGCCACTCCCGGCGTAAACGACAGTCCCATCAGACGCAGCTAAAACAGGCTGTCCCAAATCTCCGGCGATATCAATTCCTTTATTCAAACTACCGTTTGAAGAGAATTTTCCAATAAGAATGCCATTAGATGGCCAACCCCATCCTGTGGGAGCGGGCCCCGCTGGAGGCAATGGCGCCGGCGCGGGCTTGCTGGCAGTAGACGGTGCAGCAGTGGCCGTACTGGTGCCGGTCGCCGAAGCCGGACGGCGAGTAACCGTGAATTTTCCGGAAGACGAAGAGTTGGTGGTGGAGGACGTTACGACCGGGGTCGGCGTTGACCCCGAGCGCCCATCGAAGCGAATCGTCTGACCCGGATGTATCGTATAAGGCGTAGGAATGTTGTTGCGCGCGGCGAGGGCTTTGTAGTCCCAGCCGTAGCGGAAAGCGATTGAAAACAAGGTATCGCCGCGACGGACTACGTACTGGCCGGTGGTAACGGCAGGACGCTGGGCGGCCGTGCTGTTGCGATCGACAACCCGCACGTCACTCGACTTGGTGCTGGAGCAACCGACCAGCAATGAGCTCAAGACAAGGCCAGTCACCAGGCACTGAAAGCTTTTTGTACCAATACGCTGCGCAATGACTTTGAGACTCACCCGCCGCTCCCTTTCTGGTGGCTGAAAATAGTAGATGCCTGGTTCAGGCATGAAGTGTCGCAAGTATAACTGGCCGCTGGCGCATTACCGTCGGCAAAACGAAATCGATACAAGCCTGCGTTTACCGGCTGTAGTACAACGACGTTGAAGCCATCCTTGCCGCTGTAAGACCAAGGTAATCGAAGAGAATTCAGCGCCGTTGAACAAATGCTCAGGCCAATGGCCCGTTAAGCAACGGGACGAAGCGCACCGAGCCCAGGACACGCCTGGAAAACCCCTGTTCCTCGCGGATGATCAGCAACAATTGTTGAACCTCGCCTGACCCAACCGGAATCACCAGACGCCCTCCTGGCGCCAACTGATCCAGCAATGCCTGGGGCACATCGGTCGCCACCGCCGTGACGATAATGCCGTTATAAGGTGCCAGTGCCGGCCAGCCTTCCCAACCATCGCCCCAGCGAAACACCACGTTGCGCAGGTTCAATTCCACCAGGCGCTCTTTGGCCCGATCCTGCAGGACCTTGATCCGCTCGACCGAAAACACCCGCTCCACCAGTTGCGACAATACGGCCGTCTGATAGCCGGAACCGGTACCGATCTCCATGACCTTGTCCAACGGCCCCGCCTCTAAAAGCAGCTCGCTCATGCGTGCCACCATATAAGGCTGGGAAATGGTCTGGTTGTGGCCAATCGGCAAGGCCGTGTCTTCGTAGGCACGGTGGGCCAGCGCTTCATCGACAAACAGATGGCGCGGCGTACGGCGGATCACTTCCAGGACCTGGGCGTTGCTCACGCCTTCTTCATAAAGTCGCTGGATCAAGCGTTCACGGGTCCGCTGGGAAGTCATCCCGATCCCGCGGCGCAGCATATCGTCTTGCTCGCGAGCCATCAGCGCAGCCCCTCCAGCCAGCCATCGAGACTGGCAAAGGCATCATTGAAGGTGCGATCGAGCTGCAGCGGGGTGATGGAGACATACCCCTGCATGACGGCATGGAAATCCGTACCCGGCCCACCATCTTCCGCATCGCCGGCCGCAGCAATCCAGTAGCCGGACTTGCCGCGTGGGTCGACCACCTTGGTCGGTGCCGCAGCGCGTGCCCGGTGTCCCAGGCGGGTCAGTTGAATGCCCCGGATGTGGTCCAGCGGCAGGTTCGGAATGTTCACGTTCAACACCGTGCGCGGCGGCAGATTCAGCTCGGCATGAGCTTCCACCAGTTTGCGCGCAAAGTAGGCGGCTGTCGGCAAATTATCCACCTGCCGCGAGACCAGGGAAAACGCAAAGGACGGCTTGGCGAGGAAGCGCCCTTCGAGTGCCGCCGCCACCGTACCGGAATACAGCACGTCGTCCCCCAGGTTGGCACCCAGGTTGATCCCGGAAACCACCATGTCCGGCTCGCGCTCGAGCAAGCCGTTGAGGCCCAGGTGCACACAATCGGTCGGCGTGCCATTCAGGCTGATAAAGCCGTTGGCCAGGGTTCGCGGGTGCAGCGGACGGTCCAGCGTCAGCGAACTGCTGGCGCCGCTCTTGTCCTGGTCCGGGGCGATAACCACGCACTCGGTGTAATCCGCCAGCGCAGCATAAAGCGCGGCGAGACCGGGTGCGGTTACCCCGTCGTCGTTAGAAATCAGAATACGCATGGGCTGTCCGTCTGCCCCACCGGCACCAGATCAACGAGTTCACGCACCAATACGGTGGCGAAGCATCCGGCCGGCAGGACGAATTCCAGTTGCAGAATGTCCAGCGAAGGATAATGCCACGTCAACCCGCCAATGGGCAGCCGCAGGATGCGTCGTTCATGGCTCATTCCGGCGTTTACCAGCCAATCGCGCAGGTCCGCTTCGTTCGTGGCGATCCGTTGCTCCAGCTCATGAGTCGCACCAGCGGCAGGTGAATCGCCCTCGCCCCATTGCGGCCCGGTCGGATGCAGGTCGAGGATCGCCAGGCGCGGGTCACTGCACTCCGCTTCGCCAGCCGGGAAAAAGCTGCGGCTGTCGGTGAAGGCCAGTAAGTCGCCAACCTGAGCGCGCTGCCAACTACCGTCGGCAACACGCGCCGCCAGCACCTGATTGAACAGAAAGCTACGGGCGGTGGACAGCAACCGCGAACGCACATTGCGCTGCTCCGGCAAGGCCTTGCGTGCCGCCCAGGCACGCGCGTCCACCACGTTGCCACCGTCATGGCCGAAACGTTGTGCACCGAAGTAATTGGGAATGCCCTGCTTGGCGATCAGTTGCAGACGCGCTTCGAGCGCCTCTTTGTCACCGGTGAACTGGGTCAGGCGCAAGGTAAAACCGTTGGCCGAATGCGCGCCCCTTTGCAGCTTGCGCTTGTGCCGGGCGGTCTTGAGAATTTTCAGGGTGTCGTTTTCAGCCGCCGACAAATCCGGATCGGCCTTGCCCGGTAATTGCACGCTGAACCACTGTCGGGTCAGCGCTTGACGATCCTTCAGGCCGGCATAGCTGACGGTGCGCAAGGGCACGCCGGCGGCCTTGGCGATGCGCCGTGCCGCTTCCTCGGTGTTCAGGCCGCGTTTTTCCACCCAGATCCACAGGTGCTCACCATCGCCAGTCAGCGGAATATCGAGCACTTCATCGACCTGGAAATCTTCCGCGATGGCTTTCAGTACGGCGCTGCCGAGGGGTTCGCCGTAGGCACGCGGGCCGAGCAATTGCGCTTCGTTCATGGGCGCAGCAACAAGGCAACGGAATGCACGGCAATGCCTTCTTCGCGACCGACAAAGCCGAGTTTTTCGGTGGTGGTAGCTTTCACGTTCACTTGATCCAGTTCAACTTGAAGATCGGCGGCAATCAGCGCGCGCATCGCTTCGATATGGGGAGCCATTTTCGGCGCCTGGGCGACGATGGTGTTGTCGACGTTGCCGACTTTCCAACCCTTGGCGTGAATCAGCGCAACGACATGACGCAACAGCACACGGCTGTCAGCACCCTTGAACTGGGGGTCGGTATCGGGGAAGTGTTTACCGATATCGCCCAGTGCCGCAGCACCCAGCAGAGCATCGCTCAACGCGTGCAACAATACGTCGCCGTCGGAGTGGGCGAGCAGCCCGAAGCTGTGTGCAATCCGCACGCCGCCCAGAGTGATGAAATCGCCTTCAGCAAAACGGTGCACATCGTAGCCGTGGCCAATACGCATAAAAAAACGCCCTGATTGAGTCAGGGCGTGATTCTACCTGCTTTAGGCGCCTAGGGCGTGCGCGTGATGCCGTAAGTGGTCATCGATGAAGCTGGCGATGAAGAAATAGCTGTGGTCGTAGCCCGGTTGCAGGCGCAAGGTCAGCGGATGGCCGGCGAGTTTGGCTGCCTGCTGCAAGGCTTCAGGCTTGAGTTGGGTGGCGAGGAAATCGTCCCGATCACCCTGGTCGACCAGCAGTGGCAGTTGTTCGCTGGCTTCGCTGATCAGCACCGTAGCATCCCACTCTCGCCACTTCGAACGCTCTTCACCCAGATAGCGCGAAAAGGCCTTCTGACCCCACGGGCAATCCATTGGGTTGTTGATCGGCGCGAACGCCGAGACCGACTGGTAGCGCCCCGGGTTACGCAGTGCGCACACCAGTGCACCGTGGCCACCCATGGAGTGACCGCTGACGCCGCGTTTGTCCGAGGCAGGGAAATGCGCCTCGACCAATGCCGGTAATTCCTGCACCACGTAGTCGTGCATCCGATAGTGTTTGGCCCAGGGTTGCTGGGTGGCATTCACGTAAAACCCGGCCCCCAGGCCAAAGTCCCAGGCACCCTCAGGGTCCCCCGGCACATCGGCACCACGCGGACTGGTGTCCGGTGCCACGATGATCAAGCCAAGCTCGGCCGCCAGGCGCATGGCACCGGCCTTGTGCATGAAGTTCTCATCGGTGCAGGTCAGGCCCGACAACCAATACAGCACCGGCAACTTGCCACCCTGCTCCGCCTGGGGTGGCAGGTACACGGCAAACACCATGTCGCAACCCAGCACTTGGGAGTGATGTCTGTAGCGTTTGTGCCAGCCACCGAAGCTCTTCTGGCATGAGATGTTTTCCAGACTCATGGGAGTACTCCCAGCTTCAAGCCGCAAGCTGTGAACCGCAAGAGAGGGACACCCGCTTGCCGCTTACAGCTTGGCGCTTGGCGCTGCGCTTAAAAGTGGATGACGGTGCGGATGCTCTTGCCTTCATGCATCAGGTCAAAAGCCTTGTTGATGTCTTCCAGGCCCATGGTGTGGGTGATGAAAGTGTCCAGTGGAATCTCGCCGGTCTGGGCCATTTCCACATAGCTTGGCAATTCGCTGCGACCGCGCACCCCACCAAAGGCCGACCCGCGCCATACGCGCCCGGTGACCAACTGGAACGGACGGGTGGCGATTTCCTGGCCAGCGCCGGCCACGCCGATGATCACCGACTCGCCCCAGCCTTTGTGGCAGCATTCCAGTGCCGCACGCATCAGTTGGACATTGCCGATGCACTCAAAGGAAAAGTCCACGCCGCCATCGGTCATGTCGACAATGACCTCCTGGATCGGACGGTCGAAATCTTTCGGATTCACACAATCGGTGGCGCCCAACTGCTTGGCGATCTCGAACTTGCCCGGGTTGATGTCGATCGCAATGATGCGCGCGGCCTTGGCCTTGACCGCACCGATCACGGCCGACAGGCCGATGCCGCCCAGGCCAAAGATGGCCACGGTATCGCCCGGCTTGACCTTGGCAGTGTTGAGCACCGCACCAATCCCGGTGGTCACGCCGCAGCCCAGCAGGCAGACCTTTTCCAGCGGCGCCTCTTTAGGAATCTTGGCCACGGAAATTTCCGGCAGCACGGTGTACTCGGAGAAAGTCGAGGTCCCCATGTAGTGGAAAATCGGCTGGCCTTTGTAGGAGAAGCGAGTAGTGCCGTCCGGCATCAGGCCCTTGCCCTGGGTCGCACGGATCGCCTGGCAGAGGTTGGTCTTGCCCGACTTGCAGAATTTGCACTGGCCGCATTCCGGGGTGTAGAGCGGAATCACATGATCGCCCACGGCCACCGAGGTCACGCCCTCGCCAATGGCTTCGACAACCGCGCCACCTTCGTGACCGAGGATCGACGGGAAGATGCCTTCCGGATCGGCACCCGACAAGGTGTAGGCGTCGGTGTGGCAAACGCCGGAGGCGACCACGCGCAACAGCACTTCACCGGCCTTGGGCATGGCGACATCGACCTCAACGATCTCCAGGGGTTTCTTGGCCTCGAAGGCAACGGCAGCGCGCGACTTGATCATCCTGACTCTCCAGCGAATTAAAACGAGACCGGGAGTGTAATACACGGCCATCCGATGAATAATCGAGACAAATGCAAAATATTATTGCCATACAGGGATAATCAGAATGTCCGAGAACCGCTGGGAAGGCATCGACGAGTTCGTCGCCGTCGCCGAATGCAGCCAGTTCACCGCCGCCGCTGAACGCCTGGGAGTCTCTTCCTCCCACGTCAGTCGACAAATCGTACGCCTGGAAGAACGCCTGCAAACCCGCCTGCTCTACCGCAGCACGCGCCGGGTGACCCTCACCGAGGCTGGACAAACCTTCCTGCAACATTGCCAACGGCTGCAGGACGGACGCGAAGAGGCCTTGCGCGCCGTCGGCGACCTGACCAGCGAACCCAAGGGCATGCTGCGCATGACCTGTGCCGTGGCGTACGGCGAGCGCTTCATCGTGCCGCTGGTGACCGGCTTCATGGGGCTTTACCCGCAGCTGCGGGTCGACATCGAACTGAGTAACCGCCCCTTGGACCTGGTCCACGAAGGCCTCGACCTGGCCATTCGCCTTGGCCGCCTGCAGGACTCGCGCCTGGTGGCCACCCGCCTGGCACCACGGCGCATGTACCTGTGCGCCTCCCCCTCCTACCTCGAGCGTTATGGACGCCCCCATAGCCTGTCGGAACTGAGCCGGCACAACTGCCTCATCGGCAGTTCGGACCTTTGGCAACTGGAACAGAACGGCCGCGAGTTTTCCCAGCGAGTCCAAGGCAACTGGCGCTGCAACAGCGGGCAAGCCGTCCTGGATGCCGCGCTCCAGGGCGTTGGCCTGTGCCAACTCCCGGACTACTACGTGCTGGAACACCTGACCAGTGGCGCCCTGGTGTCGCTACTCGACGCCCACCAGCCACCGAACACCGCGGTCTGGGCGTTGTACCCACAGCAACGACATCTGTCGCCGAAGGTGCGCAAATTGGTCGATTTTCTTAAGGAAGGGTTGGCAAAACGGCCGGAGTACAGCAGCTAGCCTGCTGCCGATACCCATTACTCAACGGGATGAGGACTGAATCTTCGAGCGCTGCCTCCGGCAGCCCCGACACCTACAGCCCCCCGCGCTGCCCCCAACGCAACCGCAACCACTCAAGATCCTCAGGCCGCGTCACCTTGAGGTTATCCGCCCGCCCTTCGATCAAGCGCGGCGCCTGCCCCGACCACTCCATCGCCGAAGCCTCGTCAGTGATCGTGACATCCGCCACCAGACTATCGGCCAACGCCCGATGCAGGGCCCCCAGGCGAAACATCTGCGGCGTATACGCCTGCCAGATCAAACTCCGGTCAACGGTCTCAAGCACCCGGCCGTGTTTGTCCGCCCGCTTGAGGGTGTCACGCGCCGGCACGGCCAGCAGCCCACCCACCGGATCATCCGCCAGCTCCGACAGCAGCTTGTCGAGATCATCACGAGTCAGGTTCGGCCGTGCCGCATCATGGACCAACACCCAATCCTCATCGCCAGCCCCCTGCGCATGCAGGTGCAACAAGGCATTGAGTACCGACCCCGAACGCTCTTCGCCACCGTCCACCCGCTGAATGCGCGGGTCGGCAGCGCAGGCCAGGTTCGGCCAATAAGGATCATCGATCGCCAGACTGACCACCAACCCCTTCAAGGCCGGGTGATCAAGGAAACAGCCAAGGCTGTGTTCAAGAATTGTGCGTCCGCCCAATTGCAGATACTGCTTGGGACGGTCGGCTGCCATACGGGCACCGACACCCGCGGCAGGAATCACGGCCCAGAAGGCCGGCAAGCTATTCATCATTGAGCCAGCTGGTAAAGGGTTTCACCGTCCTTGACCATGCCCAACTCATGGCGAGCCCGCTCTTCAACGGTCTCCATGCCTTTTTTCAGCTCCATCACTTCGGCGTCCATCACCCGGTTGCGCTCCAGCAGCGTCTGGTTTTCAGCCTGCTGATCGGCAATTTGCTGAGTCAGGTCGGCCACCTGTGCCAGGCTGCCGTTTCCCACCCACAGGCGGTACTGCAACCCCCCCAGGAGCAAGAGCAAGACAAGAAACAACCAATAGGGACTGCGCATCGAATATCAGGTATCCACTGAAAAAAAACAGCCATGCCAACACTTTGAAGCGTCTGATAGCACGAAGCCTGGAAGAACCAGGCTCGTACTCTAAGGCATCAGACTAGTGGCAAAAAACCCGCTAATGCGATTTTTTCGACACAATCCGGTGTCTTTTTACTCCACCAAGCTTAGCCGCGGAATTCGCTGCGGCCGTTGTACTTGGCTTTGCCACCCAATTGCTCTTCGATACGCAGCAGTTGGTTGTACTTGGAAACGCGGTCGGAACGGCACAGCGAACCGGTCTTGATCTGGCCTGCCGAAGTGCCCACAGCCAGGTCGGCAATGGTCGAATCTTCGGTTTCGCCGGAGCGGTGCGAGATCACGGCAGTGTAGCCAGCGGCCTTGGCCATCTGGATCGCTTCCAGGGTCTCGGTCAGGGTGCCGATCTGGTTGAACTTGATCAGGATCGAGTTGGCGATCTTTTTATCGATGCCTTCTTTCAGGATCTTGGTGTTGGTCACGAACAGGTCGTCGCCCACCAGTTGGGTCTTCTCGCCGATCTTGTCGGTGAGGATCTTCCAGCCAGCCCAGTCGGACTCGTCCAAGCCGTCTTCGATCGAGATGATCGGATAACGCTCGGTCAGGCCTTTGAGGTAGTCAGCGAAACCTTCAGCGGTGAACACCTGGCCTTCGCCGGACAGGTTGTACTTGCCGTCTTCGTAGAATTCGCTCGCCGCGCAGTCCAGTGCCAGGGTCACATCGGTGCCCAGGGTGTAACCGGCGTTGGCTACGGCTTCGGAGATGACTTTCAAAGCGTCTTCGTTGGAAGCCAGGTTTGGCGCGAAACCACCTTCGTCACCCACTGCAGTGCTCAGGCCACGGGCCTTCAGTACAGCCTTGAGGTGATGGAAAATCTCGGTGCCCATGCGCAGGCCTTCCGAGAAAGACTTGGCGCCAACCGGCTGCACCATGAATTCCTGGATGTCGACGTTGTTATCAGCGTGCTCGCCACCGTTGATGATGTTCATCATCGGCACCGGCATCGAGTAGACACCCGGGGTACCGTTCAGGTTAGCGATGTGGGCGTACAGCGGCAGATCCTGATCGTGGGCTGCTGCCTTGGCCGCAGCCAGGGAGACGGCGAGGATCGCGTTGGCGCCCAGGCTGCCTTTGTTCTCGGTACCGTCGAGCTCGATCATGATGCGGTCGAGGGCTTTCTGGTCAACCGGGTCTTTACCCAGCAGCGCGGTGCGAATCGGGCCATTGATGTTGGCTACGGCCTTGAGCACACCTTTGCCCAGGTAACGGCTCTTGTCGCCATCACGCAGCTCGAGCGCTTCACGCGAGCCAGTGGAAGCACCGGACGGCGCGCAAGCGCTGCCGATGATGCCGTTATCGAGAAGCACGTCCGCTTCGACGGTGGGGTTGCCACGGGAGTCGAGAACTTCACGACCTTTGATGTCGACGATTTTTGCCATTGTTGTAAACACTCCAAAGTTGACGAAAACGCTGTATACCGATCGATTTATAACTTGTGGGTCACATTACTGTTTGTCGACGCTGACAATCCAGCGCCAACAAGACGCAGAAACCCAGGTAACGCGGCTTCTGCGTTGGAAAACTTTCAGCCAATCATCCAGCAACGGCCAGCGGCGTAATCGCGGCAACCCACGGGCCTTGGCAGCCCATGGGTCACATCGCGAATTCACGCCTTGGCGCGTCAGGCTTTTTTCTGGTGCTGAGTCAATGCTGCCTTGACGAAACCGCTGAACAGCGGGTGGCCGTCACGCGGAGTCGAGGTGAACTCCGGGTGGAACTGGCAAGCGACGAACCATGGATGATCCGGTGCTTCAACCACTTCAACCAGGGCGCCATCGCCGGAACGACCGGAGATTTTCAGGCCGGCTTCGATCAGCTGTGGCAGCAGATTGTTGTTCACTTCATAGCGATGACGATGACGCTCGACGATCACGTCCTTGGCATAGCAATCGTGAACCAGCGAGCCGGCTTCCAGCAGGCAGTCCTGGGCACCCAGACGCATGGTGCCGCCCAGATCGGAGGACTCGGTGCGGGTTTCAACAGCGCCGGTGGCATCTTCCCACTCGGTGATCAGGCCCACGACCGGGTGACCGCTGGCGCGATCGAACTCGGTGGAGTTGGCGTCTTTCCAGCCCAGCACGTTACGGGCGAACTCGATGACCGCCACTTGCATGCCCAGGCAGATACCCAGGTACGGCACTTTGTTTTCGCGAGCGTACTGCACGGCGGTGATCTTGCCTTCCACGCCACGCAGGCCAAAACCGCCTGGTACCAGGATCGCATCGACACCTTCGAGCAGCGCAGTGCCCTGGTTCTCGATGTCTTCGGAGTCGATGTAGCGCAAGTTGACCTTGGTCCGGTTGCTGATGCCGGCGTGGCTCATCGCTTCGATCAGCGACTTGTACGCGTCCAGCAACTCCATGTACTTGCCGACCATGGCGATGGTGACTTCGTGTTCCGGGTTCAGCTTGGCATCGACCACCGCTTCCCACTCGGACAGGTCGGCGCTATCGCATTGCAGGCCAAAACGCTCGACGACAAAATCATCCAGGCCCTGGGAGTGCAGGATGCCCGGGATCTTGTAGATGGTGTCGGCGTCTTCCAGGGCAATCACCGCACGTTCTTCAACGTTGGTGAACTGCGCGATCTTGCGACGCGAAGACAGGTCGATCGGGTGATCGGAACGGCAGACCAGCACGTCCGGCTGCAGGCCGATGGAACGCAGTTCCTTGACCGAATGCTGGGTTGGCTTGGTCTTGGTTTCGCCTGCGGTGGCGATGTACGGTACCAGCGTCAGGTGCATCAGCATCGCGCGCTTGGCGCCGACTTCGAAACGCAGTTGACGGATGGCTTCCAGGAACGGTTGCGACTCGATGTCACCCACGGTGCCACCGATCTCGACCATCGCCACGTCAGCGTCGCCAGCACCCTTGATGATGCGGCGCTTGATTTCGTCGGTGATGTGCGGGATCACCTGGATGGTTGCACCCAGGTAATCACCACGGCGCTCTTTGCGCAGCACGTGCTCGTAGACACGGCCAGTGGTGAAGTTGTTGTTCTGGGTCATGGTCGTGCGGATGAACCGCTCGTAGTGGCCCAGGTCCAGGTCGGTCTCGGCGCCGTCGTGAGTGACGAACACTTCACCGTGCTGGAACGGGCTCATGGTGCCCGGGTCGACGTTGATGTACGGGTCCAGCTTGAGCATGGTGACCTTAAGTCCCCGCGCCTCCAGGATGGCCGCCAATGATGCCGATGCAATGCCTTTCCCCAATGAAGAAACAACACCGCCCGTGACGAATATGTAGCGCGTCATGAAAAACCCTAGAAGTCTGCGTTAAAGCGGTCAGTGCCGCCGGGGAAAGCGAAGGAAGGCCGAAGCCCCCGATCACCTGCATTAATTACAGTGCATCTTTCAAAAAAACCGCCGCGTTGGGACAGACCGGTAGATGAATCACCAGTAGGTTGCTCGCTACACATTTTTTGGAATCGCCCAGCAAAGACTGCTTGGTAATCGGCAACTCCTGCAATTCAGGCGAATCCACAGAAGTTGTATCAAGAAGGGAGCGTAGTCTACCGGAAAGCCCCTTTCAGCTCAAACCTTGATCGTTGATTACTGGCTGCCATCGTAAAACCAGGTTTGCCCCCGCACTGACGTCCAGCCCGGGCAGGTTGGCCACGGCGATCAGTTGCTCATCGCAGTACAGCAGCGGCAATCTGCCACGGGCAAACAACGGCACCTGACGCTCATTGAGCAAGCGCTTGAGGTCACGGTGGCCACGACCGGGCAACTGCATGATTTCCCCGCCCTGGCGGTAGCGCACGCTGAGCAGGCCTTGCGGGGCCTCACCCGCCAGGCTGAGCCGGCCATTGCCGGGCAGTGCCAGTTCAACTGATGGATCAGCCCAGGGCACAGTACCCGTGAGCGCGGGCAGTCCCGCGCCGGACAACCACCAGACCCGCCCATTGGCCCGATGCAGCTCGCCATCTGCCAGGCGCCAGATCGGCCGGGCATCCGCCGCGGCATCCCGCAGGCTGTCCCAACCCGACCAATGGTCAGTGTCTGGCAGCCGAGTCAGCGTTGCCAACCAATGCCCCAAGGCGTTGCGCTGGCGAGCCGCGGACAGCCCGGCCAGCACCGCCAGGTCCAGCGACGGTTGCCCCAGCCAGGCAAATTCATGGGCAGTGGCAGCCTGGGCCAGGTCCATCTGGGCCAACTCATCGAGCAAGCCCTGGGCCTCGCGCAGATGGCCGGCACTACGAGCCAGGGTGGCGGCAGCCTGGGGCCAGCGGCAACTGAGCAAGGGGAAAACCTGCTGGCGCAGGTAATTGCGGGAAAACTGCTGGTCGCCGTTCGAGGGGTCCTCGACCCAGCGCAACTGATGCGCCCGGGCGTACGCCTCAAGCTCGGCCCGTGGCACATCCAACAACGGCCGCACCAGACTCCCGCGTCCCAAGGCACGATGGCCCGGCATTGCCGACAAGCCCCTGACCCCCGCGCCCCTTAACAGACGAAACAGCAGGGTCTCAGCCTGATCGTCGCGGTGCTGGGCCGTCAGCAACAGCTCACCGGCCTCAGTCACCTGGATAAAGGCGGCATAACGCGCCTCGCGGGCGGCTCGCTCCAGGCTGGCACCCGCCTGGACCTGCACCCGAATCACCGCCAGCGGCACGCCCAACTCGTCACACACGGCCTGACAATGCTGCGGCCATGCATCAGCCGCAGCCTGCAGGCCGTGATGTACGTGGACAGTTTGGAGTTTTGGCAGGTCCTGGGTTTTAGCCAGTTGCGCCAGGAGGTGCAGCAGCACGGTGGAGTCAAGGCCACCGGAGAAGGCGATACGCCAGGTCGGCGCGTTACGCCAGGGGGTCAGGTTCAACAGCAGTCTTGCAGATAGATCCGTGAGCTGGCGCATAACGATCACTTCGCACACATCAAAGGTGGGAGCGAGCCTGCTCGCGAAAAAAGCCAGCCAACACTGAGGTTGACTGTAGCTCCGTCATCGCGAGCAGGCTCGCTCCTACAATGATCTCGCGTCAGATCACAGACCGTAGCTCATCAGGCGCTCGTAACGGCGGGCCAGCAGCGCGTCGTTGTCGAATTTCTTGAGCATCTGCAGTTGCGCGACCAGTTCGCCACGGATCGAGGCAGCCGCAGCGGCTGGATCACGGTGGGCGCCGCCCAATGGCTCGCCGATCACTTTATCGACGATACCCAAGCCCTTGAGGCGCTCGGCGGTGATGCCCATCGCTTCGGCAGCATCCGGGGCCTTTTCTGCGGTTTTCCACAGGATCGAGGCACACCCTTCCGGCGAGATCACCGCGTAGGTCGAATACTGCAGCATGTTCAACTGATCGCAGACACCAATGGCCAGTGCACCACCGGAACCACCCTCACCGATCACGGTGGCGATGATTGGGGTTTTCAGGCGGGACATGACCCGCAGGTTCCAGGCAATGGCTTCGCTCTGGTTGCGCTCTTCGGCGTCGATCCCCGGGTACGCGCCCGGCGTGTCGATGAAGGTCAGGATCGGCATTTTGAAGCGCTCAGCCATTTCCATCAGGCGGCACGCCTTGCGGTAGCCTTCCGGGCGCGGCATGCCGAAGTTGCGGCGAACCTTCTCGCGCACTTCACGGCCTTTCTGGTGACCGATCACCATTACTGGCTGGTCGTCCAGACGGGCTACACCGCCAACAATCGCCGCGTCATCGGAGAAGTGACGGTCGCCGTGCAG
The DNA here is from genome assembly GCF_900187635.1 of Pseudomonas sp. Irchel 3H3. Lineage (NCBI taxonomy): Bacteria > Pseudomonadati > Pseudomonadota > Gammaproteobacteria > Pseudomonadales > Pseudomonadaceae > Pseudomonas > Pseudomonas sp. Irchel 3H3. Next base: position 112,307 of record NZ_FYEC01000005.1, on the reverse strand, counting down.
TTCATCGAACTCGGTGAAGATGTGTTGGATGTAGTCCAGGGTGTAGGGACGACGCGGATGACGCGCCAGACGAGCGATCTGCCAGCTGGTCAGCTTGCCGAAGATGTCTTCGGTCAGCGTGCTGCTCTTGTCCTGCAGGCGCGAGATCTCATCGCCGATATTCAGCGAATTGTCATTACCGACCAAGCGCAACTCTTCGATCTTGGCTTGCAGGTCGGCGATCGGCTGTTCGAAATCTAGAAAATTCGGGTTCATAGGCGTCCGTCTTGGGTCGACGTCCAAGTGAGCTTGGGTCGGCCGGTTGTCTATTCGCGCCCTACCTTAAGGGACAGGCGCGTTCAGGTCGAGATTAAAAATTCGGGTCATGGCCAGGGCGCTTCAAGGGCCCCTGACCGTCAACGGTATTGGAGGAAGACGTTGTCTCGCCCGAACTGGTCACGCAGGGCTTGAATCAAGCTGTCTGCCGGATCGATTCGCCAGGTCTCGCCAAATTGCAGCAAGGCCTTCGCGTCGGGGCTGGTGTACTCCATGGTGATGGGGCAGGCGCCACGATGACGCTTGAACAACTCCCCCAGCCAGCGCAACTGATCGCCCTTGAGGTCCTGGGTCTGCACCTTCAGGCGCAGGCTTTCGGCCAGGTTGGTGCGCGCATCTTCCATGCTCATCACCCGCTTGACCCGTAGCCGCAGGCCACCGGAGAAGTCGTCATTGCTGACTTCGCCCTCGACCACCACCATCGCGTCGGTTTGCAGCAGCGATTGCGCGGAATGGAACGCCTCGGCGAACAGCGACGCCTCGATCCGGCCCGAACGGTCGTCGAGGGTGATAAAGCCCATCTTGTCGCCCTTTTTGTTCTTCATCACCCGCAGGGCGATGATCATGCCGGCGACAGTCTGGGTGTCGCGAGCCGGCTTCAGGTCGATGATGCGCTGGCGGGCAAAACGGCGGATTTCACCTTCATATTCGTCAATCGGGTGACCGGTCAGGTACAGCCCCAGGGTGTCTTTTTCACCCTTCAGGCGTTCCTTGAGCGTCAGCTCCTTGGCTTTGCGGTGATTGGCGTAGACGTCGGCGTCTTCTTCGACAAACAGCCCGCCGAAGAGGTCGGCGTGCCCGCTGTCGTGGGTCCGCGCCGTCTGCTCGGCCGCCTTGATCGCCTCTTCCATGGCCGTCAGCAGCACCGCGCGGTTACGGTCGATGTTGGCTTGGTAGGCTTTGGTCTCATCAAAGAAGTACGGACCCAGGCGGTCCAGCGCGCCGCTGCGGATCAGGCCGTCGAGGGTGCGCTTGTTGATTCGCTTGAGGTCGACCCGCGCGCAGAAATCGAACAGGTCCTGGAACGGCCCATCCTGACGCGCCTCGGTAATCGCCTCGACCGGCCCCTCGCCCACGCCCTTGATCGCGCCCAGGCCGTAGATGATCCGGCCCTCCTCGTTCACCGTGAACTTGAACTCCGAAGTGTTCACGTCCGGCGCGTCGAGACGCAGCTTCATGGTCCGCACTTCCTCGATCAAGGTCACGACCTTGTCGGTGTTGTGCATATCTGCCGAGAGTACCGCGGCCATGAACGGCGCCGGGTAGTGGGCTTTCAGCCAGGCCGTCTGGTAAGACACCAGGCCGTAGGCGGCGGAGTGGGATTTGTTGAAGCCGTAACCGGCGAATTTCTCCACCAGATCGAAGATGTTACCCGCAAGGTCAGCGTCGATATTGTTGGTCGCGCAACCTTCGATGAAACCGCCACGTTGCTTGGCCATCTCTTCGGGTTTTTTCTTACCCATGGCCCGACGCAGCATGTCCGCACCGCCGAGGGTGTAGCCGGCCATGACCTGGGCGATCTGCATCACCTGTTCTTGATACAGGATGATGCCGTAGGTCGGTGCCAGTACGGGCTTGAGGCCCTCGTACTGGTAGTCGGAGTGCGGGTACGCCAGCTCGGCGCGACCGTGCTTACGGTTGATAAAGTCGTCCACCATGCCCGATTGCAACGGGCCGGGACGGAACAGGGCCACCAGTGCGATCAAGTCTTCCAGGCAGTCGGGCTTGAGCTTTTTGATCAGCTCCTTCATGCCGCGCGACTCGAGCTGGAACACCGCGGTGGTCTCGGCCTTTTGCAGCAAGCTGTAGGTCGGCTTGTCGTCCAGCGGGATAAAGGCGATATCCAGCGGCGGCTCATCGACCTTGGCACGGTCGCGGTTGATGGTTTTCAGCGCCCAGTCGATGATCGTCAGGGTCCGCAGACCCAGGAAGTCGAACTTCACCAGGCCGGCCGCCTCGACGTCATCCTTGTCGAACTGGGTGACCAGGCCGCCACCCTCTTCATCGCAATAGATCGGCGAGAAGTCGGTCAGCTTGGTGGGTGCGATCACCACACCACCGGCGTGCTTGCCGACGTTACGCACAACACCTTCGAGTTTGCGCGCCATCTCCCAGATTTCCGCCGCCTCTTCATCGACCTTGATGAAGTCGCGCAGGATCTCTTCCTGCTCGTAGGCTTTTTCCAGGGTCATGCCGACTTCGAAGGGAATCATCTTCGACAGGCGATCCGCCAGGCCGTAGGACTTGCCCTGGACCCGCGCCACGTCGCGCACCACCGCCTTGGCGGCCATGGAGCCGAAGGTGATGATCTGGCTAACCGCGTTGCGCCCGTATTTCTCGGCCACGTACTCGATGACCCGGTCACGACCGTCCATGCAGAAGTCGACGTCGAAGTCGGGCATGGAGACCCGTTCCGGGTTGAGGAAACGTTCGAACAGCAGGTCGTATTCCAGCGGGTCGAGGTCGGTGATTTTCTGGACATAGGCCACCAGCGAGCCGGCACCCGACCCCCGGCCCGGCCCCACCGGAACCCCGTTGCTCTTGGCCCACTGGATAAAGTCCATCACGATCAGGAAGTAACCGGGGAACCCCATCTGGATAATGATATCCAGCTCGAAATTCAGCCGGTCGACGTAGACCTGGCGCTTGGCCTCGTAGTCCTCGGTGGTGTCCTTGGGCAGCAGCACGCTCAAGCGCTCTTCAAGCCCGTCGAAGGACACCTTGCGGAAATACTCGTCGATGGTCATGCCATCGGGAATCGGGAAGTTGGGCAGGAAGTGCTTGCCCAGTTTTACATCGATATTGCAGCGCTTGGCGATCTCGACCGTGTTCTGCACGGCATCGGGCAAGTCGCTGAACAGCTCGAGCATTTCCTCGGCACTCTTGAGGTATTGCTGGTCGCTGTAGTTCTTCGAGCGCCGGGGATCGTCGAGCGCCCGGCCTTCACCGATGCACACCCGGGTTTCGTGGGCGGCGAAGTCTTCCTGCTTGATGAATCGCACGTCGTTGGTAGCCACCAGCGGCGCGCCAATCTTGTCGGCCAGGGCCACGGCTGCGTGCAGTTGCTCTTCATCGTTGGGACGGTTGGTACGCTGGATTTCCAGGTAAAAACGGTCCGGGAACACCGCCATCCACTCGCGAGCCAGGGTTTCGGCTTCGTCCGGGTTGCCGCCGAGCAGGGCCATGCCGATCTCGCCCTCCTTGGCTGCCGAGAGCATGATCAAGCCTTCGTTGGCCTCTGCCACCCATTCGCGCTCGATGATGACCTGGCCATTGCGCTGGCCATCAATGAAGCCGCGGGAAATCAGCTCGGTGAGATTGCGATAACCGACCGCATTCATCGCCAGGAAGCTGATCCGGCTCAACGCGTTGTCCGGGTCCTTGTTCGACAGCCACAGGTCGGCGCCGCAGATCGGCTTGATCCCCGCACCCATGGAGTTTTTGTAGAACTTGACCAGGGAACACATGTTGTTCTGGTCGGTGACCGCTACGGCCGGCATGTTCATGCCGACCAGGGTCTTGACCAGCGGCTTGATCCGCACCAGACCGTCGACCAGGGAGTATTCAGTGTGCAGGCGTAGGTGAACGAATGAAGCCGGCATAGTGATCCTGCTAATAACGTGGAGACAACAAGGCCCGGATTGTACCGGGCCTTGGCAAAAACATCAGCTTGGACTAGCGCTCAAGCAGCCCTTCGCGAGCCTCGTAAGCCTGCCGCACCGGCGCGAACGAACGCCGGTGAATCGGGGTCGGGCCCAGGCGCGCCAGGGCTTCCAGGTGCACGGGAGTCGGATAACCTTTGTGGCCGCCGATGCCATACCCCGGGTAAATCAATTCAAAGGCGGCCATTTCGCGGTCGCGGCTGACTTTGGCCAGGATCGACGCCGCGGCAATCGCCGGGACCTTGCTATCGCCCTTGACCACCGCTTCCGCCGGCATGGCCAGCTTGGGGCAGCGGTTACCGTCGATCATCGCCAGTTTTGGCTGGATGTGCAGGCCTTCGACGGCGCGCTGCATCGCCAGCATGGTGGCATGGAGAATGTTCAACTCGTCGATTTCTTCGATTTCAGCGCGAGCGATACACCAGCTCAGGGCTTTTTCACAGATTTCGTCGTAGAGCTTTTCGCGACGAGCTTCAGTGAGCTTCTTCGAGTCATTGAGGCCGAGGATCGGGCGCAGCGGATCGAGGATCACCGCCGCCGTCACCACCGCGCCACAGAGTGGACCGCGCCCTACTTCATCGACTCCGGCGACCAGCGCTTGCGCATCCGCGACAAGGTTGAAATCCAGGCCCATTTGCATCTTTACCGTAGTCATTGTGGTGCGCCGATCAAATTGAGGACCGCGTCAGCAGCCTGGTTCGAGGCATCGCGGCGCAGGGTCCGGTGGATCTGGTCAAAACCGATGGTTTGCTCTTCGCCGCCATCGATCAGCGGCGACAGGGTCAGCGCCAACGCCTCGGGCGTCGCATCGTCCTGCAGCAACTCGGGCACCAGCAGACGCTGGGCCAGCAAGTTCGGCAAGGAGATGTAGGGGCTTTTCACCATGCGCTTGAGAATCCAGTAGGTCAGTGGCGCCAGGCGATAGGCCACGACCATCGGCCGCTTGTACAACAAAGCCTCCAGCGTCGCAGTACCCGAGGCGATCAGGACCGCGTCGCAGGCGGCCAGCGCCAGGTGCGAGCGCCCGTCCAGCAAGGTGACCGGCAAATCACGGCCAGCCAGCAGCTCTTCGAGCTGCACCCGCCGCTCAGGGTTGGCACACGGGATGACAAACCGCACCCCGGGGCGCATGGCCCGCAACCGCTGGGCGGCATCGAGGAACAAGCCGCCCAGGCGCCCGACTTCACCGCCCCGGCTGCCCGGCATCAGGGCGACCAGAGGGCCGTCCGGCAGGCCCAGCTCGGCGCGCGCTGCGGCGCGGTCGGCTTCCAGCGGAATGGCATCGGCCAGGGTGTGGCCGACAAACCGCACCGGCACGCCTTTCTCTTCGTAGAACCGAGCTTCGAACGGCAGCAGCGTGAGCATCAAGTCGCAGCCTTCGCGGATCTTCAGCACACGCTTCTGCCGCCAGGCCCAGACCGAAGGGCTGACGTAGTGCACGGTCTTGATCCCGGCCTGGCGCAGCTTGAGTTCGATATTGAGGGTGAAGTCTGGTGCATCGATGCCGATAAACACGTCCGGCTTTTCGGCGATCAAGGTCTTGATCAACTTCTTGCGCCGAGCCAACAGTTCACGCAAGCGCCCCAGGACTTCCACCAACCCCATGACCGACAAGCGCTCCATGGGAAAATAGGACGTCAGGCCTTCAGCCTGCATGAGCGGGCCACCGACACCGATGAACTCGACCGCCGGGTGGCGAGCCTTGAGCGCACGCATCAAGCCCGCGCCCAGGATGTCGCCGGAAGCTTCGCCCGCCACCAGCGCTATACGCAGATTAGCCATGGTTAGCGGGTGATGCCGCGGGTCGAAGACTGGATCGAGTCACGGAACACTGCAACTTCCGGAAACTGCGCCGAAGGCTCGACCAGCTCAGCCAATGCCTGCTCCACGGTCAAGCCCTGGCGGTAGACCACTTTGTAGGCGCGACGCAGGGCATGGATAGCTTCTTCGCTGAACCCACGACGGCGCATGCCCTCGAAGTTCATGCTGCGCGCTTCGGCCGGGTTGCCGAACACCGTGACATAGGCCGGTACATCCTTGCCGATGGCCGTGCCCATGCCGGAGAAGCTGTGGGCACCAATGTGGCAATACTGATGAACCAGGGTGAATCCGGAGAGGATCGCCCAGTCGGCCACGTGTACATGCCCGGCCAACGCGGTGTTGTTGACCAGGATGCAGTGGTTGCCGATGACGCTGTCGTGGCCGATGTGGGCATAAGCCATGATCAGGTTGTGATCGCCCAGGGTGGTTTCCGAGCGGTCCTGGATGGTCCCACGGTGAATCGTCACCCCTTCACGGATAACGTTGTGGTCACCGATCACCAGCCGCGTCTCTTCCCCCTTGTACTTCAGGTCAGGGGTGTCCTCACCGATCGAGGAGAACTGATAGATGCGGTTGTGCTTGCCAATCCGGGTCGGCCCCTTGAGCACCACGTGCGGGCCGATCACTGTTCCCTCGCCGATTTCCACACCTGCGCCGACGATCGACCAAGGGCCGACCTCAACGCCCTCAGCCAGTACGGCTGTCGGATCGATGATTGCGCGAGGGTCAATCAAACTCATACTTTTTGTTCCGCACAGATGATCTCGGCCGAGCACACGGGCTTGCCATCCACCGAAGCCTGGCATTCAAACTTCCAGATCTTGCGCTTGCAGCTGATGAAGGTGGCTTCGAGGATCAACTGGTCGCCCGGCTTGACCGGCTGACGGAAGCGTAGCTTGTCGGAGCCGACAAAGTAGTAAAGCGTGCCATCGGCAGGCTTGACGTCGAGCATTTTGAAACCAAGGATTCCGGCAGCCTGGGCCATCGCTTCGATGATCAATACGCCCGGCATGATTGGATGCGCGGGGAAGTGACCGTTGAAGAACGGCTCGTTGATGCTGACATTCTTGTAGGCACGAATGCGCTTTTCCTCAACATTGAGGTCCACTACGCGGTCCACCAGCAGGAACGGGTAACGGTGAGGCAGGTATTCGCGAATCTCGTTGATGTCCATCATTTCGGGGGGAAGCCTATGTAAAGATTGGGAACGCGCGACTGATGCACGCTCCTCTAGCAAATCAAGGAGGCAGTCTAACGGCTGTGCACGCTTGATATGGAAATGGTATCAGCCATCTGATGAAGCATTACCACCGGGGGTCACTTCACCTACCTGCTTTTCCAGCTGGCGCAGGCGTCGCGCGATGTCATCGAGCTGACGGATGCGTGCCGCGCTTTTGCGCCACTCGGCGGCCGGCTGCATGGCCGTACCGGAAGAATAGGCGCCCGGCTCGGTAATCGAGTGGGTAACCATGGTCATTCCGGTCAGGAATACGTTGTCGCAGATCTCGATGTGCCCCACCAGCCCGACACCGCCGGCCAGCATGCAATGCTTGCCGATCTTGGTGCTGCCGGAAATGCCTACGCACGCTGCCATGGCGGTGTGATCACCGACCTGCACGTTGTGCGCGATCTGAATCTGGTTGTCCAGCTTCACCCCATTGCCGAGGATGGTGTCAGCCAAGGCGCCACGGTCGATAGCGGTATTCACGCCAATCTCCACGTCATCACCGACCAGCACCCCACCGACCTGGGCAATTTTCTGCCAGATGCCCTTTTCGTTGGCGAAACCAAACCCTTCACCGCCGAGCACCGCACCGGACTGAATGACCACCCGCTTGCCAATGCGCACGTCGTGGTACAGCGTCACTCGCGGGGCCAACCAGCCACCTTCACCGATCTCGCTACGGGCACCGATGAAGCAATGGGCGCCGACCGTGACACCGGCAGCAATCCGGGCACCGCTCTCGATCACCGCAAACGCACCGATGCTCGCCGCCGGGTCAACCACCGCGTCCGCCGCGATGACTGCCGTCGGATGGATACCGGCAGCCGCCTTGGGCTTGGGATCGAACAGGTGGGACACCCGCGCGTACGCCGCGTAAGGATCCGGCACCACCAGCGCATCACCGGCAAAACCTTCGGCGTCAGCGGCCTTCAGCAACACGGCTGCGGCATGGCTGTCGGCCAGGTATTTACGGTATTGGGGGTTTGCCAGAAAGCTCAACTGAGCTGGGCCAGCCTCTTGTAAAGTGGCTAGCCCAGTAATTGTCTTCTCTGGGTCACCACACAATGTGGCGCCCAGGAACTCGGCCAATTGGCCGAGGGTTTTAGTCGCTGTCATGGATTACTTCAGCTGATTCATGCGCTCGATAACCTGGCGGGTGATGTCGTATTGCGGCTTGACATCAATCACTGCGCCACGCTCGAAGACCAGGTCAAAAGCACCTTTCTTGATGACTTCTTCCACAGCGCTGTCCAGTTTCGGCTTGAGCTGCTTGAGCATTTCACGGTCGGCAACAGCCTTGGCTTCGTTCAATTCCTTGGACTGGAACTGGAAGTCGCGGGCCTTTTGCTTGAATTCAAGCTCCAGACGCTCACGCTCGCCCTGGGCCATTTTGTCGCCACCGCTGACCAGACGATCCTGGATGCCTTTGGCACTGCTTTCCAGGGTCTTGAGCTTGCTCAGTTGTGGGCCGAACTTCTTCTCGGCGTCCACTGCGTACTTCTTCGCCGCGTCGGATTCCAGCAGCGCCATCTGGTAGTTCAGTACGGCGATTTTCATGTCGGCAAATGCCGGGGTCGCTACCAGGACAGTTGCCAGGAGAACCAATTGAGTCAACTTACGCACGATGCACTCCTACAAAATCCATTGTCGTTGTCTTGGGGCAGACGCTTAGAACGTCTGACCGAGGGAAAATTGGAACACTTGGGTTTCAGCGTTATCCGGTTCTTTCACCGGCATGGCCAGAGCAAAGCTCAAAGGACCCAATGCGGTAACCCAGGTCACGCCAATACCCACGGAGCTGGCCAGGTTGCTGAGGCTGACGTCGTTGCACTGCGTGTTCGAGTACGAACCAGGCTTGGTGTTCTTGGTCTGCTCGCACTTGGAGTCGAACACGTTACCGACATCCCAGAATACGGAAGTACGCAACGAACGCTGATCCTTGACGAATGGCAGCGGGAACAACAGCTCGGCACCGCCCTGGATCAGGACGTTACCACCAAACGGCAGCGGATCGTTGTCCGGATCGGCGACTGTACCCGCGTTGCCGGTACCATTCGGACCATCCGCCCCACGACTCGGAGTACTACGTGGACCCAAGGTGCTGTCCTTGAAACCGCGAACCGAGTTGAAACCACCAGCATAGTAGTTTTCGTAGAATGGCAAGCCATCCGTCGAGCCGTAGCCGTCACCGTAGCCCAGCTCGGTGTGCAGGCGCACGGTGTAGTTATCGGTCAATGGCTGGAACAACTGGCCACGGTAGTCGAGCTTGAAGAACGACAGGTCGCTGCCCGGCACCGTGGTTTCCAGGGTCACGCTCTGGGAGTGACCACGGGTGGCCAATACGCCTTTGTTCAGGGTCGACTCGGACCAACCGGCCGAAGCCTTGAAGTTCAGGTACTGGTCGCCTTCACGGTTAACGAAGTCGAAGATCTCGTCGACGGTGTACTGGCCGGTCTTGATCTTGTCTTGCTGTGCGTTCAGACCAAAGGTCAGGCGCGAAGTCTCGCTGATCGGGTAACCCACGCTGACACCGGCACCCAGGCTGTCCACGGCATAGCTGGAAACGTCGGTATCGAGCTCATCGTAGTCAGTGGTGCGGTAGAACGCGTTGTAACCCAGGCTCACGCCATCGGCTGTCCAGTAGGGGTCCACGTAACCGAAGTTGTAGCGGCTCTGGTATTCACTGCGGGTCAAACCGATGCTGACCTTGTTACCGGTACCCAGGAAGTTGTTCTGGGTAATCGAACCACCGAGGATCAGGCCGGCGCTCTGGGCAAAACCGACGCTGGCAGTGATGGAACCGGATGCTTGCTCTTCAACGCTGTAGTTGACGTCTACCTGGTCATCGACACCCGGCACGGCCGGCGTCTCGACGTTGACTTCCTTGAAGAAGCCCAGGCGTTCCAGGCGGGTCTTGGACTGGTCGATCAAGTAGGTCGAAGCCCAGCCACCTTCCATCTGGCGCATTTCACGACGCAGCACTTCGTCTTCGGACTTGGTGTTGCCACGGAAGTTGATACGGTTCACGTAGGCACGCTTGCCCGGATCGACCACGAAGGTGATATCGACCGTGTGGTCTTCGTCGTGCGGCTGAGGCACGCCGTTGACGTTGGCGAAGGTGTAGCCCTCGTTACCCAGGCGACGGGTGATCAGTTCGGAGGTGGTGGTCATCAGCTTGCGCGAGAACACTTGGCCTTTCTGCACCAGCAACAGCGCCTTGACCTGGTCTTCAGGCACTTTCAGGTCGCCGCTGAGCTTCACGTCACGAACGTTGTACTTCTGGCCTTCGTTGACGTTGACGGTAATGTAGACGTGCTTCTTGTCCGGGGTGATGGACACCTGGGTCGAAGCGATATCCATGTTGATATAGCCGCGGTCCAGGTAGTAGGAGCGCAGGCGCTCGAGGTCACCGGAGAGTTTTTCACGGGCGTACTTGTCATCGTTCTTGAAGAACGACAACCAGTTGGTGGTCTTGAGTTCGAACAGGTCGATCAGGTCATCGTCGGGGAAAACCGTGTTGCCCACCACGTTGATGTGCTGGATAGCGGCAACGGTGCCTTCGTTGATGTTGACCTTCAGGCCTACGCGGTTGCGCGGCTGAGGGACCACTTCGGTATCAACGGTGGCCGAGTAGCGGCCTTGAGCCACGTACTGGCGCTGCAGTTCGTTACGCACGCCTTCGAGGGTTGCGCGCTGGAAGATTTCGCCTTCAGCCAGACCGGATTGCTTGAGGCCCTTCATCAGGTCTTCAGTGGAGATCGCCTTGTTGCCTTCGATCTCGATACTGGCGACGGAAGGACGCTCGACCACCGTGATGACCAGGACGTTGCCGTCGCGACCCAACTGGATGTCCTGGAAGAAACCGGTTTTGAACAGCGCACGAGTGGATTCGACCAGGCGACGATCATCCGCCTGCTCACCGACGTTCAACGGCAAGGCACCAAAGACGCTACCGGCGGAAACCCGCTGGAGGCCGTTGACGCGAATATCGGAGATAGTGAAGGACTCGGCGTGAACTTCGGCGATCATCAATACGGTGAGAACCGCAGTTAGCAGCAGACGTTTCATGAAGTCCTTTCTTATTCCAACTGGCAATAAAAACTGCCGCAAAATGCGGCAGATTCGCAATTCAGCGAAGCGTTACAGTCGACCCAGATCGTTGACCAAGGCAAGCAACATCACCCCGACCACCAAACTGATACCGATCTGTATCCCCCAACCTTGCACCCGATCCGACAAGGGACGACCACGCGCCCACTCGATCAGATAAAACAACAAATGCCCCCCATCCAGTACAGGAATGGGCAACAAATTCAGAACCCCCAGGCTAATACTCAGATAAGCAAGGAAATTCAGGAAATCAGCGACGCCCGACTGGGCAGAAGCGCCCGCCACTTTAGCAATGGTTATCGGTCCACTCAAGTTTTTTACCGAGAGCTCGCCGAACAACATTTTCTTCAGCGAATCGAGGGTCAGCACACTCATGGTCCAGGTGCGCCGCGCCCCTTCGCCAATGGCCGCTACAGGACCGAAGCTGACCTCACGAATCATCGTTGGTGGCCAATCGACAGCTTTCACCCCCGCCCCCAGGTAACCGGTGGCGGCCTTGCCGTCACCTCGGACCGCCAGGGTCACAGGGACGTCGATTTGAGCACCGTCGCGCTCGACCTGCAGCACAATTTTGGTTTCAGGACGTACACGCACCCAATCGACCACTTGCTGCCAATCCGTCAGCGCCTGGCCATCGAGCTTCAACAGCCGGTCGCCGGTTTTCAGGCCTGCCGCCTGGGCCGGCCCCTTGGGATCGAGCTCAGCCAGGACCGGCGGCAAGGCCGGACGCCATGGACGAATGCCGAGGGAGCGAATCGGATCAGGCTCATCGGCGCCCTTGAGCCACTTGTCCAGAATCAGTTCACGGGGGGTATCGGCAGTGGAGCCCTCCTCGCGCACCAACAACTGCACCGCACCACTCTCACCCAGGCGGCGCACCAGTTGCAGATTGACGGCGGCCCAACCGGAAGTGGCCTCACCATCGACGGCGACGATTTCCTGGCCCGGGCTCAAGCCGGCCTTGGCGGCGATACTGCCGATTTCAACTGCGCCAATCACCGGGCGCACCTGCTCGGTACCGAGCATGGCCAGGACCCAGAAGAACACCAGGGCCAGCAGGAAGTTGGCAATAGGGCCGGCAGCAACGATAGCGATACGCTGGCGAACCGACTTGCGATTGAAGGATTGCTCCAATTGATCAGCCGGCACGTCGCCTTCACGCTCATCGAGCATTTTCACGTAGCCACCCAGCGGAATGGCGGCAATCACAAATTCGGTGCCCTGGCGATCGTGCCAGCGTATCAACGGCATGCCGAAGCCTACGGAAAAACGCAGGACCTTGACGCCACAACGACGCGCGACCCAGAAGTGGCCGAATTCATGGAAGGTGACCAGCACACCCAGGGCTACCAGGGTGCCGACAATCATATAGAGCGCGCTCATCTACTTTCTCCGCAATCCTATTCAGCGCTGGCGCCGGCAAACCTGCCGCAACACCTATCGCCCGTGGCGGCTCAACCAACGCTGCGCCAGTACACGCGCTTTCGCGTCCGCCGTAAACACTGCCTCGAGATCCGCCACAGCCACCACCGGCTCAAGGTTCAATACTTCCTCGATGATACTCGCGATCTCCAGGTAGCGGACACGCCCATCCAGAAAGGCGGCAACCGCCACTTCGTTGGCCGCATTCAACATGGCCGGCGCGCTGTTACCCGCCTCGGCCGCCTGGCGTGCCAGGCGCAGGCACGGGAAACGCTCTTCGTCGGGTGCCTGGAAATCCAGGCGCGCGATAGCAAACAGATCAAGCGGCGCCACACCGGAGTCAATCCGCTCAGGCCAGGCCAGCGCATTGGCGATGGGTGTGCGCATGTCCGGGTTGCCCAACTGGGCCAGCACCGAACCGTCCACGTAGTCGACCAGCGAGTGAATCACGCTCTGCGGGTGGATCACCACTTCGACCTGGGAGGGCTTGGCATCGAACAGCCAACAGGCCTCGATCAACTCCAGCCCCTTGTTCATCATGCTCGCCGAGTCGACCGAAATCTTGCGCCCCATCGACCAGTTGGGATGGGCGCAGGCTTGATCCGGCGTCACATCTGCCAGCTCGGCCAGGGCGGTCTGGCGGAACGGGCCACCCGATGCAGTCAGCAGAATCCGCCGCACCCCGACATTGCCCAGCCCGCGGGAAAAGTCCGTAGGCATGCACTGGAAGATCGCATTGTGCTCACTGTCGATCGGCAACAATACCGAACCGCTCTTGTGCACCGCCTGCATGAACAAGGCGCCGGACATCACCAGCGCCTCCTTGTTGGCCAGCAGGATCTTCTTGCCAGCTTCCACTGCCGCCAGGGTCGGGCGCAGTCCTGCCGCACCGACTATCGCCGCCATCACCGCATCCACTTCGGGATCGGCAGCCACCTGGCACAACCCCTCCTCCCCCACCAGCACACGGGTCGGCAGGCCAGCAGCCCGCAGATCGTCCTGCAGACGCCGCGCCGCGTCAGGTTGCGGGACCACGGCAAAACGCGGCACGTGACGGATGCACAAGGCCAGCAACTCACTAAGGCGCGAGAAGCCACTCAAGGCAAAGACCTGGAAACGCTCCGGGTGGCGAGCGATGACGTCCAGAGTGCTCAGGCCTATGGAGCCGGTCGCACCGAGGACGGTGATCTGTTGTGGCCGGCTCACGGTGCGGCCATCCACAACAGCACGGCAAACAAGGGGATTGCAGCGGTCAGGCTGTCGATTCGATCCAGCACACCGCCGTGACCCGGCAGCAGGTTACTGCTGTCCTTGATCCCGGCCTGACGCTTGAACATGCTTTCGGTCAGGTCACCGACCACCGAGATGAACACGATGATAGCCGCGCCGATCAGGCCCATGAGCAACTGGCCCACGCTCCAGTCGCGTACCAGGCCGACGACCAGGGTAATCACCAGGCTCAACAGCAGCCCGCCATACACCCCTTCCCAGCTCTTGCCAGGACTGACCAGCGGCGCCAGCTTGCGCTTGCCGAAGGCCCGGCCGGAGAAGTAAGCGCCGATGTCCGCGCCCCAGACCAGCACCATGACCGCCATAATCAGCCAGTTGCCCAGCGGGTATTGCTTGATCAGCACCAGGCCTTGCCAGGCCGGCAACAGGATCAGCAGGCCGATCACCAGCTTGCAGGCGGCACTCGCCCAATGCTCGCTGGTCTTGGGGTAGGTCAGCACCAGGAACGTCGCCACGCCCCACCACAGCACGGCTGCGCCCAACACCCAAGGCGCAAGCCCGGGCACCAAATGCAGGACCAGCAGCATCGCGGCTACCACGGCCCCGTAGGCGACACGCATCGACTGCGCCTCGAAGCCCGCCAGGCGCGCCCATTCCCAGGCGCCCAGGGTTACCACCAGGCCGATGAACAGCGCAAAAGCGGAACCTTCGAGCAGGAAAAACCCGCACAGGGCGATTGGCAGCAGGATCAGTGCCGTGATGATTCGTTGTTTAAGCATTAAACCCGGGCTCCAGCTTCGACCTGTTCGCTCGTTTTACCGAAGCGACGTTGGCGAGAAGCGAAATCGGCCAGTGCAGTACGCATGGCTTCGTGTTTGAAGTCCGGCCAGAACAGGTCGGAGAAGTACAACTCGGAATAGGCCATCTGCCACAACAGGAAGTTGCTGATGCGATGCTCGCCACCGGTGCGAATACACAGGTCCGGCAACGGCAGGTCGCCTGTGGACAGGCAGGTCTGCAGCAAATCCGGGGTGATGTCGTCCGGCCGCAGGTGGCCGGCCTGAACTTCTCGCGCCAGACGCTGCGCAGCCTGGGCAATGTCCCACTGACCGCCATAGTTGGCGGCGATTTGCAGGACAAAACGATTGGCCCCGGCCGTCATCGCCTCGGCTTCACGCATGGCTGCCTGAAGCTCCGGATGAAAACGCGAGCGATCGCCAATGATGCGCAAGGAAATGTTGTTGTCGTTGAGGCGCTTGGCCTCACGACGCAACGCCTTGAAGAACAGGTCCATCAAGGCACTGACTTCATCGGCCGGGCGCTGCCAGTTTTCACTGGAAAACGCGAACAGGGTCAGGACTTCCACCCCCGATTCCGCGCACACCTCGATTACGGCGCGCACAGCATCGACGCCCGCCTTGTGCCCGGCAACGCCGGGCAAGAAACGTTTTTTTGCCCAGCGATTATTGCCGTCCATGATGATCGCGACATGTCGCGGCACCGTGGACAGCGCAGGCTGCTTGGTCTTTTCCATGAAAGCGCGACCCTTATACGGCCATCAAATCCGCTTCTTTTTGCTTGGTCGCTGCGTCGATTTCGGCCTCAGCCTTGTCGGTCAGCTTCTGGATATCAGCAGCGGCACGACGCTCTTCGTCTTCGCTGATTTCCTTGTCCTTGACCAGTTTCTTCAGATCGCCCAGTGCATCACGACGAATGTTGCGCACGGCAACACGAGCATCTTCAGCTGCGCTACGCGCCTGCTTGGTGAAGCCCTTGCGGGTTTCTTCAGTCAGAGCAGGCATGGAGATCAACAGCAGCTCGCCCAGGTTCGTCGGGTTGAGGTTCAAACCTGCACTTTGGATCGCCTTGTCGACTGCCGCGAGCATATTGCGCTCAAACGCCACGACCTGAAGGGTCCGGGAGTCTTTTACCGTGATGTTGGCCACTTGGGTGATGGAAGTGTCCGTGCCGTAGTACGGCACCATCACGCTACCCAGGATGCTTGGGTGAGCCTTGCCGGTACGAATCTGACCAAATGCATGGTTCAGAGAGTCCAGCGATTTCTGCATGCGCTCTTGAGCGTCTTTCTTGATTTCGTTGATCATTGTTCGCCTTCCTCGATCAGAGTCCCTTCAGCGCCGCCATGTACGATGTTCAGCAGGGCGCCGGGCTTGTTCATGTTAAATACGCGCAGCGGCATCTTGTGGTCGCGGCACAGGCAGATAGCCGTCAGGTCCATGACACCCAGCTTGCGATCCAGTACTTCATCGTAGGTCAGATGATCGAACTTCTCGGCATGCGGGTCTTTGAATGGATCTGCGGTGTACACACCGTCAACCTTGGTCGCTTTCAGCACGACGTCGGCATCGATTTCGATCGCGCGCAGGCAGGCAGCCGAATCGGTGGTGAAGAACGGGTTGCCGGTACCGGCCGCGAAGATCACCACTTCCTTGGAGTTGAGGTGACGCATGGCTTTGCGGCGATCGTAGTGATCGGTCACGCCAACCATGGAGATGGCCGACATCACGATGGCCGAGATATTCGCACGTTCCAGCGCGTCGCGCATGGCCAGGGCGTTCATCACAGTGGCCAGCATGCCCATGTGGTCGCCAGTGACCCGATCCATGCCGGCCGCACTCAGTGCCGCGCCGCGGAACAGGTTGCCGCCACCGATCACCAGGCCGACCTGGACGCCGATACCGACCAGTTGGCCGACTTCCAGCGCCATGCGATCCAGGACCTTTGGGTCGATCCCGAACTCTTCGGAGCCCATCAAGGCCTCGCCGCTAAGCTTGAGTAGAATGCGTTTATAGCGAGCCTGATAACCACTGCCCTGCTGAGCCATTGCGAATCTCTCCTGCGGCGTATTTTAAAAAATTCTGTGCTGGCTGTTTACAGCCTGCGTTTACTCTAGCTTGACGCTATCACAGCGCCATCAGAACACGGCTTTGTAAGCCAGTTCCGAAGGGAAGCCAAATAAAATCGACCTCCCATTTGAAAAGAGGCTGCGCGCGTGAGCGGGCAGCCTCTTTCGGGCGACAGTTGAAAACTGTCTTATTGCTTGGCAGCAGCCAGCTGGGCAGCAACTTCTTCAGCGAAGTTGTCGACCGGCTTCTCGATGCCTTCGCCTACTTTGAAGTAAGTGAAGGAAACGATTTCAGCACCGGCTTTCTTGGCCAGTTCGCCAACCTTGATTTCAGGGTTCTTGACGAACGCCTGCTCAACCAGGCTTGCTTCAGCCAGGAACTTGCTGATACGGCCTTTGACCATGTTCTCAACAATGTTTTCTGGCTTGCCTTTGATTTTTTCTTCGTTCAGCTGCAGGAACACGGCTTTTTCGCGCTCGATCGCTTCAGCGGAAACTTCCGATGGCAGCAGGAACTCAGGGTTGCTAGCAGCTACGTGCATAGCGATGTCCTTGGCCAGCTCAACGTTGCCGCCTTTCAGAACAACAGCTACACCGATCTTGTTGCCGTGCAGGTAACCACCAACCACATCACCTTCAACGCGAGCCAGGCGACGGATGTTGACGTTTTCGCCAACCTTGCCGACCAGTACCAGGCGAGCAGCTTCTTGAGCCTCGATCAGCGGAGCGACGTCAGTCAGCTTGTCGGCGAACGCTTTTTCAACGCTTGCAGCAACAAATGCCTTGAAGTCGTCCTGCAGAGCCAGGAAGTCAGTCTGCGAGTTCACTTCCAGCAGGACTGCGGATTTACCGTCTTCCTTCAGGGCGATAGCGCCTTCAGCAGCAACGTTGCCTGCTTTTTTGGCAGCCTTGATGGCGCCCGAAGCACGCATGTCATCAATGGCTTTCTCGATGTCGCCGCCAGCCTTGGTCAAGGCCTTTTTGCAGTCCATCATGCCTTCGCCAGTACGCTCGCGCAGTTCTTTGACCAACGCTGCAGTAATCTCTGCCATTTTCAAATTCCTCTTGGATAGGTTTTCAACCATTCCACCCGATCGAACGGGCGTTCAATTCTTCTCGATCCACCCTTTGTTAGCTGCCGCACGTTACAAAAGGGCAGTGGGCGCCGACAAATGGTTTTCGAGGTGGCAAAAAGGGGGCCAAGCCCCCTTTTTGCTTACTGAGTCAACGCCAAGGCGTCAATTACTCAGCTGCTGCTACCGGAGCTTCTTCTACGAACTGCTCGGTGCCGCCAGCAACGTGGTTGCGACCGCGGATTACAGCGTCAGCCATCGAACCCATGTACAACTGGATAGCGCGGATTGCGTCATCGTTGCCTGGGATGATGTAGTCAACGCCTTCCGGGCTGCTGTTGGTATCGACTACGCCGATAACCGGGATGCCCAGCTTGTTGGCTTCGGTGATCGCGATGCGCTCGTGATCAACGTCGATAACGAACAGTGCGTCAGGCAGACCGCCCATGTCCTTGATACCACCCAGGGAACGATCGAGCTTTTCCAGGTCACGAGTGCGCATCAGCGCTTCTTTCTTGGTCAGCTTGGCGAAAGTACCGTCTTCGGCTTGCACTTCAAGGTCACGCAGACGCTTGATGGAAGCACGGATGGTTTTGAAGTTGGTCAGCATGCCGCCCAACCAGCGGTGATCGACGTACGGCGAACCGCAACGTGCTGCTTCTTCAGCAACGATCTTGCCAGCGGAACGCTTGGTGCCGACGAACAGAATCTTGTTTTTGCCCTGGGCCAGACGCTCTACGAAAGTCAGAGCTTCGTTGAACATTGGCAGGGTTTTTTCAAGGTTGATGATGTGGATCTTGTTACGCGCGCCGAAAATGTATTTACCCATTTTCGGGTTCCAGTAACGGGTCTGGTGACCGAAGTGCACACCGGCCTTCAGCATATCGCGCATGTTGACTTGGGACATGATAGTTCCTTAATAAGTCGGGTTTGGCCTCCACGTATCCCAATGACCAACCAGCAGCTTCAGCTGAAGGCACCCAGGTCATCGTGTCGACACGTGTGTGGATTTAAGCCTTTCGGGGCATCCCCGGAAAGCGGCGCATTTTATACCACAGCAAGGCTGAAAACGGAACCCGGTTTCTCAAAACCGGGCCAGCGCAGGTGTTCCAGCCCTTGGAATCGCTCCAGAATGCGCCATTCTATAGAGAGAAGCGATGCATGCCGCCACGGATTTGCCGTGATCGTCTGTTAGAATCGCCTTTTTCAGGCCTGCGCACCGCATCACGCAGAGCCCATTCCGTATAGCAAGCGCCACTGAGCGTAGAGAGAGCCTGTATGACCGTCACCCTCAAAACCCCAGAGGACATCGCCAAAATGCGTATCGCCGGCAAACTCGCCGCCGATGTGCTGGAAATGATTGCCGAACACGTCAAGCCCGGGATCACCACCGAAGAGCTCGACCGCATCTGCCACGACTACATCGTCAACGAGCAGCAGGCCATCCCTGCCCCGCTCAACTACAAAGGCTTCCCGAAGTCGATCTGCACCTCGATCAACCATGTGGTCTGCCACGGCATCCCGAACGAGAAAGCCCTGAAAGACGGCGACACCCTGAACATCGACGTCACGGTGATCAAGGACGGCTACCACGGCGACACCAGCCGCATGTTCCACGTCGGCAGCGTGCCGGTCTGGGCCGAGCGCCTGTCCCAGGTCACCCAGGAATGCATGTACAAAGCCATCGAGATCGTCAAACCCGGCTGCCGCCTGGGCGATATCGGCGAAGTGATCCAGAAGCACGCTGAAAAGAACGGTTTCTCGGTCGTGCGCGAGTTCTGCGGCCACGGCATCGGCAAGGTGTTCCACGAAGAGCCACAAATCCTGCACTACGGCCGTGCCGGTACCGGCATGGAACTGCAAGCCGGCATGACCTTCACCATCGAGCCGATGATCAACCAGGGCAAGGCCGACACCAAGGTCCTGGGCGATGGCTGGACCGCCATCACCAAGGACCGCAAGCTCTCGGCCCAGTGGGAACACACCCTGCTGGTGACCGAGACCGGCTACGAAATCTTCACCTTGCGCAGCGATGACACCATCCCTCGCGTTTCTGCCTGACCTGCCGTTCCCAGCCTTATAGAAAGGAAAGCCAATCGATGCCGCAGGTGGATCCCGAACTCTTCGACCGCGGCCAGTTCCAGGCTGAACTGGCCCTGAAGGCAAGCCCGATTGCGGCTTTCAAGAAGGCCATCCGCCAGGCTCGCGAGGTGCTGGATACGCGCTTTCGCAGTGGCCGGGACATTCGCCGGCTGATCGAGGATCGCGCCTGGTTCGTCGACAACATCCTGCAAAAGGCCTGGGACCAGTTCGACTGGAGCGAAGACGCCGACATCGCGCTGGTCGCGGTCGGCGGCTACGGCCGGGGCGAGCTACACCCCTATTCCGATATCGACCTGCTGATCCTGCTGGACAGTGCCGATCACGAAGTTTTCCGCGACTCCATCGAACGCTTCCTGACCCTGCTGTGGGACATCGGCCTGGAAGTAGGCCAGAGCGTGCGCTCGGTGGACGAATGCGCAGTGGAAGCCCGCGCCGACCTGACGGTTGTCACCAACCTCATGGAAAGCCGCACCATTGCCGGCCCCGAGCACTTGCGCCAGCGCATGCTCGAGGTCACCAGCACCGCACACATGTGGCCGGCCAAGGAGTTCTTCCTGGCCAAGCGCGCCGAACAGAAGGCCCGCCACCACAAGTACAACGACACCGAATACAACCTGGAACCCAACGTCAAAGGCTCGCCCGGCGGCCTGCGGGATATCCAGACGATCTTGTGGGTAGCCCGCCGCCAGTACGGCACCCTGAACCTGCGCGCCCTGGCCGGTGAGGGTTTCCTGGTGGAGAGCGAGAACGCCCTGCTGGCCTCCTCCCAGGAGTTCCTGTGGAAAGTCCGCTACGCCCTGCACATGCTCGCCGGACGCTCGGAAGACCGCCTGCTGTTCGACCACCAGCGTTCGATCGCCGGCCTGCTGGGTTTTCAAGGTGAAGACGCCAAGCACGCCATCGAAAACTTCATGCAGCAGTACTATCGGGTCGTCATGAGCATTGCCCAGCTCAGCGACCTGATCATCCAGCACTTCGAGGAAATCATCCTCGCCCCGGCCGACGAAGCGCCGCCGCAGCCGATCAACTCGCGCTTCCAGCTGCATGACGGCTACATCGAGGCCATCAACACCAACGTGTTCAAGCGCACGCCGTTTGCCATGCTGGAAATCTTCGTACTGATGGCCCAGCAGCCGGAAATCAAGGGCGTACGCGCCGATACCATTCGCTTGCTGCGCGAACACCGGCACCTGATCGACGACACCTTCCGCAACGACATCCGCAACACCAGCCTGTTTATCGAACTGTTCAAGTGCAAGATCGGTATCCACCGCAACCTGCGGCGGATGAACCGCTACGGCATCCTCGGCCGCTACTTGCCGGAGTTCGGTTTTATTGTCGGGCAGATGCAGCATGACCTGTTCCACATCTATACGGTCGATGCCCATACCCTGAACCTGATCAAACACCTGCGTAAGCTGCAGTACACCCAGGTGTCCGAAAAATTCCCGCTGGCCAGCAAGCTCATGGCCAAGCTGCCCAAGCCGGAGCTGATCTACCTGGCCGGGCTGTACCACGATATCGGCAAAGGCCGGCATGGCGACCATTCCGACATCGGCGCGGTGGACGCGGAAGCCTTCTGCCAGCGCCATCAGCTCCCTGCCTGGGACAGCCGCCTGATCGTCTGGCTGGTGCAAAACCACCTGGTAATGTCGACCACCGCCCAGCGCAAGGACCTGTCCGACCCGCAGGTGATCCACGACTTCGCCCAGGCAGTCAGCGACGAGACCCGCCTCGACTACCTGTATGTACTGACCGTCGCGGACATCAACGCCACCAACCCGACCCTATGGAACTCCTGGCGCGCCAGCCTGTTGCGCCAGCTCTACACCGAGACCAAGCGCGCCTTGCGCCGTGGCCTGGAAAACCCGGTAGACCGCGAGGAGCAGATTCGCCAGACCCAAAGCGCGGCCCTGGACATCCTGGTTCGCGGCGGCACCGATCCGGACGACGTCGAGCAGCTCTGGTCGCAACTGGGCGACGACTACTTCCTGCGCCACACCGCCGGCGATGTCGCCTGGCACAGTGACGCGATCCTCCAGCAACCAGCCGACGGCGGCCCGCTGGTCCTGATCAAGGAGACCACCCAGCGCGAGTTCGAAGGCGGCACGCAGATCTTCATCTATGCACCGGACCAACACGACTTCTTCGCCGTGACCGTGGCCGCGATGGACCAGCTCAACCTGAACATTCACGACGCCCGGGTCATCACCTCCACCAGCCAGTTCACCCTCGACACCTATATCGTGCTCGACACCGATGGCGACTCGATTGGCGACAACCCGGCCCGGGTCAAGCAGATCCGCGACGGCCTGACCGACGCGCTACGCAACCCGGACGACTACCCGACTATCATCCAGCGTCGGGTGCCGCGCCAGCTCAAGCATTTCGCCTTCGCGCCCCAGGTGACGATCCACAACGACGCCCACCGCCCCGTGACCGTGCTCGAGCTCAGCGCTCCGGACCGCCCGGGCCTGCTCGCGCGGATCGGCGGGATATTCCTGGAGTTCGACCTGTCGCTGCAGAACGCCAAGATCGCCACCCTCGGCGAGCGCGTGGAAGACGTGTTTTTCATTACCGACGCCCACAATCAACCGCTCTCGGACCCAGAGCTGTGCCGCCGACTGCAGGATGCAATCGTCGAGCAGTTGAGCGTCAACCAGGAACCGGATATCAAGCTGTCGCGCCTGAGCATTTGACTCCCAGCTTCCCCCTGTGGGAGCGGGCTTGCCCGCGATGGCGCCGGCACATTCAAGACCCACAGTGGCTGATCCACCGCTATCGCGGGCAAGCCCGCTCCCACGCTGGATCTGCTGCATTACACAGATTGCATTCATTTAATGACGCCATCGAGACTCACCGATGAACAACGCTCTGAACCAGCTCCAGCCCTACCCGTTCGAAAAGCTGCGCGCCCTGCTCGGTGCTGTCACGCCCAACCCTGACAAGCGCCCGATCGCCCTGTCCATCGGCGAGCCGAAACACCGCTCGCCAAGCTTCGTCGCCGAAGCCCTGGCCAGCAATCTGGAAAAAATGGCGGTATACCCGACTACCCTCGGTATCCCGCAGCTGCGTGAAGCCATCGCCGGCTGGTGCGAGCGGCGCTTCAACGTACCCGCCGGTTGGCTCGACCCGGCGCGCAACGTATTGCCGGTCAATGGCACCCGTGAGGCACTGTTTGCCTTCACCCAGACCGTGGTCAACCGTGGCGATGACGCGCTGGTGGTCAGCCCGAACCCGTTCTACCAGATCTACGAAGGCGCCGCGTTCCTGGCGGGGGCCAAGCCGCACTACCTGCCGTGCCTGGACGAGAACGGCTTCAACCCGGACTTCGACGCTGTTTCGCCGGACATCTGGAAACGCTGCCAGATCCTGTTCCTGTGCTCGCCAGGCAACCCGACCGGTGCATTGATCCCGGTGGACACCCTGAAAAAGCTGATCGCCCTGGCTGACGAATACGACTTCGTGATTGCCGCTGACGAGTGCTACAGCGAACTGTACTTCGACGAACAAACCCCACCACCTGGCCTGCTGAGTGCCTGCGTGGAACTGGGCCGCCAGGACTTCAAGCGCTGCGTGGTATTCCACAGCCTGTCCAAGCGCTCCAACCTGCCGGGCCTGCGCTCGGGCTTCGTGGCCGGGGATGCCGAGATCCTCAAGGGCTTCTTGCTGTATCGCACCTACCACGGCTGCGCCATGCCGGTCCAAACCCAACTGGCCAGCGTTGCCGCCTGGAACGATGAAGAGCACGTGCGCGCCAACCGCACCCTGTACCGCGAGAAGTTCGACGCAGTGCTGGCGATCCTCAGCCCGGTGCTCGACGTCCAGCGCCCTGACGGCAGCTTCTACCTGTGGCCGAACGTCGGCGGCGACGACGCCGCCTTCTGCCGCGACCTGTATGTCGAGGAGCACGTGACGGTAGTGCCGGGCTCTTATCTGTCTCGCGAAGTCGACGGCTTCAACCCGGGCGCCGGGCGCGTACGCCTGGCCCTGGTTGCGCCCCTGGCCGAATGCGTGGAAGCCGCCGAGCGGATTCGCGCCTTTATCCAGCGCCACCCGTAAGCCGGCGTCACTTCACCGGCCCCAGGTTGGCCTCGCTCAAATCGAGGTCGGCCAGCACCTCGCGCAGCACGTCATCGCCGATCTGGTGATGACGACTGAGCCGGTACAACTCCAGACGCTGGGCCCGCAGCGCATTCAAGCGCAGGCGCCGCTCCAGCAAGTCCATCTGAAACGCCAGGGCCTGGGCTTCGGCGGAATCGTTGAACACCTCCAGTTGATGCCGGTACTCGGACATGATCCGCGCCTTGAGCTCGGCAGCCAGTGCAGCCTGCGCCGCATCCTGCGGAT
Source organism: Pseudomonas sp. Irchel 3H3 (assembly GCF_900187635.1). Taxonomy (NCBI): domain Bacteria; kingdom Pseudomonadati; phylum Pseudomonadota; class Gammaproteobacteria; order Pseudomonadales; family Pseudomonadaceae; genus Pseudomonas; species Pseudomonas sp. Irchel 3H3. Next base: position 88,130 of record NZ_FYEC01000005.1, on the reverse strand, counting down.
TGGCCTCCTCGGCCTCCAAGGCATGAATCGCCGCCTCGGCGGTCTTGCGCCAGGCGTCGCGCACCTCTTGCCGGCGCTTGTCGTCCGGACTCTTCGGCAGGCCGCGCAACAGCAGCGGCAAGGCGATGCAGGCCGTCACCAGGGACAACAGGATCACCCCGGCAGCAATGAAGATCAGCAGGTCGCGTTCTGGAAATGCCTCGGCGCCCATCAGCATCGGCACCGACATCACACCCGCCAGCGTCACCGCCCCGCGCACACCACCCACCGTCAACAGCCAGCAGGAACGAGCGGTCGGCACCTCGGTCAGCTCGCCCTTGCCACGCCAGCGCCGCAACAGCACCGACAAGCGCCAGATGCTCTGCACCCAGATAAAGCGCAGCATCAGCAAAGCGAGGAAAATCGCCAGCACTTCCAGGCAACGATAAAACAGGGTCGGCCACAGCGTGCTTTCGTGACTGACCACGGCCTTGATGATGTCCGGCAGTTGCAGGCCCAATAGCAGGAAAATCAGGCCATTGAAGGCGAACTCCAGCAGCGACCAGACACTGCGATTGAGCAGCCGGGTACTGGTCTGGCGCGGCAGCAGGTCAAGCCAGCTCTGCATCATCCCCGCCGCCACCGCCGACAGAATGCCCGAGACACCCAGGCGCTCGGCCAGCACATAGGCGGCAAACGGCAGTAGTAACATGAACACCACGTGGGTCGCCGGGTCGTCCCAGCCACGGGCGATCATCCAGGCCCGCAGACGGCCGACCAGCCAACTCAGGGCCACGCCCACCAACAGCCCGCCAATCGCCACCAGGACAAAGGTCAGACTGGCATTGGCCAGGGAGAACGCTCCGGTAATGGCGGCCGCCAGGGCAAACTTGAAGGTCACCAGGCCCGAGGCATCATTCATCAGGGCCTCACCCTGCAGCATGTGCATCAAGGGCGTAGGCAAGCGGTTCTGGGAGATTGCCGAGACTGCCACGGCATCGGTCGGCGACAACACCGCTGCCAGCGCGAAGGCCACCGGCAATGGAATGCTCGGCACCAGCCAGTGAATGAAGTACCCCGCCCCGACCACGGTGAACAACACCAGCCCCACCGCCAGGGTCAAGATCGGTCCACGCAACTTCCACAGCGCCCGCTTGGGCATGCGCCAGCCATCGGAGAACAGCAGCGGCGGCAGGAACAGGAAAAGAAACAGCTCGGGATCGAGTGCCACATGCAGCCCCAGTGTCGGCCACGCGAGCAGTGCCCCGGCGGCGATCTGCACCAGCGGCAACGGCAGTGGAATCACCCGGCCCACCAGACGCGAGACACTGACCAGCATCAGCAGGATGAGGACGGTATAAGCGGTTTGCATAAAACAACAGTTCCCGGACAGTCGACGTGCAACAGCACACATCAGGCAACAAGTTGCCGTTGAAGTGCCATATTAGACGCTTAAGCTAGCCTTCGACCTTTGCACAAAGGTCGCACCTGACCCGGTAACCTGTCGCACAATCGTTTTATGGCCGTCGTCGCCGACGCCGAACCCCCTCGGTCATGGCATAATCCTTCACCTTTTAGTTCCAGCACCTCCAAAGGGGGGCAATTCCTTGACCGCTTCAAGCAAAACGTTGCACCTTTTCGGCATCAAAGCCTGCGACACCATGAAAAAGGCGCGCACCTGGCTCGATGAAAACGCTGTCAGCTTTGATTTTCACGATTACAAGACGGCCGGAATCGACCGTGAACACCTGACCCAGTGGTGCAACGAGCACGGCTGGCAAGTGGTGCTCAACCGTGCAGGCACGACCTTTCGCAAACTCGACGACGAACGCAAAGCCGATCTCGACCAGGCGAAAGCTATCGAACTGATGCTCGCACAACCCTCGATGATCAAGCGCCCGGTGCTCGATCTCGGTGACCGAACCCTGATTGGCTTCAAGCCAGATATCTACGCGGCCGCACTCAAGTAAGGCAGCCCGTTCAATTTTGTTAGAGGTAATTGCATGTCCACTACCCTGTTCAGCGTGGCCTTTGGTGTTGGTACCCAGAATCGTCAAGGCACATGGCTGGAAGTGTTTTACGCCCAACCCCTGCTCAACCCGTCGGCCGAATTGATCGCCGCCGTTGCCCCGATCCTCGGCTACACCGAAGGCAACCAGGCCATCGCGTTCACTACCGCCCAGGCCGCGCAACTGGCCGAAGCCGTGAAAGCCATCGATGCCACCCAGGCCGCCCTGCTGACCCGCCTGGCGGAAAGCCACAAGCCGCTGGTCGCCACCCTGCTGGCCGAAGACGCACAACTGAGCTCCACCCCTGAGGCCTACCTCAAACTGCACCTGCTGTCCCACCGCCTGGTCAAGCCGCACGGCCTGAACCTGGCCGGGATCTTCCCGCTGTTGCCTAACGTAGCCTGGACCAGCCAGGGCGCCATCGACCTCGGCGAACTGGCTGAACATCAACTCGAAGCGCGCCTGCGTGGCGAGTTGCTGGAAGTGTTCTCGGTGGACAAGTTCCCGAAAATGACCGACTACGTAGTGCCGGCTGGCGTGCGTATCGCTGACGCCTCGCGGATCCGCCTGGGTGCCTACGTGGGCGAAGGCACCACCGTGATGCACGAAGGTTTCGTCAACTTCAACGCCGGCACCGAAGGCCCGGGCATGATCGAAGGCCGCGTGTCGGCTGGTGTCTTCGTCGGCAAGGGTTCGGACCTGGGCGGCGGCTGCTCCACCATGGGCACCCTGTCGGGCGGCGGCAACATCGTGATCAAGGTCGGCGAAGGCTGCCTGATCGGTGCCAACGCTGGTATCGGCATTCCGTTGGGCGACCGCAACACTGTCGAGTCGGGCCTGTACGTCACCGCTGGGACCAAAGTGGCCCTGCTGGATGAAAACAACCAACTGGTCAAAGTGGTCAAGGCTCGTGAGCTGGCCGGTCAGTCCGACCTGCTGTTCCGCCGCAATTCGCAGACCGGCGCCGTGGAATGCAAGACCCACAAGTCGGCCATCGAACTGAACGAAGCGCTGCACGCTCACAACTAAGCGTCACTCGAATACCTGTGTAGGAGCGAGCATGCTCGCGATGGACGTCAACGATAACGCGGGAAAGCAGACAGCCCGCATCATCCATGCGTTTTTCGCGAGCATGCTCGCTCCTACAGGGGTTCGGCGTACCTCCTGCAGGGCCCGATAGCATGATGATTCCCTCACCCTGGCGCGCCGATTTCCCGGCCATCGCCGCCCTGCAACGGCAAGACCAGACCTATCTGGACAACGCCGCCACCACCCAGAAACCCCAAGCCCTGCTCGACGCGCTGGCGCACTACTACGCCAACGGTGCGGCCAACGTCCATCGGGCGCAACACCTGCCCGGTGCCCATGCCACGCAAGCGTTCGAAGACAGCCGCAACAAAGTCGCGCATTGGCTCAATGCGCAAACCAGCGGGCAAATCATCTTCTCCCACGGCGCGACCTCTGCGCTGAACCTCCTGGCCTATGGCCTGGAACACCTTTTCCAAGCGGGCGATGAAATTGTCATCAGCGCCCTGGAACACCACGCCAACCTGCTGCCCTGGCAACAACTGGCCAAACGTCGCGAGCTGAAACTGGTGGTACTGCCACTGGACGTCGACGGCGTGATCGACCTGCAGGCCGCCAGCACACTGATCGGGCCCCGCACCCGGTTGCTGGCAGTCAGCCAATTGTCCAACGTACTGGGGGCCTGGCAGCCACTGGCGCCCCTGCTGGCCCTGGCACAGGCCCACAACGCCTTGACCGTGATCGACGGTGCCCAGGGCGTGGTTCATGGCCGGCACGACGTGCAGGCGCTGGGCTGCGACTTCTATGTGTTTTCCAGCCACAAACTCTACGGGCCCGATGGTCTGGGGGTGGTATTTGGCCGCAACGCCGCCCTGGAGCAATTGCGCCCCTGGCAGTTCGGCGGCGAGATGGTGCTGGACGCCAACTACCACGACGCACGGTTCCGCCCGGCGCCCCTGGGCTTTGAAGCCGGGACCCCGCCGATTGCCAGCGTGATCGGCCTGGGCGCGACCCTCGACTACCTGGCAGGGCTGGATCAGGACGCGGTGTCGGCCCACGAAGCGGCGCTGCATGAGTACTTGTTGAAGGGCCTGCTGGCGCGCAATGGCATCCGGCTACTCGGCAAACCCCAACTGGCACTGGTCAGCTTTGTCGTCGAGGGCGTGCACAACGCCGACCTGGCCCACCTGCTCACAGAACAGGGAATTGCCGTGCGCGCCGGTCATCACTGCGCCATGCCATTGCTCAAGAGCTTCGAGCTGGCCGGGGCCATTCGTGTGTCGCTGGCGCTGTACAACGACTCCGAAGACCTTGAGCGCTTCTTCGAAGCCCTGGACCAAGCCCTGGAGCTGTTGCGATGAACCTGCCCGCCGAGGCCGTCAACGCCCTGCACACCTTCCAGGCCGCCGCCGGCTGGGAACAAAGGGCGCGCCTGTTGATGCAATGGGGCGACCGCCTGCCGCCCTTGAATGAAGCCGACAAATCCGAAACCAACCGCGTGCACGGCTGTGAAAGCCAGGTGTGGCTGGTGGGTGAACTGCACGACGGTCACTGGCAGTTTGCCGCGAGCAGCGATGCACGGTTGATTCGCGGGCTGGTGGCATTGCTGCTGGCGCGGGTCAATGGCTTGTCCGCGCAAGAGTTGCAACAGGTGGACTTACCAGACTGGTTCAACCAACTGGGCCTCAGCCGCCAGCTCTCACCGTCCCGCAGCAATGGCTTGAACGCGGTGTTGCAGCGGATGAATGAGTTGGCGGGTTAATCGCCATCGCGAGCAGGCTCGCTCCCACAAGGGGATTTGTACTCGCCACAGATCCACTGCGGGAGAGAGCCGGCCGGTGCTCCGTCTGCTCGCGACAAGGCCATCAGAGCCGACCATTAAGCCTGAGGCTTGACCTTGTCCGCCGGCCGTCGCACTCCCGCGACGATCTTGTCCACAGCCTTGGTCGCCGCGACCATGCCGAAGGTCGCGGTCACCATCATCACCGCGCCAAAGCCACCGGCGCAGTCGAGCTTGACGCCGTCACCGACAAAACTCTTCTGCAGGCAGATGCTGCCATCGGGTTTCGGGTAGCGCAGTTGTTCCGTGGAGAACACGCACGGCACGCTGTAGTGGCGGGTCACGGTGCGGGAAAAGTTGTAGTCGCGACGCAGGGTCGAACGCACTTTTGAGGCCAGTGGGTCATTGAAGGTGCGGTTCAGGTCGCAGACCTGGATCAGCGTCGGGTCAATCTGTCCGCCAGCGCCGCCAGTGGTAATGATCTGGATCTTGCGGCGCTTGCACCAGGCGATCAGGGCGGCCTTGGCGTTGACGCTGTCGATGCAATCGATCACGCAGTCGATATTCGGCGTGATGTACTCGGCCATGGTCTCGCGGGTGACGAAGTCCGCCACCGCGTGCACCGTGCACTCGGGATTGATCCCGCGCAGGCGCTCGGCCATGACCTCGACCTTGGGTTTGCCCACCGTGCTGTCCAAGGCATGCAATTGCCGATTGGCGTTGCTCACACAGACGTCGTCGAGGTCGAACAGGGAAATCTCGCCCACCCCGCAACGGGCTATGGCTTCCGCCGCCCAGGAACCTACGCCACCGACGCCGACAATTGCCACGTGGGCCGCGCGCAAGCGGGCCAGGCCTTCAATGCCATACAAGCGGGCGATGCCAGCAAACCGCGGATCTTCTGTACTCATGACCACTACCCTAAAAACCGGCGCGCATTATAGGGCCACGGGCCGACAAGTTTTCACCTTCTGGCTACAAGTGTAAGAACTAATGTGAAAGTAGGTTGCCCAATGTCCGGCATTTCCCTGTCTGCTATACGGTCAGTGAAGGCCCAGTGTAGGATGCGCGCCCTTTGGCGGTAAGCCGACCACCCCCTCGTTCCGCACCTTTTGGAACCCGAAATAGCCATGTCATCGCGTAAATTTGGACTCAACCTGGTGGTAGTGCTGGCAATCGCCGCGCTGTTCACTGGTTTCTGGGCGCTGATCAACCGCCCGGTCACGACCCCCAACTGGCCAGAGCAGATCTCCGGTTTTTCCTACTCGCCGTTCCAGCAAGGCCAGTTCCCGCAGAAAAACCAGTTTCCGTCCGACGAAGAAATGCGTCGTGACCTGGAAATCATGAGCAAGCTGACCGATAACATCCGCACCTACTCCGTCGACGGCACCCTGGGCGACATTCCCAAGCTGGCGGAAGAGTTCGGCCTGCGCGTGACCCTCGGCATCTGGATCAGCCCGGACCTGGAACGCAACGAACGGGAGATCCTGCGCGCCATCGAGATTGCCAACACCTCGCGCAGCGTGGTGCGGGTAGTGGTCGGTAACGAAGCGATTTTCCGCAAGGAAATCACCGCCGAGCAGCTCAGCGTGATCCTCGATCGGGTGCGCGCCGCGGTCAAAGTCCCGGTAACCACCTCCGAGCAATGGCACGTCTGGGAAGAAAACCCGATGCTGGCCAAGCACGTCGACCTGATCGCCGCCCACGTCCTGCCCTACTGGGAGTTCGTCCCGGTGGACCAGGCAGGCCAGTTCGTCCTGGACCGCGCCCGCGACCTGAAGAAGATGTTCCCGAAAAAACCCCTGCTGCTCTCCGAAGTGGGTTGGCCGAGCAACGGTCGCATGCGCGGCGGTGCCGATGCCACTCCCGCTGACCAGGCGATTTACCTGCGCACCCTGGTCAACAAGCTCAACCGCCAGGGCTTCAACTACTTCGTGATTGAAGCTTTTGACCAGCCGTGGAAAGCCAGCGATGAAGGCTCGGTAGGCGCCTATTGGGGCGTGTTCAACGCTGCGCGCCAGCAGAAGTTCAACTTTGAAGGCCCGGTCGTCGCGATCCCCCAATGGCGGGTACTCGCCATCGGCTCCGTGGTCCTGGCGCTGCTGTCCCTGACCCTGTTGATGATCGACGGCTCGGCCCTGCGCCAGCGTGGCCGGACCTTCCTGACCTTCATCGCGTTCCTTTGCGGTTCGGTGCTGGTGTGGATCGGCTACGACTACAGCCAGCAATACAGCACCTGGTTCAGCCTGACGGTGGGCTTCCTGCTCGCGCTCGGTGCCCTGGGGGTGTTTATCGTGTTGCTCACCGAGGCCCATGAACTGGCCGAAGCGGTGTGGATTCACAAGCGCCGGCGCGAGTTCCTGCCGGTCCTGGGTGATTCGAACTACCGCCCCAAAGTGTCGATTCACGTGCCCTGCTACAACGAGCCGCCGGAAATGGTCAAACAGACCCTCGACGCCCTGGCCAACCTCGATTACCCGGACTTTGAAGTCCTGATCATCGACAACAACACCAAGGACCCGGCGGTCTGGGAACCAGTGCGCGACTACTGCGCAACCCTCGGCCCGCGCTTCAAGTTCTTCCACGTCGCGCCCCTGGCCGGTTTCAAGGGTGGCGCGCTGAATTACCTGCTGCCGCACACCGCCAAGGACGCCGAAGTGATCGCGGTGATCGACTCCGACTACTGCGTGCACCCCAACTGGCTCAAGCACATGGTGCCGCACTTCGCCGATCCGAAAATCGCCATCGTGCAGTCGCCACAGGACTATCGCGACCAGAACGAAAGCACCTTCAAGAAGCTCTGCTACGCCGAATACAAGGGCTTCTTCCATATCGGCATGGTCACGCGCAACGACCGCGATGCGATCATCCAGCACGGCACCATGACCATGACCCGCCGTACCGTGCTCGAAGAGCTCGGCTGGGCCGACTGGTGCATCTGCGAAGACGCCGAGCTGGGCTTGCGGGTATTCGAGAAAGGCCTGTCGGCGGCGTACTACCACGACAGCTACGGCAAGGGCCTGATGCCCGATACCTTCATCGACTTCAAGAAGCAGCGTTTCCGCTGGGCCTACGGCGCGATCCAGATCATCAAGCGCCACACCGCCAGCCTGATCCGCGGCAAGGACACCGAGCTGACCCGTGGCCAGCGCTACCACTTCCTCGCGGGCTGGTTGCCGTGGGTGGCCGACGGCATGAACATCTTCTTCACCGTGGGCGCCCTGTTGTGGTCGGCGGCGATGATCATCGTGCCGCACCGGGTCGACCCGCCGCTGTTGATTTTCGCGATCCCGCCCCTGGCGTTGTTCGTGTTCAAGGTCGGCAAGATCATCTTCCTCTACCGTCGTGCGGTGGGGGTCAACCTCAAGGATGCATTCTGCGCGGCGCTGGCCGGCCTGGCGTTGTCCCACACCATCGCCAAGGCGGTGCTGTACGGCTTCTTCACCAGCAGCATTCCGTTCATCCGCACGCCGAAAAATGCCGATAGCCACGGCTTCTGGCTGGCCATTTCGGAAGCCCGTGAAGAGATGTTCATCATGTTTCTGTTGTGGGGCGCGGCGCTGGGCATCTGCCTGGTGCAAGGCTTGCCAAGCAACGACATGCGCTTCTGGGTGACCATGCTGCTGGTGCAGTCGCTGCCGTACCTGGCGGCGCTGATCATGGCCTTCCTGTCGTCGCTGCCAAAACCTTCGGCCGAGGTGCAAACCCAACCAGCGGTCTAAATCTGTAGCGATGCACTAAACGGCGGCCAATGGTCGCCGTTTTGCTTTAAGATATCCGCCATTTTGCGCGCCCTGGCCCAAGAGCCAAACCCAATACCTGTAGGAGCGAGCTTGCTCGCGATGAGTCCGTCACATTCAACCTCTATGTTGAGGCTGGTTGCGCTATCGCGAGCAAGCTCGCTCCTACACATTTAGATCTTCCGGAGTCCTACATGACGGCCCACGCCGACCTTTCGCCGACCCTCCAACTCGCCATCGACCTGATTCGTCGTCCATCGGTGACGCCGATCGATGCCGATTGCCAGAAGCAGATGATGCAGCGTCTGGGCGATGCCGGTTTTCTACTGGAGCCGATGCGCATCGAAGATGTGGATAACTTCTGGGCCACCCACGGCCAGCAGGAAGGTCCGGTGCTGTGCTTCGCCGGTCACACCGACGTGGTGCCAACCGGTCCGGTGGCGGCCTGGCAGATCGACCCGTTCGACGCGTTGATCGACGAACACGGCATGCTCTGCGGGCGTGGCGCAGCCGACATGAAGGGCAGCCTGGCGGCAATGACCGTGGCGGCCGAACGGTTTGTCGCCGATTACCCGAACCACAAGGGCAAGGTTGCCTTCCTGATCACCAGCGACGAAGAAGGCCCGGCACACCACGGCACCAAGGCGGTGGTCGAGCGCCTGGCTGCGCGCCAGGAGCGTCTGGACTGGTGCATCGTTGGCGAGCCATCGAGCACCACCCTGGTGGGTGACGTGGTCAAGAACGGTCGCCGTGGCTCCCTGGGCGCCAAGCTGACCGTGCGCGGCGTGCAAGGTCACGTGGCCTATCCGCACCTGGCGAAGAACCCGATCCACCTCGCCGCCCCGGCCCTGGCCGAACTGGCCGCCGAGCACTGGGATCACGGCAACGACTTTTTCCCGCCGACCAGCTTCCAGATTTCCAACGTCAATTCCGGCACCGGCGCGACCAACGTGATCCCCGGCGACCTGGTGGCGGTGTTCAACTTCCGCTTCTCCACCGAGTCCACCGTTGAAGGCCTGCAACAGCGGGTCGCCGTGATCCTCGACAAGCACGGCCTGGACTGGCACATCGACTGGGCCCTGTCCGGCCTGCCGTTCCTCACCGAGCCCGGCGCTTTGCTGGATGCCGTTGCCTCGAGCATCAAGGACATCACCGGTCGCGACACCCACGCGTCCACCAGCGGCGGCACGTCGGACGGGCGTTTTATCGCCACCATGGGCACCCAGGTGGTCGAGCTCGGCCCGGTCAACGCGACGATCCACCAGGTCAACGAGCGGGTCCTGGCCAGCGATCTCGACGTGCTGACCGAAATCTACTACCAGACCCTGATCAAGTTGCTCGCCTGATGCTCGCCTGCCCTATCTGCAGCGCGCCGCTGAGCGCGGTCGACAACGGTGTGACGTGCCCGGCCGGGCACCGTTTCGACCGCGCCCGCCAGGGTTACCTGAACTTGCTGCCGGTACAGCACAAGAACAGCCGTGACCCGGGTGATAACCAGGCCATGGTCGAAGCCCGACGCGACTTCCTCAACGCCGGGCATTACGCCCCGGTGGCCAAGCGCCTGGCTGAACTGGCCGCCGAACGCGCGCCGCAACGCTGGCTGGATATCGGCTGTGGCGAGGGTTACTACACCGCGCAGATCGCCGCAGCCCTGCCCACCGCCGATGGCTATGCCCTGGATATCTCCCGCGAAGCGGTGAAGCGCGCCTGCAAGCGCAATCCACAGCTGACCTGGTTGATCGCCAGCATGGCCCGGGTGCCGTTGGCCGACGCCAGCTGCCAATTCCTGGCCAGCGTCTTCAGCCCGCTCGACTGGCAGGAGGCCAAGCGCCTGCTCAGCCCTGGCGGCGGCCTGATGAAAGTCGGCCCGACCAGCGGTCACCTGATGGAATTGCGTGAGCGCCTGTACGACGAAGTCCGTGAGTACACCGATGACAAGCACCTGGCGCTGGTGCCGCAAGGCATGACCCTGCAACACAGCGAGACCCTGGACTTCAAACTGAACCTGGTACACCCCCAGGATCGTGCCAACCTGTTGGCCATGACCCCCCACGGCTGGCGCGCCAGCGCCGAACGCCGGGCGGCCGTGATCGAACAGGCCGAGCCGTTCGAGGTCAGTGTGTCGATGCGCTACGATTACTTCGTACTGCAATAACCCTTTAACTTTTGGCCCCCGCCAATGGCGTGGGCCGGCTAAATCCGCGAATGGATTTTTCGAAACTTGCCGTGAGGAACATCCATGCGCCAACCCGATATCGAGATTTACCTCAAAGACGCCGACGTCGACTACAAGGCCATCGCTGCCTGGCTCGGCGCTGCGCTGGGCCCTTGCACCGACTGGGTGCAGAAAGGCCAGACCTATAAGTGCAAGGCCGGCAACGTGCCCGTTACCTGGCTGCCAAAAGCCGTGGGCAAGTGGAACAGCCTGTACCTGGAAAGCGACCAGACCCCATGGGACGACGACATCGCCTGCGCCCGCGCCGCGTTTGCCGCGCTGAACGTCGAAGTACGCTGCGCGCCGGGGACCTGGGTCGAGGAAGAAGGTGAGGAATCGGCTGATCGCTGGATGCGCATCAGCGCTGACGGTGAAGAAGAGATCACCTGGAAAACTGCTTAATCACCTGTGGGAACGGGCTTGCCCGCGATGGCGGTATGTCAGCCACCATCGATGTTGAATGGACCGGCTCACATCGCTAGCAGGCTAGCTCCTACATTGGTTCTGGGTGTTCGCAAATTTTGGGTACACCTACTCAACCTGTGGGAGCGGGCTTGCCCGCGAAGACGATGGCACATCCAGCATTGATGTGAGTGCCAAACCGCTTTCGCGGGCAAGCCCGCTCCCACACTGGTCTTGCGTGTACTGAGGACCTGAGCTTACAGCCCTACCACATCCTCAGCCTGCAACCCCTTCTGCCCGTCCACCACGGCGTATTCCACCTGCTGGCCCTCGACCAGCGAGCGGTGGCCTTCGCCACGGATCGCACGGTAGTGCACAAATACATCGGCGCCCCCCTCACGCTGGATGAAGCCATAACCCTTGGCGTCGTTGAACCACTTCACGTTGCCGGTCTCGCGCGTTGCCATCAATCAGTACTCCCATTTTTATTATTAAGTCGGCTTGTTCATGGACAAGCCTGTAGTACGTTTGCCAGGACTCGATGATCGGTAAACATCCGGGTCGATAGTGGCAAACGGCTGGCCGAGTATATGCCAGCCGCAAAAACTCTCAACTCAACAATACTTCGCCACCTTTTTGCCGATTTTCGACGAATACGGCACACTAGCGGCCCCGAGCGCTTGCTCGGTTTATCCAACTCAAAGCAGAAGCCGTATGACCCGCTCCCCGCTCCGCCGTCTAGTGTTTGGCACCTTGCGCCGACTGTTGTACCTCTGGGTCCGCTCGGAGACGATCAACCAGTCGTCCTTTACCCTCAACCTCGACCGCAGTCGCCCGGTGTTCTACGTCCTGCAAAACCCCTCACTGACCGACCTCGCCGTGCTCGACACCGAGTGCACCAAGGCCGGTCTGCCGCGTCCGGTGCTGCCGGTATCGGTGGGCAGCCTGCTGGAGCCGGCCGCGTTCTTCTACCTGACACCGGAGCCGGACTGGCTCGGCCGCCAGGACAAGCGCGGCGCACCGCCGACCCTGACTCGCCTGGTCAGCGCCCTGAGCCAGAACGCCGTCGAAGACGCGCAGATCATTCCGGTCAGCGTGTTCTGGGGCCAGTCGCCAGACAGCGAATCGAGCCCATGGAAGCTGCTGTTCGCCGACAGCTGGGCCGTCACCGGCCGCCTGCGTCGCCTGCTGAGTATCATGATCCTGGGACGCAAGACCCGGGTGCAGTTCTCCGCACCGATTCACTTGCGCGAACTGATCGACCACAACAAGGGCCACGAACGCACCGTGCGCATGGCCCAGCGCATCCTGCGGGTGCATTTTCGCAACCTCAAGGCCGCGGTGATCGGCCCGGACATTTCCCACCGCCGCAACCTGGTCAAGGGCCTGCTCAACCAGCCGCTGGTCAAGCAGGCGATCCTCGACGAAGCCGAGCGCGAGAACATTTCGCCGGAAAAAGCCAAGGCCCAGGCCCTGCGGTACGGCAACGAGATCGCCTCGGACTACACCTACACCGCGATCCGCTTTCTGGAAGTGGTGCTGAGCTGGTTCTGGAACAAGATCTACGACGGCATCAAGGTCAACCACATCGAGGGTGTGCAGAAGGTCGCCCAGGGTCACGAAGTGATCTACGTGCCGTGCCACCGTAGCCATATCGACTACCTGCTGCTGTCCTACCTGTTGTTTCGCAACGGCCTGACCCCGCCGCACATCGCCGCCGGGATCAACCTCAACATGCCGGTGATCGGTGGCCTGCTGCGGCGTGGCGGGGCGTTTTTCATGCGTCGCACCTTCAAGGGCAACCCGCTCTACACCTCGGTGTTCAACGAATACCTGCACACCCTGTTCACCAAGGGCTTCCCGGTGGAGTACTTCGTCGAGGGCGGCCGCTCGCGCACCGGACGCATGCTGCAACCCAAGACCGGGATGCTGGCCATCACCCTGCGCAGTTTCCTGCGTTCGTCGCGCATGCCCATCGTCTTCGTGCCGGTCTATATCGGCTACGAGCGGGTGCTGGAAGGCCGTACCTACCTGGGTGAATTGCGCGGTGCGAGCAAGAAGAAAGAGTCGATCTTCGATATCTTCAAAGTCATCGGCGCACTCAAGCAGCGCTTCGGCCAGGTCGCGGTGAACTTCGGCGAGCCGATCAAACTGGCCGAGTTTCTCGACAGCGAGCAACCGGACTGGCGCTGCCAGGACCTGGGCCCGCAGTTCAAGCCCGCCTGGCTCAACGAAACCACCAACCGCCTGGGCGAGCGTGTAGCGCGTCACCTCAACGAGGCGGCGGCGATCAACCCGGTCAACCTGGTGGCCCTGGCATTACTCTCCACCAGCCGCCTGGCGCTGGACGACCGGGCCATGGCGCGGGTGCTCGACCTCTATTTGGCGCTGCTGCGCCGTGTACCTTACTCGCCGCACACCACCTTGCCCGAAGGCGACGGCCGCGCGCTGATCGAACACGTCAAGGACATGGACCTGCTGTCCGAACAAAGCGATGCACTGGGCAAGATTCTCTATCTGGATGAGCAAAACGCCGTCCTGATGACCTACTACCGCAACAACGTGCTGCACATCTTCGCCCTGCCGGCATTGCTCGCCAGCTTCTTCCAGAGCGCCTCGCGGATGAACCGCGAACAGATCCTGCGCTATACCCGCGCGCTGTACCCGTACCTGCAATCGGAGTTGTTCATTCGCTGGTCGCTGGACGAACTGGACGCGGTGATCGACCAATGGCTGGAAGCCTTTGTCGAGCAAGGCCTGCTGCGCCTGGAAAACGATGTGTACCTGCGGCCGGCCCCCAGCTCGCGACATTTCGTGTTGCTGACCCTGCTGTCCAAGAGCATCGCCCAGACCCTGCAGCGTTTCTACATGGCCATCTCGCTGCTGCTCAACAGCGGCCAGAACACCCTCAGCGCCGAAGAACTGGAGGACCTGTGCACAGTCATGGCCCAGCGCCTGTCGATCCTGCACGGCCTCAACGCTCCCGAGTTCTTCGACAAGAGCCTGTTCCGCCACTTCATCCAGACCCTGCTCGACCTCGACGTGCTGCGGCGCGACGAAGCCGGCAAGCTCAGCCATCACGAGTTGCTGGGGGAGCTGGCCGAAGGCGTGGCCAAACGTGTATTACCGGCGGAAATTCGCCTGTCGATCCGCCAGGTCGCGCTGCATCGCAGTGAAGATGCCGCCGATCAACCTGAAACGCCACCGACTGTCTAAATGAATCAGGGCGCCAGTCTGATACTGGAGCCCTCGCTACGGAGATCCGTGATGAAAAAACTCACCCTGCTCGCCGCCGCAGCCCTGCTTACCGCTTGCCAGACACCCTCCTCCGAGCCCGAGGCCTCCCTGGACGGGGAGGTCTTCTACCTGCAACGCATCGCTTTGCCGCCGACTGCGACCTTGAGTGTCAGCCTGCAGGACGTGTCCCTCGCCGATGCACCGGCCCGGGTGATCGACGAACACAAAGGCCCGGTTCAAGGCCAGGTCCCCCTGAAGTTCCACCTCAGCTACGATCCCCTGCAAGTCGAACCTGGCCACCGCTACTCGGTGAGCGCGCGGATCGAAAACGACGGCAAGCTGCTGTTCATCACCACCGAACATCACGCCGTGCAACTGGACGGCAAGGATCCCCTGCCGCTGCAAGTGCGCGTCGACGCCGTACGCCAAGGAACTCTCTAGCAGCTGCCGAGCCCGCGAGGCTGCGTTCGAGGACGAAGTCCTCGCTGGGCTAATGTGGCTCCTTGGCGTCTGCTTCGCAGCCGAACGCAGCCTCGCAGGCTCGACAGCTGCTACGGGCTGCTTCGGTCTGCTTGGATGTGCAATGCGTCACGCAGAAAGAACACCCACTCGCGCCCCATCTTTTTCTTCTCGAACACCTTGAGTTCGACCAGACCGTTCAGTGTGCTGGCAGCGGTGTTGTAAGAGCAGTTCAGGTTCTCCTTCACATTGACGGCGGTGAACTCTTTGGCCATGCCACTCTTGGCTACCTGAAATACCGTTCGTTGCTTGTCCGTCAATTGCTTGAACAGTCCCGACTCCTCAAGCCAACGATCAAATCCTTGGGCATAGACCAGACTCTTGCGATACACCGCCGAAAACTCGGTGACTGCGCGCAATATGACCGAGCACTGATGGTCGATGAAATACGTCAGGTCCAGCCCATCACTTTCGGTAGCCAGGTAGGAGCGACCGTACTTCACGGGTGCATTGCGCAACAGAATGCTGATAGCAATGTAGCGAAACGCGGAAAAATCATTCTTGAACATGAACCAGTAAAACAGGGCCCGCGCCACCCGACCGTTGCCATCGCGAAATGGATGCTCATAACCCATCGCAAAATGCAGGGCGATAGCCTTGATCATCGGGTGCACATAGTCGGCCTGCAACGGGTCGTTTTGCGACTGGTTGATCCAATGTGCCAAACCGCTGAGGCGAGCGCCGATGCCTGATGCCGGAGGTGGCGTATGGACGGTATTGCCCTCACCGTCCTGCACCACGACGTCATCATTGCTGCGAAAAAGCCCCGGCGAATACTGCGCATCGTCGATACCTTCGACCCCCACGCGATGAAGCTGGCTGATGAGTTCGAGGCTCAACGGCTCATGACGATTCTCCCAGGCAAACGTCATCATCTTGTAGTTGCCAATGACCATCTGCTCATCCGCAGAACGAGGCAGGCGATTGCGCTTGAGCATGTCCTTGGCCACCTGCGTGGTGGTCGCAGCACCTTCCAGCTGGCTACTGCTGATGGCTTCGTCTTCGATCAGGTCATTGAGCAAGTAGCTGAAATGCGCCGTCTCACCGATGTGATGAGTCATGTACTCCAGCGCGGCAGTGGTTGCCTGACGGTCGACCACCGACAGGGTTTTCTGCGCCAGTGGGGTGAGGATGAAGTGAGCCCATTGGTTAGGCTCCCCCAATGGCAGCAGTTGGCTGTACTGGGTCATGCGCGCCTTTTTCACCAAGGCCCAACACAGCGTCGTATCCAGGCCTGGCGGCCAGCGATAACGCAGCTCATCGAATGGCAGATAACGACCCTGACTATCCAGTGGCTTGAGCAGGGCCAAATACTGCACGAGCTTTTCTTTGTAGGGTGAGATCCCAAGTTTTTCTAGAACGTCGGGATCTACGGTGGGCGGCCCCTTGATCATCTCTGTCTCAAAAAATAATAAAACTGAGACAGAAGTACAACACACCAACGACCTTGTCTCAACATTCTTAAATATTGAGACAAGGAACGCCGATCAACTGCCAGTCAAATCCTCACTCTCTCTTCACCCTGAACCACGCCGCATACAGTGCCGGCAGGAACAACAGGGTCAGGGCCGTGGCGACGATCAGGCCGCCCATGATGGCCACGGCCATCGGGCCGAAGAACACGCTGCGCGACAGCGGGATCATCGCCAGCACGGCCGCCAGCGCCGTCAGCACGATGGGCCGGAAGCGTCGCACCGTGGCTTCGATGATCGCCTGCCAAGGCTTGAGACCGGCCCGAATGTCCTGTTCGATCTGGTCCACCAGGATCACCGAGTTACGCATGATCATCCCCGACAAGGCGATGGTGCCCAGCATCGCCACAAAACCGAACGGCTGGCGAAACACGATCAGGAACAGGGTGACACCGATCAGCCCCAGCGGCGCCGTCAGGAACACCATCGCGGTGCGCGAGAAGCTGCGCAATTGCAGCATCAGCAAGGTCAGCACCACCACAATGAACAACGGCACACCGGCCTTCACCGAGTTCTGGCCGCGGGCCGAGTCTTCCACCGTGCCGCCGACATCCAGCAGGTAGCCGTCGGGCAGTTCGGCGCGAATCGGCGCCAGGGTCGGCAAGATCTGCTGGACCAGGGTGGCCGGTTGTTCCTTGCCGTAGATATCGGCGCGCACCGTCACGTTGGGCAAGCGGTCGCGGTGCCAGATGATGCCCTCCTCAAAGCCGTATTCCAGGGTCGCGACCTGGGACAGCGCCACGCTCTTGCCGTTATCGGTCGGCACCGCCAGGCTCGACAGCAGCGACAGTTCGCTGCGTTCGTGCAAGGTGCCGCGCAAGAGGATTTCGATCAACTCGTTGTCTTCGCGGTACTGGCTGACGCTGGAACCGGTCAGCGAGCTTTGCAAAAACTTCGACAGGTTGGCCGTACTCACGCCCAGTGCCCGGGCCCGGTCCTGATCGACATTGAGGTACACCACCTTGCTCGGCTCTTCCCAGTCCAGGTGCACATTGACCACATGGGGGTTCTCACGCACCTTGGCCGCCACTTTGCGGGCCAGGGCACGCACCTCCTCGATGTGCTCGCCGGTCACCCGGAACTGCACCGGGTAACCCACCGGCGGGCCGTTTTCCAGGCGCGTCACCCGTGAGCGCAATGCCGGGAACTGCTCGTTGAGGGTTTCGATCAGCCAGGTCCGCAGGTTCTCCCGCTCCTCGATGGTATTGGCCAGCACCACGAACTGGGCAAAGCTCGCCGCCGGCAATTGCTGGTCCAGCGGCAGGTAGAAACGCGGCGAACCGGTGCCGATGTAGGCCACGTAGTTTTCGATGCCGGCGTGTTCCTTGACCAATGCCTCCAGGCGCTTGACCTCGGCGGTGGTATTGCTCAGGGAGGCACCTTCGGCCAGCTTCAGGTCGACCATCAACTCCAGGCGGCCGGAGGCTGGAAAGAACTGCTGCGGGACAAACCGGAACAGCACCACCGAGGCCACGAACAGCACGACGGTCAGTGCAATCACCGTTTTACGCCGGCGCACGCACCACTCCACCAACCGTCGGACCCGTTGATAGAACGGCGTGCCGTAAGGATCGGGCTGGCCAGCGCCGTGCTTGGCGGCGTGAATCTTTGCCAGGTCCGGCAGCAGCTTTTCGCCCAGGTACGGCACGAACACCACCGCCGCCACCCAGGACGCCAGCAACGCGATGGTCACCACCTGGAAGATCGAGCGGGTGTATTCGCCGGTACCCGATTGCGCCGTGGCAATCGGCAGGAAGCCGGCGGCAGTGATCAAGGTGCCGGTGAGCATTGGGAAGGCGGTACTGGTCCAGGCATAGCTGGCGGCCTTGAAGCGGTCGTAGCCCTGCTCCATTTTGATCGCCATCATTTCCACGGCAATGATCGCGTCGTCCACCAGCAGCCCCAGGGCCAGCACCAGCGCCCCCAGGGAAATCTTGTGCAGGCCGATGCCCAGGTAATACATGCAGGCAAAGGTCATCGCCAGCACCAGGGGGATAGCCAGGGCAACCACCATGCCGGTGCGCACGCCGAGCGAGAAGAAACTCACCAGCAGGACAATCGCCAGCGCTTCGGCCAACACTTGCACGAACTCACCGACACTGGTTTTCACCGCCGCCGGCTGATCCGAAACCTTGCGCAGCTGCATGCCGGCCGGCAAGTTGTTCTGGATGCGCTCGAACTCCAGTTCCAGGGCCTTGCCCAGTACCAGGATGTCGCCGCCGTCCTTCATCGCCACTGCCAGACCGATCGCATCTTCACCCATGAAGCGCATGCGCGGCGCCGGTGGATCGTTGAAACCCCGACGCACATCGGCCACGTCGGCAATCCGCAACGTCCGGTCGCCGACCCGGATTGGAAACCGCTGGATCTGCTCCACCGTCTCGAAGTTGCCCGTGACCCGCAGTTGCAGGCGCTCGCTGCCGGTTTCAAAGAAGCCGGCATTGGACAGCGCGTTCTGCTCCTCCAGCGCCTGCTGCACAGCGGCCAGGGGCAAGCCCAGGGTGGCGAGCTTGACGTTGGACAGCTCGATCCAGATCTTCTCGTCCTGCAGCCCGAGCAGCTCGACCTTGCCGACATCCTTGACCCGCTGCAGCTGGATCTGGATCCGGTCGGCATAATCCTTGAGCACCGCGTAATCAAACCCCTCGCCGGTCAACGCATAGATGTTGCCGAAGGTGGTGCCGAATTCATCGTTGAAGAAGGGTCCCTGGATTCCTGGTGGCAGGGTCTGGCGAATGTCGCTGACCTTCTTGCGCACCTGGTACCACAGCTCGGGAATCTGCTGCGAGTGCATCGAGTCGCGGGCAATGAACGTCACCTGGGATTCGCCGGGGCGCGAAAACGAGACAATGCGCTCGTACTCGCCGGTTTCCATCAGCTTCTTTTCGATGCGTTCGGTGACCTGGCGCGAGACCTCCTGGGCGGTTGCCCCGGGCCAATTGGTCTTGATCACCATGGCCTTGAACGTGAACGGCGGGTCCTCGCTCTGCCCCAACTTGGTGTAGGACAGGGTGCCAACGACGGCCAGCAGGATCATCAGGAACAGTACGATCTGGCGATTGCGCAACGCCCATGCGGAAAGATTGAAACCCATTGGGTATTACTCCTTGCCCGCCAGATTGACCACGCGGTTGGAGCGATCCACCGGCCGCACCTGCTGGCCGTCGAGGAGCACATGCACACCGGCCGCCACGACCCAGTCGTCGGGGTTCAAGCCCTCGAGCACTGGCACGGTTTTTTCACCGAACGCGCCGACCCGCACCGGGACTTTTTTCAGCGTGTTGTTGGCGCCCACGACCCAGACGTAAGTAGCACCGTTCTCAGCCGTAAGCGCCGACAGCGGCACGGTGAGCGCGACCGCATCGGCGCTCTGAATGAACACTCGGGCACTTTGCCCAAGTTCGGCCGGAACCTTGCCGGCGGTAAAGGTGATACGCGCCGCGAAGGTCCGCGACTTGGGATCGGCGGCGGGCGACAGCTCGCGAATCGTCCCGGCGAAGCGCTGGCCCTGTTGGGTCCAGAGTTCGACCGTGACCGGCTGGCCGACCTTGAACCGGCCGAAATGCTGCTCCGGCAGGCTGATCAGCACCTCACGCTCGCCGTCGGTTGCCAGGGTAAAGACCGTTTGCCCGGCACCCACCACTTGCCCGACTTCCACTGCGCGCTTGGCCACCACCCCATCCTGGGGCGCGCGCAATACCGCGTAGCTGGCCTGATTGCTGGCCACATCGAACTCTGCCTTGATTTGCTTGAGGCGTGCTTCACCCGCGCGGTAGAGGTTCTCGGCGTTGTCGTACTGCGAGCGGCTGACCATCTGCCGCTCCATCAGGGTCTTGTACCGATCGCGTTCGGCGCGTACCAGGTTGAGGTTGGCCGCTGCTGCTGCAACCTGGGCCCGGCTCGCGTCCAGTTGCAGGCGCACGTCCTCGGGGTCGAGTTCGGCCAGTGCTTGGTTGGCCTTGACCCGCTGCCCTTCATCTACCAGTCGTCGGCTGACTTTGCCACCGATGCGAAATGCCAGGTCTGGCTCATAACGCGCTCGGACTTCACCGGGGTAGCTGTCCAGCGCCTGCGCCGAAGGCTCTGGCTGGACCACCATGGCCGGGCGCACGGTGGCCTGCACCGGCTCTTCGTGACCGCATGCCGTTAATAACAGCGCCAGGCTGACTGGCAACGCGAGGGGCAAGGCATAGCGGAACATGGTGAACGACCTTTCGCTAATGGTGCTAGGAATAATTATACTGGGCAGTATGTTATTAATAGCAAACTCACCAGTCCAGTATTAAAAGCGAAAAATGTCCGACAATCTTTCTCCTTCCAACGGCCCCGGCCGCCCAAAAGATCTCGCCAAGCGCGAAGCGATCCTCGAGGCAGCCAAGCGCCTGTTCCTGAGCAACGGTTATGCGAGCACCAGCATGGACGCGGTAGCGGCTGAGGCCGGCGTATCAAAACTGACCGTCTACAGCCACTTCAATGACAAGGAGACGCTGTTCAGTGCCGCGGTCATGGCCAAGTGCGAAGAACAATTGCCCACCCTGTTCTTCGAATTGCCCGAAGGCATGCCGGTAGAAAATGTGTTGCTGAACATTGCCCGGGGCTTTCATCAACTGATCAACAGCGATGAGTCGGTCAACCTGCACCGCCTGATCATGGCCCTGGGCAGCCAGGACCCGAAGCTCTCGCTGATCTTCTTCGACGCCGGCCCGCAACGAATGCTCAACGGTATGGAACGCTTGCTCGGCAAGATCGACCAACTGGGGGCCTTGCACATCGACAAGCCGCGCAATGCCGCCGAGCACTTCTTTTGCCTGCTCAAGGGCGCGGGGAATTTCCGCCTGCTCTATGGCTGCGGTGAGCCGCCCATCGGCGAGGCGGCCGAAGCCCATGTGCAGGAAGTGGTGGGGTTGTTTATGCGGGCCTATCGGCCATAGGCAGCTGCAAGCTGCATGCTATGTGGCTTACGACTTGAGCGCTTTTTTCGGATAGATGTCATACCGGCTGGACTTGCCATCCAACGCATGACTCGGCTTGGGCCCGGCAATGCACGGGGCCTTGCGTGGGCGCTTGACCACGACCCGGTGGCTGGCCAGGGCCAGGGCAGCTTCCAGCAGGGCCGGGGCATCCGCGTCGTCCCCCACTAACGGGCGAAACAGGCGCATTTCCTTTTTCACCAGTGCGGTTTTCTCACGGTGCGGGAACATCGGGTCGAGGTAGATCACCTGCGGCGGTTCGCCTTCCCAGTTGCGCATCAGTTCGATTGAATTGCCCTTGAGCAAGCGCATCCGCGCGACAATCGGCGCTACCTCGAAATCCTCTGCCGCCCGCGCCAGACCATCCTCGAGCAAGGCGCCAATCAACGGCTGGCGCTCGATCAGGCTGATTTCGCAGCCCAGGCTGGCCAACACAAAACCGTCCTTGCCCAGCCCCGCCGTGGCATCCAGCACCCTGGGGCGCACGCCCTGTGCGACGCCTACCGCCTTGGCGATCATCTGCCCGCTGCCGCCACCGTACAACCGGCGATGGGCCGCGCCACCCTCGACGAAATCCACCCGCACCGGACCGGGCGCATCCGCCCCGAGTTGCTGCAACTGCAAACCCTGTTCACCCACTTGGAGGGCGAACTCGGCATCGTCCAGTTGCAGCGGCAGGCCCAGGCGCTCGGCCCAATGCAAGGCTTGCGCCTGAAAGCCATCCGCCAGGGCCTGGACTTTGATGCGGCTGGCCGCAGGTTGCTCACTCATCAGAAAACACACTCAAAAAATTAATGATCGGCAAAAACGGCCGATAACCAAACTATCGAGCATTTTGCCAGAGCTGAGCGTCGACCGAGAAAAATGTCAGACATTCAACACGTACCCGCCGGGTTTATTTCGCCTTACCGCGAATACAGCCGGCACAACACCCAAACACTGAGCGGCGTCAGTCACCTGTGGCAGGATTTTTTTGCCCAGGCCCTGGCCGATCAGTTGGGTGACCGGGTACCGGCGGCAGGTGACTACACGCCCGTTGCCATCGATAGCTCGGTTGAGCCCGCTGGCGGCTCCGAGTTGCTGAGCGAGATCGTCAGCCAGCGCGCGTGCAACATCGTCGATACCGAGATCCGCCCGCCCGAACCGTTGTTCCTGCCGATCGCCGAATTCGAGATGCAACTGCTGGACCCGCCAGCCCCGCCCTTCCCGGCTGATGAGATAGTCGCCCAGCAAGCGCAACAGGACTTCGACCACGAGTGGCTGCGTCCGCTGGTGCTCACGGCCGGCCACCCCCTGCCACCCCCAGGCCCGGCTCCGCAACCGCGGGCGCTGTTCCTGCCGATCGCCGAGTTCGAACTGCAACTGCTGCCGCCGCCTGCGCCACCCTATCCGCCGGAAGAACAGGTCGAACAACAGAAACAACTGGACTTCGACACCCGCTGGGCGCGGCCGATCGTCCTGCACAATCTGCGCATCGCCGCCTGAGTCTCAGCGGCAGACCCACCAGGGCCCAGTATCCAGGTGAAAATGATTGCGATGAGCGGCGTTGTAGTCCGGGCTCAGCACCACGTTGAACACCTCACAGGCGTCATCGCGCACCTGGCGCAAAAACCGCGCGTCGGCGTTGTCCTGTGGCCAGTCCCGCAGCACGTTGACTGTGCGCCCATCGGCCAGGCGAAAACCGGCAATGTCCAGGGCATTGGCCGTGGCGTGCTGGCTGCGTGCAGCTTTATCCCGGTTGTACATATTGCGACAGGCAAAGCTGCCCAGGTGATCGACCCGCGCCACCGCCTGGCCGTAGACCGCCTGAGCCGCTGGCTGCAGCGCGTGGCGCTGAAACAGGGCGAAGGCCACAGCCAGGGGACAACTGGCGAGAAAGCTGCTGCTCAGCGCCACCTCGCCACCTGACACCCGCAAGGTGTTGTGCAACGGGCAGGTGGCATCGGTCGGGCTGTCCGCCTGGCGGCTGAACTTCAGGCCGGAGGTAGCGAGTACCTGGTCACAGAGTGCCGGGTTATCACGCAGGCGCATCAGCTTGTAGCGCGTCAGCAGGTTCGGCGCCGCCTGCACCTCCAGCGGCGCCCAGGGATTCCACGCCGAGGACACAGGCAACCAGCCCCGCCACACACCGAACAACCCAGCCCCCACCAGCAATAACAGCAGCACCAGGACTTTCAGCCACTTCACCATCACGCCCCGTCAGTCAGCCTTTGAATAGTTGATTGGCCTGCGCATACGGCATCGAGCGCTCGGTGAAGCCAAAGGTGCCGTGTTCCTGAATCTCCCTGGCGGCGCGGAAGAACTCGCCATAGGCCGCCAAGGCCATGGCCGAACCGACGCTGATACGCTTGACCCCCATCTCGTTGAGTTGCGCCACGTTAAGCTTGAGCCCCCCGGACATCAACACGTTGACCGGTTTGGGCGCCACCGCCCGCACGACCGCCAGCACTTCTTCAGCCGTACGCAGGCCGGGGGCATACAGCACATCGGCGCCCGCCTCGGCGAACGCCTGCAGGCGGCGGATGGTATCGGCCAGGTCTGGATTGCCGTGCAGATAATTCTCCGCGCGCGCGGTCAAGGTGAAGGGAAATGGCAGGCTGCGCGCGGCCGCCACCGCGGCCTCGATGCGCGCCACGGCATGCTCGAAGCAGTAGATAGGGGCGTCTTCGCGGCCCGTGGCGTCTTCGATCGAGCCGCCGACGGCCCCGGCGCTGGCGGCAAGCAGCAGGCTTTCGGCGCACTGCGTGGGATCATCGGCAAAGCCGTTTTCGAGGTCGACGGCGACCGGCAAGTCGCTGGCCGCGACAATCGCCCGGACGTTGGCCAGGGTGTCCTCAAGCTTCAGTGCGCCGTCGGGGCGAGCCATGGAAAACGCGTAGCCGGCACTGGTGGTTGCCAGCGCCTGGTAACCCAGGCTGGCGAGCATCCTGGCCGAACCGGCATCCCAGGGATTGGGAATCACAAAGGTCCCGGGACCTTCATGCAAGGCTTTGAACGCTTGGGCTTTGAAGATTTGCGTGGCCATTGGCTCGCTCCTGTCGCGGGGGGGTGGCCCGTCGTCAGAGCAAACCGAGCTGCTCGGCGGCGGGTTCTCTATATAGCTCAGGCAGCGCCGGCAAGCCAGGCAAACGCGTCATCAACCGAGCATGAAAGTGCTGTGCCAACGCGGCTGCCTGCAGGTTGTCGGCAGTGTGCAGGAAGATGTACGGCGTGCGTCCCTCTTCGATCCACTGGGCGATTTTCTCGACCCAGGGCGTCAGGAACGGATCATTGGCCAGCAGCAGCGGATGACCGATGAAGCGCACCTGCGGGCACTGGGTGAACGCTGCCGGGCGAGTCGGCACGTTAGGTTTCTTCGACTGCGCATGCAGGACCCCAGGGTCACTCGAGGTGCAACTGAACAGCGCTCGCGGATCCAGGCAGATCCGCTCAACGCCACGCGCAAGCAACAGGCGATTGAGCTGGCGCTCGGCATCGCCCTTGGCAAAAAAATCCGGATGCCGCACCTCCACCGCCAGGGGCCGCTGCAAACCGTCGATAAACCCGGCGAGTTCCGGCAAGCGTTGCGGGGTGAAGGCCTTCGACAGCTGCAGCCAGAACGGCGCCACCCGCTCACCCAGCGGGCTGAGCAATTGCACGAAAGACTCTGCGGCCGTCAGTTGCTCACGCAGGTCACCGCCGTGGCTGATATCGCTGGGGAACTTGGCGGTAAAACGAAAGTGTCTGGGCATGATTTGCGCCCAGCGCTCCACCGTCGCCGGTGCTGGGCGCGCATAGAAGGTGGTGTTGCCTTCAACGGCGTTGAACACCTGTGAGTACAACTCCAGGAACTGGTTAGGACGGGCGTCTTGCGGATACAGATACTGGCGCCAGGCGTTTTCGCTCCAGGATGGGCACCCGAGGAAATACGGCAGCGACATCAGATGTGCAGGTCGAGACCCAGCACTTCCATGTCCCAATCGACGAAAGCGGCGGTACTCAGGTAACTGGCCAGGGCCAGGGAGACATGCCGGCTCATCGCACGGTGGTAGAGCAGGTCTTGCGGGCGCGCGGGCAGATTGCTCTGGCGCTGGGCGGCGCGGGCGGCCAGTTGCTCTTCAGAGGGCACTTGCGGTTCGTCGTCGTGGTCCAGGACGGAGTCGTCCACCGTCGCACTGCCCTTGCGAGGCTTGCGGGGGATGGGATAGGACTGCGAGGAAAAACCGTCTACGCGCATAGAGATAAACTCGTTATCAATGATGGCAATTTAGCGGCACTTACTGCGACGCGCAAATTGCCAAGTGATAACTAGAACACATAAAAGGCAAAAGGTTTAAAAGCCCGGGCTGAAAACTGACGATTGACGTCACGTACTGACCCTGACGAGGGCTTAGCGGGCCTTGGGCGTCGCCACTTTGTCGCGCAGGTAAACCGGCTGGGCGTTGTCGGCGACAATCGCTTCACCACGCTCCCAGGCGAACTGCGCCAGGCTCAGCAAGTCCTGGGCGTGGGGCAGCATGCCGGCGTCCTGGCCACTCAGGCTGACGGCGATGCGCTCGGCATAACCCCAACCGGTGCCGGCACCAAACCAGTCGCCCGCCGCATCAGCAGGCAGAGCCGCGACTTCCGGTGGCAGCACCGCCTCGGCGCCGACCAGGCGCATTTCACCGGCGGTTTCGCGGTAGCAACCCCAATAGACTTCATCCATGCGGGCATCGATGGCGGCCGCCACCTGGGTCGCGCCGTGCTCGCGCAACGCGCGCTGCGCCAGCACCGCCAGGTTGGACACCGGCAACACCGGGCGGTCCAGGGCAAACGCCAGGCCCTGGACCACGCCGATGGCAATCCGTACGCCGGTAAACGCCCCTGGCCCACGGCCAAAGGCAATCGCATCGACCGCTTGCAAGGTGGTGCCGGCCTCGGCCAGCAATTGCTGGATCATCGGCAGCAGCTTCTGCGCATGCAGCCGCGGGATCACCTCGTAATGGCTGGTTACCTTGCCGTTATGCAGCAAGGCAACGGAGCAAGCTTCAGTCGCGGTGTCCAGGGCCAGCAAGGTACTCATCGATGTTTCCGTCAACGTGGTAGAAAAAAGTCCGTCAGTATAAACAACAACGGCCCGCAAGCGGGCCGTTGAACGTAAAGCCAGTGAGCTTTATCAGCTCAGTGCTTCAAGCACCTTGCCGGTGATGGCTTCAACCGAACCAACGCCTGCAATGTGGCTGTACTTCGGCTTGCCCTGGGCAGCCGCGAGA
This sequence comes from Pseudomonas sp. Irchel 3H3, assembly GCF_900187635.1. NCBI lineage: Bacteria > Pseudomonadati > Pseudomonadota > Gammaproteobacteria > Pseudomonadales > Pseudomonadaceae > Pseudomonas > Pseudomonas sp. Irchel 3H3. The sequence goes on along the minus strand of NZ_FYEC01000005.1, from coordinate 61,547 downwards.
TTCTGGTAGAACGCCACCAAAGGCTTGGTCTGGTCGTGGTAGACCGACAGGCGATGACGCACGGTTTCTTCGGTATCGTCTTTGCGCTGCACCAGCTCTTCGCCAGTGATGTCGTCCTTGCCAGCCAGTTTTGGCGGGTTGTAGACGGTGTGGTAAACGCGGCCGCTGGCTTCGTGGACACGACGACCGGCGATACGCTGGACGATTTCTTCGTCGTCGACGGCGATTTCCACCACGTGATCCAGCTCGACGCCTTCGCTGACCAGTGCTTCAGCCTGCGGGATGGTGCGCGGGAAACCGTCGAACAGGAAACCGTTGGCGCAATCTGGCTGCGCGATACGGTCCTTGACCAAGGCGATGATCAGGTCGTCGGAGACCAGGCCACCGGCATCCATGATGCCCTTGGCCTTGATGCCCAGCTCGGTGCCAGCCTTGACCGCCGCACGCAGCATGTCGCCGGTGGAGATCTGCGGAATGGAGAATTTTTCGGTGATGAACTTAGCCTGAGTACCTTTACCGGCCCCGGGAGCTCCCAGCAGAATGACGCGCATCGATGTGCTCCTCAATTTCTTATTTATAAACGATCGGATTCGCCGCTTGGGGCCAATCTCAGAATAGGGTCGTGGGCCGCCCAAACGGCCAAAGGCTGATCAAGATACACAGCAGGCACGGCCCACACAAGCCGCCGAAAGTCGGAGGAACCCGCGCTGGTCCTGCCGTTGCGACGAGGTATTCCAAGTCGCAACCCCATAACAAAGTGTCGCCTGCCAGGCCCCGGCAGCCCTCCTCACCTGCCGGTTGGCGAGGCAGAACGGACTGCCGAGGTTGCCCATCGGCCCTTAGCCGGTGTTGCGCAAACCGGCGGCAATCCCCGCTACAGACACCAGCAACGCCTGTTCCACCGGGCTGCCCTGCGCCACGTCCTGCTGTCGCGAGCGGGCCAGCAGCTCGGCCTGCAATAGATGCAGCGGATCGAGGTAGGTGTTGCGCAGGCGAATGAATTCCAGAGTGTCAGGGCTATGGGCAAGCAACTGCGACTGGCCAGTCAGGCCCAGGACCACGGCGCAGGCCTGCGACAATAGGTCGCGTAAATGCGCCCCCAAAGGCAGCAAATCGGCCTCCACCAGACGCTCGTCGTAGGACCTTGCGATGTCCGCGTCGGCCTTGGCCAGGACCATTTCCAACATGTCGATCCGGGTGCGGAAGAACGGCCATTGCTCGCGCATCTGCGCCAGCAGTTCACCCTCGCCTCGGGCCAGCGCCTTGCTCAGCGCCGCTTCCCAACCCAGCCAGGCCGGTAGCATCAGGCGGGTCTGGGTCCAGCCGAAGATCCACGGGATCGCCCGCAGGCTTTCAATGCCTCCGGCCCGGCGCTTGGCCGGGCGACTGCCCAGCGGCAACCGCCCCAGCTCCTGCTCGGGGGTGGATTGGCGGAAGTATTCGACGAACTGCGGATTCTCCCTTACCACCGCGCGATAAGCGCTCACGCCATCGGCGGCCAGTTCATCCATCAAGCCCCGCCACGCGGGTTCCGGCGGCGGTGGCGGGAGCAATGTCGCCTCCAGCACAGCGGCCAGATAGAGGTTCAGGTTCTGCTCGGCGATGTCCGGCAAGCCGAACTTGAAGCGAATCATCTCGCCCTGCTCGGTGGTACGGAAACGCCCAGCCACCGAACCCGGCGGCTGCGACAGAATCGCCGCATGCGCCGGACCACCGCCACGGCCCACGGTCCCACCGCGACCATGGAACAGCAGCAGTTCGACTTGCTGCTCACGGCAAATATCCACCAGCCGCTCCTGCGCCCGGTATTGCGCCCAGGCCGCCGCGGTGGTGCCGGCGTCCTTGGCCGAGTCGGAGTAGCCGATCATCACTTCCTGGGGGCCTTGCAAGCGCGCGCGATAGCCGGGCAGCAGCAACAGCTTTTCGATCACCGGCCCGGCGTTGTCCAGGTCCGCCAGGGTTTCGAACAGCGGCACCACGCGCATCGGCCGCAGCACCCCGGCTTCCTTGAGCAGCAGTTGCACGGCGAGCACGTCGGAGGCGGCACCGGCCATGGAGATCACATAGGAGCCCAGCGAAGCCGCCGGTGCGGCGGCGACTTCGCGGCAAGTCGCGAGGACCTCTGCAGTGTCGGCCGAAGGCTTGAAGTGGCTGGGCAGCAGCGGCCGGCGATTGTGCAGCTCAGTCATGAGGAACGCGATGCGCGCCTCCTCGTCCCAATCTTCATACCGCCCCAGGCCGAGGTAATCGGTGATCTCGGTCATCGCCGAGCAATGCCGGGTGGAGTCCTGTCGTACGTCCAGGCGCACCAGGAACAGGCCGAAAGTCACGGCCCGGCGCACACAGTCGAGCAGCGGGCCATCGGCAATCACGCCCATACCGCATTCGTGCAGCGACTGGTAGCACAGCTCCAGCGGGTCCAGCAGGTCGCGGTTGTTGTGCAGCACATCGGCCCCGGCCGGGGTATTCGCCGTCAACGAGACCTGGGCCCAGTTGCGGGTCGCCCGCAGGCGTTCGCGCAATTGCTTGAGCACCGCCCGGTAAGGCTCGGCACTGTCGCCGGCCTTGGCCTGCAGCGCCGCGCTGGCCTGTTGCATCGACAGGTCGGCTGCCAGTTGATCGACGTCACGCAGGTACAAGTCTGCCGCCATCCAGCGTGCCAGCAGCAACACCTCACGGGTCACCGCCGCCGTCACATTGGGATTGCCGTCGCGGTCGCCGCCCATCCAGGAGGCGAAGCGGATCGGCGCGGCTTCCAGTGGCAAACGCAGGCCGGTGGCGGTCTGCAGGGCCAGGTCGGCCTTGCGCAGGTAATTGGGAATCGCCTGCCACAGCGAATGTTCGATCACCGCGAACCCCCACTTGGCTTCGTCGACCGGGGTGGGTCGGGTGCGGCGGATTTCTTCGGTGTGCCAGGCCTCGGCGATCAAGCGCTGCAAGCGTTGGTGGATCTGCTCGCGTTCGGCACTGGTGAGGTCGCGATGGTCCTGCGCGGCCAGTTGCGCGGCAATCGCGTCGTACTTCTGGATCAGGGTCCGGCGCGCCACTTCGGTGGGGTGCGCGGTGAGCACCAGCTCGATCTCCAGCCGGCCCAATTGCCGCGCCAGTGATTCGCCACTGTGACCCTCGGCCCGCAGCCGGGCCAGCAGTTGCGGCAGGACCCGCGCCTCGAACGGCGCCGGCTGCGACTCTTCGCGGCGATGGATCAACTGGTACTGCTCGGCGATGTTCGCCAGGTTGAGGAACTGGTTGAACGCCCGCGCTACCGGCAGCAGTTCGTCCTCACTCAGCTGGTTGAGGCTGGCGCTCAGTTCGGCGTCCATGGAGCCACGCCGGTCAGCCTTGGCACCCTTGCGAATCTGCTCGATCTTGTCGAGAAAACCATCCCCGTACTGTGCGCGGATGGTGTTGCCCAACAGCTCACCCAAGAGGTGAACATCTTCGCGCAAGCGTGCATCGATATCGGTCATCAGCAGTTCTCCAGCGAGTGGCGGTCAGCTATCAGGCGCAATCCTTGAGGCTCAAGAGTGCCGCTCGCGGCCGGTTCTTACAAGCAGACGACGAATCGACTTTAAACCTTCGCGGTTGCGGCTAGTCTCATGAGTAAGCCGTACCCAGGCTTGCTACCGGCCACCGCCGAAGACTCATCACAACCTGTCACGAGCAGGTGATTATTGAGGTCATTATGAAAATTCGTGAACTGGCCCTGCATTGGGAAGAAACCGCCAAAGGCCGTTTGACCAAGACCGGCTACAGCATTCACCTGGACGTCGAAGCCGCTGCACGCCTGGCGGCACTCAGCGAAATGTACCCCAAGCGCCACCCCGAAGAGTTGCTCGGGGAACTGATTGGCGCCGCCCTGGAAGAGCTCGAGGCAAGCTTTCCCTACATCAAGGGCCAGCAGGTGATCGCCACCGACGAAGAGGGCGATCCGCTCTACGAGGACGTCGGCCCTACCCCGCGTTTCCTCGCCCTGTCACGGCAACATCTGCATGATCTTTCGGCTGCAGCCGGCAAGCAGAAACACTAGGCGACACCCCGTTCGACACTCCTGAAACCGCGTATTCCCGAGCCCTTGGTGGCTTGGGAATACTCCTGCGCGGGGCAAAAGTTCCCGGTTTAGAGCCTCGCAAAAGTCCTCGAGGTTTTTTCGGGCGATACGCCATCTTTTCTGAACTTTGAAAAAAAGCCTCGGGTCACACCCAGTAACCATCACTGGAACAGCCGTACCACAACCCGCTGTCACAGGCCTCGTCTCATCGCTCTCACGGCTCCACGACCAGGATGGATTTGACGATTTTCAGGAGTTATCCAATGGAGTTGAAGACCATGAAAACCAGCACCGCCACAACCACGTCCACATTCCCGCGCGGTCTCAAGTTGGCCGCCCTGGCACTCGGTTGCAGCTTCGTCCTGGCGGGATGCGCCGGCAACCCGCCGACCGAGCAATACGCCGTCACCCAATCGGCAGTCAACAGCGCTGTCAGCGCCGGCGGTACCGAGTTTGCCGCCGTGGAGATGAAGGCCGCCCAGGACAAGCTCAAACAAGCCGAACTGGCCATGCACGACAAGCAATACGACCAGGCTCGACTGCTGGCCGAACAGGCTGAGTGGGATGCCCGCGTCGCCGAACGCAAAGCCCAGGCGATGAAAGCCGAACAGTCGCTCAAGGACTCTCAGCAAGGCGTTCAGGAACTGCGCCAGGAAAGCCAGCGCAGCGTGCAATAAGCCCTGCCCTCACGCCCCTGTGCACCCGCGAATCGATAGAAAGGACGAACCACTATGCGTAAGCAATTGATGATCCCAGCTCTCCTGGCCGCCAGCGTTGCCCTGGCCGCTTGCTCGACGCCACCCAATGCCAACCTGGAACAGGCCCGGACCAACTACTCGGCCCTGCAGGCCAATCCACAAGCGAGCAAAGTCGCGGCCCTGGAAACCAAGGAAGCCAGTGACTACCTGGACAAGGCCGACAAAGCCTTCCAGGAGCGCGAGAAGACTGAACAGGTCGATCAACTGGCGTACCTGACCAACCAACGTGTTGAAGTCGCCAAGCAGACCATCGCCCTGCGTACCGCTGAAGCCGACCTGAAAAATGCTTCGGCGCATCGGGCCCAGGCCCGTCTTGATGCCCGTGACTCGCAGATCAAGCAACTGCAGGACAGCCTCAACGCCAAGCAGACCGATCGCGGAACCCTGGTGACCTTCGGCGATGTGCTGTTTGCGACCAACAAGGCTGAACTGAAATCCAGCGGCTTGGTGAACATCAACAAACTGGCGCATTTCCTCGCCGAGAATCCGGACCGCAAGGTGATTGTCGAGGGCTACACCGACAGCACCGGCGCTGCCAATTACAACCAGAGCCTGTCCGAGCGCCGCGCCAACTCAGTGCGCATGGCCCTGGTGAAAATGGGCGTCGACCCAGCGCGCGTGGTTGCCCAGGGTTACGGCAAAGAGTACCCAGTGGCCGAGAACAACAGCGTCTCGGGCCGGGCGATGAACCGTCGGGTGGAAGTGACCATTTCCAACGACAACCAACCGGTGATCCCACGCTCGGCAGTGAGCGCCAACTAAGGATTTAGCGCGGTAACGCAAAAGCCCCGCCTGATGTGATCAGGCGGGGCTTTTTTGCAGGACATTGTTGGAGCGGTGCACCCATGGATTGGGTCTGGCCAGATGGCCTCATCGCGAGCAGGCTCGCTCCCACAGGGTTGGCAGCGAATTCATGGACTCAGGGTTCGAGCTGCTGCGGGGTTTCCTCGCCCATGCAGCGCACGGCCTTTTTCTTGGCGTTGATCAGTACACCGGTCAGGCCTTTCTGTTCGGTGTCGAACAATACCAGCACGCCGTCGATGCACTGCGCGACCTGGGCTGCCGGCTCCAGGGAGACCTTGTAATCTTCGCCCGGTACGGTCTTGAGCATGGTGAACTCGTTGAGCAGCAAGGCGTCTTCCGGCTTGGCAAAGTGCAGGTAGCCGTACCACCACAGGGCAGCGACCGTGCCCAGGATGCTGCAGATACCGGTGATGATCAGCGGGATAGCGTTACGTTCTTCACTCATTGCGGGCTCTCTTGCGGTTGATCGGGTGAATGGCTGGGGGCCGGGTAATTGGGGATCTCTCCCAGGCGGCGCACACCATTGAAGTGCTGCGGATCGTCCAGATAGCGCAGCATGACGGTTCGCCAGACCGGGTCGGCGAATGTCTGCACATGGCCACCGCGGGTCAATTGCAGCACCTTTGGCGGGGGCGCAGCTTGATACAGTCGGATGCCGTTGGAAAGAGGCACGATGGGATCGTCGATGCTGTGGTAGATCAATTTCGGTACAGCGTTGACTTGGGGCATGGCGCGGATTGCGCTGTCAGCGTCCGGCACCAGCCACGACAACGGAACCTGGAACGGCCAGGTCAGCCAGGAAGTACTGAGGGCAAACTGGCCCACTTCGCGGTAACTGGCCGGCACGCCGTCGAGCACCAACGCCTTGAGTTGAACCTGGCGCTGCGGGTGTTCGGCCAGGTAGTGCAGCGCCATGGCGCCGCCCAGGCTCTGGCCGAGCACAATCAGCGGCGTGCCCTGTACCTGCGGCGCCTGGTCCAGCCATTTGAAGGCCGCATCGATATCTTGATAGACCTGCGGCAAACCTGGCTCGCCTGCCGACAGGCCATACCCGCGATAGTCCAGCAGCAGCACTTGATAACCCTGCTTGGGCAACCACCAACTGCCCCCCAGGTGCGCCGCCAGGTTGCCGCCGTTGCCGTGCAGATGCAGGACCGTGCCCTTGACCGCGACACCCTCTTTTGCCGGCAGCCACCAAGCGTGCAGCTTGACCCCGTCGGCCGTGGTCAGGCTTACGTCGCGGTACTGCAGCCCGGCTTTATCCGGGGTGAACGGCAGGCCGGGCTCAGGGTAGAACAGCAGTGAGCTGCAGCCATTGAGGGTCAGGAACAGGCACAGGATGCCGAGGATTCTCATCCGTTTGAAGCCTCGCGATGGGTTCAGGGTGGTACCACCCCGGGGTTACAGAATATTCGAATAGTCCGCTTCGATCCGGTCCAGGCTCAGGTGGTTGAGGAAGTTGGAGAAGCACATCCAGGCCGACAGCGCGTTCATGTCACGGAACTGCGCGGGCAGGTACTTGGGCGGCTCCACCAGGCCTTCATCCACCAACTGGCGCAGGGTTCGCATGTCTTCCAGGGTGGTCTTGCCGCAAAACAGCAACGGGATCTGCTCAAGCTTGCCTTTGCGCACGGCCAACTGAATGTAGTTGTAAACCATGATAAAGCCCTTGAGATAGGACAAGTCTTTGGTAAATGGCAGGCCGTTTGGCACCGATCCACGGAATACCCGGCTGGCATTGCCATAACTCTCGGCCATTTCGAAGCCCTGCTCACGGAAGAACTCGAAAATCTGCAGGAAGTCCGCGCCCTCCTCGACCATATGGATCGCCCGGGTACGGTTGGTCAGCTTGCGCAGGCGGCTCGGGTAGGAGGCGAAGGTGATGATCTCCATCAGGATCGCCAGGCCTTCCTGAGTCACGGTCGAAGACGGCGGGCCCTTGGACAGGAAGGTGCAGATTGGCTGGTTCAGCCCGTTGAGCGTGGTGCCAACGTGCACCAGACCCTCATGCACCTCCAGCGCTCGCACGTCACGCTCGTTGAACATCGCATCGGTGCGGATCTTGATGTAGTCGGCGCCAGCCGCCGCGTCGGCGACGATCCCGTCTGACTCGAACACCCGGATGGTTTCCTCGGCCTCGCCGAACACCTTGTTCAAGCGAGTCTGCAGCAGGTGTACCGCCTCTTTGGCAGTGAGGATCTTCGGCTCGTCCTTGAGGTCGCCGCGGCCATCGATGTTGTTCAAGTAGTCGGACATCATCAGGCCCAGATCGGCCAGGGTCGGGTCACCGGCATGGAACGCATCGGAGGCCGCGCCATACAGCTCCTGGGAAATCAGCCCGAAGTCCTCGGTGCCACGGGCCTCGAGCATCCGCACCACCATGCGGTACTCCTTGCACATGCGCCGCATGATCTGCCCGACCGGGTTGAACTGGCCGAGCTGGCGAGTGATGTCGCGCTCGATGTTCTGGAACTCCAGCTTGACTTTGCTCGAATCGAAAGCCAGTGGCCGATTGAGGTAATAGTCCCGGTCCACCGCCGGCATTTCCTTGCCCTTGGCCTTGAGGAACCCCTTGCGGATGCTGTCGTCCCACTTCACCGCATCAAGGACCCGAATCGGCGTTTGCGCCAGCACTATGCGATCAGACAAGGTGCGTATCGTCTGCTGGTAATCGTCCACCGGTTGCTCCCTTGGTTAACCGTTGCCTACTGCGCTGATTGAGTGGTGTGCGGTCGTTGATACCGCGCGGCCTCGACGAACACGTCGGAATTGGCCGGATCGTCGAGGTAGGCGAACACCTGGTCCATGCTGCTGTTGATCAGTACGCCGTCACCATCGTCGGTGCTGAACGGCTCACCCTTGAGTTGTTGCCCAAGCGCCTGGCGGATCTGCTCGAGATCGAGGTTGTAGATCACCAGTTCCTGTTTATCGTTCAGTTCAAACCCGGCGATAGTGAAGTTGCCACCGTACTGGGCCGGCACCTTGGCCGAGAGGTACCAGCGATTGCCGTGGCGCGCCACCGTGAACGGATAGGCCTCGCGCTCCTTGGGCTTGGCCTTGAAGTAGCTGACCGCCTGGTAGCGGTCCGGGCCGACACGGGTCAGGTCCAGGTTCTGTGCTTCACCCCAGGCATTCTTGCTGGTCCATTTACCGAGCAACCCCGCCGGCGCAGCCTCGCTGCCCGGCATGGCCTGCTTGAATGACACCAGGCAGCCGCTGAGCAGCAGGAACGACAGGGTGATCACCACGACACGCCAGTACTTCATTCAAGACTCCTAGTCAGCACACACCGACAGCGCAATCTGCCCTCCCCCAAGGGTTACACCGAGGCCAGCACCAAGTGCATATACCGCGTGAGGATTCCGAGCATTTCATCCTCCGCCAGCGGCTGCGCCTCGTTGAGCAGGCCTTGATATTCCATCCGTCCGATTATCGCCGTCAACACTTTGGCATCCTGTTGCGGTTCCGGCGAGCCCAGCACCTGGAACAGCTGGCAGGTACCCTGCAGGAGAATCTGCTGATGGGAACGCACCAGCAACGCCAGGCGCGGGTTGAGCAAGGCCTCCTGGCGGAACGCCTGTTCCGCCATCAGGTGCTCGCGGCGGTTGAGCAGTTGCCGGTGCACATAGTCGGCGGTAAACCGGGCGATGTCGTCGGCCAGCCGCGAACGTGCCTCGGGGCTGCCATCCCCGCTGTCGACCATCTCGTGCAGCAGCCCTTCATGATTGGCCCACAGCTTGGCCATGTAGGCCGCGCTACGCTCCACGTACTGGGCAAAGGTATCGGTGAGCAGGTCATCGATGTCCTTGAAATAGTAGGTGGTCGCCGACAATGGCACGCTGGCCTCGGCGGCTACGGCGCGGTGCCGCACCGCCCGCACACCGTCGCGCACGACAATGCGCATCGCGGCGTCGAGGATGTCCTGTCGACGCTGTTCACTGCCCTGTCGGCTGGCCTTGCGGCCCTGGTACTGAACACTTTCAGCGACCGCCGTAGCGACCCCCGCTGCTCCTTCTTGAGCATTTGCACGATTCACCGGTCTTACCTCGCAGTTGGAAGCAACAAGTTGATACGTTTGTTCCATACAGGCAATAAAAAGCCGCCTGATATAGGCGGCTTTTTCACTGCGGCATTTACGCTTGCGGTCGCATGTGCGGGAACAGGATCACATCGCGGATCGACGGTGAGTTGGTCAACAACATCACCAGGCGATCGATACCGATGCCCTCACCCGCCGTCGGCGGCATACCGTATTCCAGCGCACGTACGAAGTCGGCGTCGTAGTGCATGGCTTCGTCGTCACCGGCGTCCTTGTCGGCCACCTGGGCCATGAAACGCTCGGCCTGGTCTTCCGCGTCGTTCAACTCGGAGTAGGCGTTGGCGATTTCGCGACCACCAATGAACAGCTCGAAGCGGTCGGTGACGTTCGGGTTGTCATCGTTGCGACGAGCCAGCGGCGACACTTCGAACGGGTACTGGGTAATGAAGTGCGGCTGCTCCAGCTTGTGCTCGACCAGTTCTTCGAAAATCATCACTTGCAGCTTGCCCAGGCCTTCGAAGCCCAGCACCTTGGCCCCGGCTTTCTTGGCGATGGCGCGCGCCTTGTCGATGTCGGTCAGGTCGTCGGCGGTCAGCTCAGGGTTGTACTTGAGGATCGAGTCGAAGACCGACAGACGCACGAACGGCTCGCCGAAGTGGAACACCTTGTCGCCGTACGGCACGTCGGTGCTGCCCAGGACCAGCTGTGCCAACTCGCGGAACAGTTCTTCGGTCAGGTCCATGTTGTCTTCGTAGTCGGCGTACGCCTGGTAGAACTCCAACATGGTGAATTCAGGGTTGTGACGAGTCGAAACGCCCTCGTTACGGAAGTTGCGGTTGATCTCGAAGACTTTCTCGAAGCCACCGACAACCAGGCGCTTGAGGTACAGCTCAGGCGCGATGCGCAGGAACATTTCCATGTCCAGGGCATTGTGGTGCGTTTCGAACGGCTTGGCCGCAGCACCACCAGGGATGGTTTGCAGCATCGGCGTCTCGACTTCAAGGAAGTCGCGCTGCATCAGGAAGCTACGGATATGGGCGATGACTTGCGAACGCACGCGGAACGTCTGGCGCACTTCGTCATTGACGATCAGGTCGACGTAGCGCTGGCGATAACGCTGTTCGGTGTCGGTCAGGCCGTGGTGTTTGTCTGGCAGTGGGCGCAGCGACTTGGTCAGCAGGCGCACGCTGGTCATTTCCACGTACAGGTCGCCCTTGCCGGAACGGGCCAAGGTGCCTTCGGCGGCAATGATGTCGCCCAGGTCCCAGGTTTTCACCGCGGCCAGGGTTTCTTCGGACAGGGTCTTGCGGTTGACGTAGACCTGGATGCGCCCGGACATGTCCTGGATCACCATGAACGAGCCACGGTTGAGCATGATGCGACCGGCAACCTTGACCGGGATTGCAGCCTCTGCGAGCTCTTCCTTGGTCTTGTCCGCGTACTGCTTCTGCAGGGCATCGCAGTAGTTGTCACGGCGGAAGTCGTTCGGGAAGGCGTTGCCCTTGGCGCGCTCGGCAGCAAGCTTTTCCTTGCGCAGGGCGATCAGGGTGTTTTCTTCCTGTTGCAGGGCTTGCGGGTCGAGTTCTAGGTCGCTCATGTCTTCAAAAATTCCATCACGGGTTCGTTGCCCCCAGGCCAGCGGCCTGGGGATCGCCGGCAAGCCGGCTCCTACAGAGGATCGCGGTGAGTCAGGCGATCCCGTGTTGCATGTCTTACAAGCCTTGCTTCAGGCTGGCTACCAGGTATTCGTCGATGTCGCCGTCGAGCACCTTGTCGCAGTCGCTGCGTTCGATGTTAGTGCGCAGATCCTTGATCCGCGAGGCATCGAGCACGTACGAGCGGATCTGGTGACCCCAGCCGATGTCCGACTTGGTGTCTTCCAGGGCCTGCGAAGCGGCGTTGCGTTTCTGCACTTCCTGCTCGTACAAGCGCGCCCGCAACATTTTCATCGCGGTGTCTTTGTTGGCGTGCTGGGAGCGTTCGTTCTGGCAGCTGACCACGGTGTTGGACGGTACGTGGGTGATACGTACGGCCGAGTCGGTGGTGTTAACGTGCTGACCACCGGCACCCGAGGAGCGGTAGGTGTCGATACGCAGGTCCGACGGGTTGATGTCGATTTCGATGTTGTCATCGATTTCCGGCGACACGAACACGGCCGAGAACGAGGTATGGCGACGGTTACCGGAGTCGTACGGGCTCTTGCGCACCAGGCGGTGCACGCCGATTTCGGTACGCAACCAGCCAAAGGCGTATTCGCCCTTGATGTGCACGGTGGCGCCCTTGATCCCGGCGACTTCACCGGCCGACAGTTCCATGATGGTCGCGTCGAAGCCGCGTTTGTCCGCCCAGCGCAGGTACATGCGCAGCAGGATGTTGGCCCAGTCCTGGGCCTCGGTGCCGCCAGAACCGGCCTGGATGTCCAGGTAGGCGTTGTTGGCGTCCATCTCACCGCTGAACATGCGGCGGAACTCGAGCTTCTCGAGGGCCTCGCGCAGGCGTTCGACTTCGGCTGCAACGTCGTCGACGGCAGCTTGGTCTTCTTCCTCGGCAGACATCAACAGCAGGTCCTTGGCATCAGCCAGACCACTGGACATCTCATCGAGGGTTTCTACGATCTGGGCCAGCAGCGAACGCTCGCGACCCAGGTTCTGAGCGTACTCAGGGTTGTTCCAGACAGCCGGATCTTCAAGCTCGCGATTGACTTCGGTCAGACGCTCATGCTTTTGATCGTAGTCAAAGATACCCCCGAATAGTTTCGGAGCGCTCGGACAGGTCCTTGATACTGTTAAGGATCGGGTTGATTTCCATGGCGGGCAGCACTCGTTGGCGAACTTTTGAAAGCCGGCGAGTATAACGTAATCAGGCCGCCACGGCAGCCCGCCTGGCGGCTATTGAGCCACCAAAACGGCTGTTTTTTACTCGATCCCCACCTGATTGCGCCCATTGTGCTTGGCCAGGTACAGGCCCTTGTCTGCCGCCAAAATCAATTGCCGGCAGTCGCTGCCCTGCTGTGGGGTGATGGTCGACAGGCCGATGCTGATGGTCAGGCTCGCGCCTTCGGCCGGGGCGATGTGTGGAATCTTCAGGGCGGCGACGGTCTGACGGAGTTTTTCCGCCACCAGTCGTGCGCCACCCGGCGAAGTGTTGGGCAGCACCAGGGCGAACTCTTCACCACCATAACGCGCAGGCAGGTCCGAGGGCCGGCTACTGGCATCGCGGATCGCGGTCGCTACCTTGCGCAGGGCTTCATCGCCCTCAAGATGACCAAAACTGTCGTTATAGGACTTGAAGTAGTCGACATCGATCATCAACAGCGACAATTGGGTCTGGTCACGCAACGAGCGCCGCCATTCCAGCTCCAGGTACTCGTCGAAGTGCCGGCGGTTCGACAGGCCGGTCAGGCCGTCGGAGTTCATCAACCGTTGCAGCACCAGGTTGGTGTCGAGCAACTGCTGCTGGCTGACCCGCAATGCCCGATAGGCTGCATCGCGCTGGATCAGCGTGGTGTAGGAGCGCGAGTGATAGCGAATGCGCGCCACCAGCTCGATGTTGTCCGGCAGTTTCACCAGGTAATCGTTGGCCCCGGCGGCAAACGCCGCGCTCTTGATCAAGGGATCTTCCTTGGTCGACAGCACAATGATCGGGATGTCCTTGGTCGCCGGGTGGTTGCGGTAGTCGCGCACCAGCGTCAGGCCGTCCAGGCCAGGCATCACCAGGTCCTGCAGGATCACCGTCGGCTTGATGCGAATGGCCTGGGCGATGGCCTGGTGCGGGTCGGCGCAGAAATGGAAGTCGATGTTGTCTTCGTTCGCCAGACCCCGCCGCACGGCTTCGCCGATCATCGCCTGGTCGTCGACCAGCAGCACCATCGCGGCATTTTCATCGTTCTTGAAATCGTCGAGCTGTAACTCATCCATGGGGGTTCACCTGAAATACTACTTGGCCCGTACCGCTGCGGATGTCATTCATTTTGCAAAGATCTCCAGCAATCGTGGCGCTATTTTTTCCAGCGGGCGAATTTCCACCGCGGCGTCGATGGCGGCGGCGGCCTTGGGCATACCGTACACCGCGCTGCTGTGCTGATCCTGAGCGATGGTCAGGTAACCCTGCTGGCGCATCAATTTGAGTCCCTGGGCTCCATCGCGGCCCATTCCGGTGAGTAGCACACCTACTGCATCACCGTTCCAGTAACTGGCCACACTTTCGAAGAACACATCGATCGAGGGCCGGTAGATTTCGTTGACCGGCTCGGCGGTGTACGCCAGCGTGCCGTTTTTCAACAAGCGAATATGGTGGTTGGTGCCAGCCAGCAACACCGTGCCACTTTGCGGCGGCTCGCCCTCCTGGGCCAGGCGTACGTTCAGGCCACTGACACTGCTGAGCCATTGCGCCATGCCGGCGGCGAACACCTGGTCCACGTGTTGCACCAGCACGATGGCCGCCGGAAAATCCCGCGGCAGGCCCTTGAGCAGCACTTCCAGCGCCGCCGGACCGCCAGCCGAGGAGCCAATGGCGACCAGGCGCTGACGCGAGGCCGAACTGCGCAGCGGGCTGGGTGCCGGGCGTTCGCGGTTGCCCTTCTCGCCGATCAGCCAGCCAATGTTGATGATTTTACGCAGCAGCGGTGCGGCGGCTTCCTGGGCATTGCCGGCCCCCAGGGCCGGCGTGTCGACTACATCCAGCGCGCCGTACCCCATGGCCTCGAACACCCGATGCACATTCTGCTGGCGATCGACCGTGACGATGACGATGGCGCACGGCGTATCCGCCATGATCCGGCGGGTCGCCTCGACCCCGTCCATGACCGGCATGATCAGGTCCATGAGGATCAGGTCCGGCGTCAGTTCGGCGCAACGTTGCACCGCCTCCTTGCCATTGCTGGCCACCCACACCACCTGGTGCGCCGGCTCGAACGCCAGGGCCCGGCGCAGCGCTTCCACAGCCATCGGCATATCGTTGACGATTGCGATCTTCATGCCCGCGCTCCTCCTATGAGCTCTACCACTGCGTCGAGCAGCGCATCGTCATGAAAGCTGGCTTTGGCTAGATAATAGTCGGCTCCAGCGTCCAGTCCACGGCGCCGGTCCTCTTCACGGTCCTTGTAGGACACCACCATCACTGGCAGTGACTGCAGGCGATTGTCGCGGCGCAACAGCGAGACCAGCTCGATCCCGTCCATGCGCGGCATATCGATATCAGTAATCAACAGGTCGAAGTCCTCGGCGCGCAGGGCGTTCCAGCCGTCCATGCCGTCAACGGCGACGGCCACGTCATAACCTCGGTTGAGCAGCAGCTTGCGTTGCAACTCGCGCACCGTCAGCGAGTCATCAACCACCAGGATCCGCTTGCGGGCCGCCTGCGCGGCTTGCTGGCTGTGCCGGGCGATCCGCTCCAGGCGCCCGGTATTGAGCAGTTTATCCACCGAGCGCAGCATGTCCTCGACGTCGACGATCAGCACCACTGAACCGTCATCCAGCAAGGCCCCGGCGGAAATATCCTGGATCTTGCCCAGGCGCTCATCCAGCGGCAGCACCACCAGGGTGCGCTCGCCGATAAAACGCTCGACGGCCACACCGTACACCGCATCGCGCTCACGGATCACCACCACCTTGAGGGTGGCGGCACTGTTCTGGCTCACCGGCCGTTGCAGCAACTGGGTGGCGGCCACCAGCCCGACATGCCGGCCCTCGTGCCAGAAGTGCTGGCGCCCCTCCACCTGCACGATGTCCTCTGGCGCCAGGTCGCACATGCGCTCGATGTGCGCCAGCGGGAAGGCGTAGGCCTCCTCGCCGACTTCCACCACCAGGCTGCGCACCACCGACAGGGTCAGCGGCACTTCAAGGTGGAAACGACTGCCCTCGCCCGCCTTCTGCTCCAGCACCACCGCGCCGCGCAACTGGCGCACCATGTGCTGGACGGCGTCGAGGCCGACGCCACGGCCGGAAACTTCAGTAACTTTGTCGCGCAGGCTGAAGCCGGGCAGGAACAGGAACGTCAGCAGTTCCTCTTCACTCAATTGCGCCGCGGTCTCGGCCGGCGACAGTTGACGCTGGACGATGCTGCGCCGGACCCGCTCCAGGTCCACGCCGTTGCCGTCGTCGCTGAGTTCCAGCACCAGCAGGCCCGCCTGATGGGACGCCCGCAGGCGGATCAGCCCTTCGGCCGGTTTGCCGGCCAGCAAGCGCTGCTCCGGCGACTCGATGCCGTGGTCCACCGCATTGCGCAACAGGTGCGTCAGCGGTGCTTCGAGTTTTTCCAGCACGTCGCGGTCGACCTGGGTCTTTTCGCCCTCGATCTCCAGGCGCACCTGCTTGCCGAGGCTACGGCCCAGGTCGCGGACCATCCGCGCCTGGCCGGTCAGCACGTCGGCAAACGGGCGCATGCGGCAGGCCAGCGCAGTGTCATACAGCACCTGGGCACGCTGGCTGGCTTGCCAGGCAAACTCGTCCAGCTCTGCCGTTTGCTCCGCCAGCAATTGCTGAGACTCGGCCAGCAGCCGCCGCGCATCCTCCAGGGCCTCCTCGACTTCCAGGCTCAGGCTCTGCTCCTTGAGCTGGGCATTGAGGTTTTCCAGGGCGCGCAGGCCGTTACTTTGCATACGCTTGAGGCGCTGCAGGGTCGCCAGATAGGGTTTCAAACGCTGGGTCTCGACCAGCGATTTGCTCGACAGGTCGAGCAGGCTGTTCAGGCGCTCGGCAGTCACCCGTAGCACCCGCTCGCCGCCCTCGGTGACCCGTTTGGCAGGCTTGGCGAGTTCCGCCAGCAGAGGCTCCGGCTCCGACAGCTCGAAGCGCGCGGCCGGCGGTTCGAGTTGCAACTCGGCCATCGGCAGCTCCGGCGCCAGCTGTGGCAGGCTCACCGGTGTCGGTGCCGACGCGGGATCGAGCAACTGCCCCATCAACGCCACATAGGCGTAGATATCACTGGGCCCGACCTCGTTGCCAGGCGTGGCGATGCGCATCAGCAGGTCGGTGCCTTGTAGCAACGCGTCAATGTGCTCGGGGCGCAGCAGAAGCCGGCCTTCCTGGGCACTGACCAGGCAATCCTCCATCACATGGGACACTTCGACCCCGGCATCGACGCCAACAATCCGCGCCGCGCCCTTGAGCGAGTGGGCGGCGCGCATGCAGGCTTCCAGATGATCGGCCTGGGTTGGATCACGCTCCAGCGCCAGCAACCCGGCGCTGAGCACTTGGGTCTGGGCTTCGGCCTCCAGGCTGAACAACTCCAGCAGCGACGCGTCGCGCATTTGCTCGGGGGTCATGTGAGGCTCCGGGTCACGGCGGACAGCAACTGCTCTTCATCCAGCCAACGCAAACTGCGACCGTTAAATGGCAATACGCCTCGGGTGTACTTCGCGCTGGCCTGCTGGCCCGAGCGCGAGGCTGCGTCGAGCAGCCGTTGATCAATCGCATGGATCCCATCGACCTCGTCCACCGGCACCACCACCGGACCGCCGTGGGCGGCAATGATCAACATGCGCGGCATGACCCGCGCACCGGACGCGGCCACCGTCGAGGCCTCCAGCCCCAGCAACTCCACCAGCGACAGGCAGGCCACCAGTGCGCCGCGCACATTGGCCACCCCCATCAGCGCCCGCGAGCGCTGGTGGGGCAAGGAATGCACCGGCTGCAAAGGCGCCACTTCCACCAGGCTGCGGGTGCTCAGCGCCAGCCACTCTTCGCCCAGGCGAAACATCAGCAATGAACGGGTGGCGACCTGTACCTCGACCGTCGCCGAGCCATGGGCCTGGTCGTCCTGCTGCAGCGCATAGCGGTCCAGCAAGCGGGTAGCCGCGGCCGAGTAGACCGCGCAGTTGCGGCAATGAATATGCTCGGCCAGCAACCCACAGGACTTGTCACCGTGGACACCGATGCGGTTCCAGCAGTCGTCGATGGCCTGGGCATCGGCGTGGGTCACGTTCAACGAAACTGAACCGATCATCGTTTGCGCTCACTGTCAGCGGTACGTTCGTTGCGCGCCGCGCGCTCCTGCAAGCGTCGGCTCCCAGCCACATCGCCCTGGGACGCGAGCAACGCGGCCAGGTGCATCAGGGCTTCGGGGTGTTGCGGCTCCAGGTACAACGCCTTGCGATAAAACCCCTGGGCTTCCAGCACGCTGCCAGCCACATCACTGAGCAGGCCTAACCAGTAGAACACTTGCGCCACCGGGCCGTGGCTGCGCAGGTACGCCTCACAGGCGGCACGCGCTTGCGGGCTTTTGCCTTCGTTGGCCAGGGTCGCAATGTGTGCCAGCAGCACCGCCGCATCGCCAGCGTCTGGCTGCTCGGCCCGCGGCGACACTGGGCGGGCTACGCTTGCAAAGGGTCGACTGCGCACTGGCGGCGCAGGCGCGCGGCGCACCGGCAAGCTCACTGGCAGCGCTGGCGCAATGTAGGCCGGCAGTGGCTGGGGTTCAGGTTCGCTGTGGCGGCTGAAGGCAAACGACTGGGGAATGCCGATCGAGCGCATGCCCAGGCGCCCCAGCAGACTGCCTTCGGCCGGGCCGATGAACAGCACGCCATCGACGTGGGTCAGGCGCTTGAGCACTTCAAAGACCTGGGTCTGGGTCGGCAGGTCAAAGTAGATCAGCAAGTTGCGGCAAAACACGAAGTCATAGGCCGGTTCATTGGCCAGCAAGCTTGGGTCCAGTAGGTTGCCGACCTGCAAACGCACTTGTTCGCGAACCCGCTCGCTGAGGCGATAACCGTCGTCTTCAGCGCTGAAATGCCGCTCGCGAAAATCGCCCTGCTCTCCGCGAAACGAGTTCTTGCCATAGCACGCCCGCTTGGCCCGCTCCACCGACAACGGGCTGACGTCCAGGCCGTCGACCTTGAACTGATGAGGTGCCAACCCGGCATCGAGCAAGGCCATGGCAATCGAATAGGGCTCCTCGCCGGTGGAGCACGGCAGGCTGAGGATGCGCAGAGCCCGCATGTTATTGAGCTCGCCCAGGCGTTTGCTTGCCAGCCTGGCCAGGGTGGCAAAGGATTCCGGATACCGGAAAAACCAGGTCTCGGGCACGATCACCGCTTCGATCAGCGCTTGCTGTTCGTCTCGCGAACCCAGCAAGCGTTGCCAGTATTGATCGGCCGTTTGCACCTGCTGCGCGGTCGTGCGCTGGCGTACCGCGCGCTCGATGATCGCCGGCCCGACGGAGGTCACGTCCAGGCCGATGCGTTCTTTGAGGAAGTCGAAAAAGCGCTGGTCGCTGCTCATGCTCGATCCTCAAGCATTGACAGGTCCAAGGGTGGCGACGGAAACAGCAGGGCCTGCACCTGGGCATCCAGCAGGTCCGCGACCCGCACCCATTGCAGCAGTCCCTGGGCATCTTCGCGCACGGGCCCCAGATACGGCGCCTGGCGATTGTCCAGGCCGTAGGGTTGAAACTCCGCCGGATTGCAGCGCAAGGTGTCGGTGGCCTGCTCGAGAATCAATCCCAGCAGTTGCGCTGGCAGCGTGGCATCGGGTCGATAGTGCACCAGCACCAGGCGGGTGCTGGTGCGTGCTTCGGCAGCCAGGCCGAAGGTCAGCGCGCCGACATCGATCACCGGCACCACCGTCCCGCGGTAGCCGAACACCCCGGCGACCCAATGCGGCGCCTGGGCAATCGGCTTGAGCGGCAGGCGTGGCAGCACCTCCGCCACCTCGACGGCCTGCAAGGCATAACGCTCGCCACCGATGCGAAACACCAGGAACAGCGCTTGTTTCGGGGCCACACCCGCGCCCCGCTTGACCACGAGCTCGCTCATCAGACTTTGAATCGCGAGACGCCGCTGCGCAGCCCGACGGCCACCTGGCTCAATTCGTCGATGGCGAAACTGGCCTGGCGCAGCGACTCGACGGTCTGGCTGCTGGCATCGCCCAACTGCACCAGCGCGTGGTTGATCTGTTCGGCGCCGGTGGCCTGGGCCTGCATGCCTTCGTTGACCATCAGCACCCGCGGCGCCAGCGCCTGGACCTGATGGATGATCTGCGACAGTTGTTCGCCGACCTGCTGCACCTCGGACATGCCGCGGCGCACTTCTTCGGAGAACTTGTCCATGCCCATCACACCGGCCGAGACCGCCGACTGGATCTCACGGACCATCTGCTCGATGTCATAGGTGGCAACGGCCGTCTGGTCGGCCAGGCGCCGCACTTCGGTGGCGACCACGGCAAAACCGCGACCGTACTCACCGGCCTTTTCCGCCTCGATAGCGGCGTTCAGCGACAGCAGGTTGGTCTGGTCGGCGACCTTGACGATGGTCACCACCACCTGGTTGATGTTGCCGGCCTTCTCATTGAGGATCGCCAGCTTGGCATTGACCAGGTCGGCCGCGCCCATCACCGAGTGCATGGTGTCTTCCATGCGTGCCAGGCCCTGCTGACCGGAGCCGGCCAGTACCGAAGCCTGGTCGGCAGCGGTGGACACTTCCGTCATGGTGCGCACCAGGTCGCGGGAGGTCGCCGCGATTTCCCGCGAGGTCGCCCCGATTTCCGTGGTGGTCGCCGCAGTTTCGGTGGCCGTGGCCTGCTGTTGCTTGGAGGTGGCGGCGATCTCGGTCACCGAGGTGGTGACCTGCACCGAAGAACGCTGGGCCTGGGACACCAGCGCGGTGAGCTCGGTCATCATGTCGTTGAAGCCGCTTTCCACGGCACCGAACTCATCCTTGCGGTCGAGGTTGAGGCGATTGCTCAAGTCCCCGGTGCGCATGATTTCGAGGATCTTCACGATGCGGTTCATCGGCGCCATGATCGCGCGCATCAGCAGCAGGCCGCAGAGCGCCGCCGCCAGCACCGCCACCAACAACGACACGCCCATGCTGATTTTCGCCGCGACGACGGCGTCGTCGATGGCGGTGGTCGCGTGGTCGGCAACCGTCTTGTTCTCGCGGATGACGTCATTGAGCTTCAGGCGGCCGGTAACCCAGGCTGGCGTCAACTGCTCGTTGAACAGCTTGATTGCCTCCTGCTCCTGGTGGTTCTTATGCAGCTCAAGGACGGTGGCCAGAATCCGCTTGAAATTCTGATGCGCTTTCTCGAAGGCATCGAACTCGGTGCGGTCCTCGACACCATGAATAGTCGCGGCGTAGTTGGCCATTTGTTCTTCGAGACGCTGCTCGAAGGCCTTGAAATCGGCGAGGTCTTGCTCAGTGACCCCCTGCCCTTCCTCCAGACCGAGCATTTTCTGGATCTTGAGGTAGCTGTCGACCCAGGCACTGCGAATCATCGAGCTGTAGTAGACCCCAGGCACGGCATCGTCGCGAACGCTGTTCTCGCTGGCTTCGATCTTCAGCAGACGTGAATAAGAGACGACCACCATCAACAGCATGATGGCGATAATCACCGCAAAGCTCGCCAAAATGCGTTGGCGCAACGTCCAGTTCTTCACAGTCAGTCCTCGGGGCCATTCAAATGGTGGGGAGTATAGCCGAGGGCGCGCTGGGTTTAAGCAGCGGTTGCGCACTGCGTCTCATCCCGAGCGAAAAGTCTGGATCCGCTCTGGGACGGCTACTTTCCGTCAGATGGGTTGGGGGCCGCCAGTGATATTTGTGTAGAAACAGACGGTGGATTGGCCATTGCGGGCGAGCCGGCGAGGCTGCGTTCGAGGACGCAGTCCTCGCCGTGTTTCACTTGGCGATGGCTCACCTGCGACACTCAGAGACGCACCTGCCGCTCCAGCTCGGCCTTCAATCCTGGCTCCAACTTGAGCTGGCGGGCCAGTTCGTCGAGGTAGGACTTCTCCATGAAGTTCTCCTCGTCCACCAACATCACGCTGGCGATGTACATCTCGGCGGCCATTTCCGGGGTGCTGGCGGCGCGGGCGACGTCGGTCGGGTCCAGTGGTTTGTTGAGTTCGGCGTGCAGCCAATGCTGCAGTTCCTGGTCGTTGTCCAGCTTGCGGAACTCGCCCTCGATCAGCTCACGCTCGCGCGCGTCGACGTGCCCATCGGCCTTGGCAGCAGCCACCAGGGCCTTGAGGATGGCCTGGCTGTGCTGCTCGACCTGCGCCGGCGGCAGGCGATCGAGGGTTTGCGGCTCGGTCTGCGGCGCCGTGCCCTGCTGGGCCTGCCAGTTGCCGTAGGCCTTGTAGGCAATCACGCCGAGTGCCGCGAGGCCGCCATAGACCGCCACCTTGCCGCCGACTTTGCGCGCCTTCTTGTTTCCCAGCAGCAGACCCATCGCGCCGGCGGCCAAGGCCCCGCCGCCAGCGCCGGAGAGCAGGCTGCCCAGTCCGCCGCCAGCTGCTTTGTTCTGGGCTCCACCGGCCTTGTTCTGCAACAGGTCCTGGCCGGACTTGAGTAACTGATCGAGCAAACCACGGGTAATCATGTATCGCCTCCAGAAAATCACGTTTAACCAATAAATAAGGCCATCAGCCTAGATCTAAAGTGCCCGAGGCCCGTCAGCGAGAGTGCTTCCAGATGTTGCCCAGCCCTTGCGGCCGCCTTGCTAGCTGGGTTAGGGCATCGATAAAAAAGATATACACTGGGAAAAATCTATAAAAACCGCCCACCGGGTACTTTTCCCATGATGACCCTGCGTCAGATCCGTCACTTCATCGCCGTCGCCGAAACCGGCTCGATCTCGGCCGCCGCACAAGCGGTGTATATCTCCCAGTCCACCTTGACCCTGGCCATCCAGCAACTGGAGCAGGAGATTGGGGTCAACCTGTTCAACCGCCACGCCAAGGGCATGACCCTGACCCATCAGGGACACCAGTTCCTGCGCCAGGCGCATTTGATCCTGGCCACCGTGGACAATGCCAAACGCAGCCTGCAGCAGAGCACCGACCAGGTGGCCGGGCAGTTGACCATTGGAGTCACCAGCCTGGTCGCGGGCTACTACCTGGCCGACCTGCTGACCCGCTTTCAACGGGCCTACCCCAATGTCGAGCTCCGGGTCATGGAAGATGAGCGCCCGTACATCGAGCACTTGCTGGTCAGTGGCGAAATCGATGTCGGGGTGCTGATCCTGTCCAACCTCGAGGATCGTCACGCCCTGCAAACCGAGGTACTGACTCACTCGCCCCACCGCTTGTGGCTGCCGGCCCAGCACCCGCTGCTGGAGCACGACAGCATCAACCTGGCGGACGTCGCCCGCGAACCACTGATCCAGCTCAACGTCGACGAAATGGACCGCAACGCCCAGCGCATGTGGCGAGCTGCCTCGCTGCAGCCACGCATCACCCTGCGCACCGCCTCCACCGAGGCAGTGCGCAGCCTGGTGGCAGCGGGCCTGGGGGTGTCAATCCAGCCCGACATGACTTACCGCCCATGGTCCCTGGAAGGCGACATCATCGAAGCCCGGCCCATCGCCGACCTCAGCCAGACCCTCGATGTCGGCCTGGCCTGGCGCCGCGGCACCGCCCGCCCGGCACTGGTCGACCCCTTCCTGACGGTGGCCCGCGAACAGCCACCCGGCGGGCGCAAGCCATCTATTTAATCGAACGCTGCATTCAGTATTTAGTATTTGTCGTCCTCAAGCCCCGCCACTAGTCTTTGTACATCTATAAGACGGTCGGGGCCCCAGTCACAGGGAGCACCATGGCCACACAACAAAAGAGAATCCGAAAAATGCCCGCCGCGCAGACCCCTTTGTTCACCGCATTGCTGATCGACGGTGAATTGGTAGCCGGCCAGGGCTTTGTCGAGCCGATTCTCAACCCGGCCACCGGCGAAGTGCTGACCCACATTGCCGAAGCCAGCACCGAACAGGTCGAAGCCGCGATCCTCGCCGCCCACCGGGCCTTTGCCGGCTGGTCGCGGACCACCCCGCAACAGCGCTCGAACATCCTGCTGGAAATCGCCAACGCCATCGAAAAGCACGCTGACCTGCTGGCCCGCCTGGAATCGTTGAACTGCGGCAAGCCACTGCACCTGGCGCGCCAGGATGACCTCAGTGCGACGGTCGATGTGTTCCGCTTCTTCGCTGGCGCCGTGCGCTGCCAGACCGGCCAGCTCAGCGGTGAATACCTGCCGGGCTACACCAGCATGGTGCGCCGCGACCCGATTGGCGTGGTGGCCTCGATTGCGCCGTGGAACTACCCGATCATGATGGCCGCCTGGAAAATCGCCCCGGCCCTCGCCGCCGGCAATACCCTGGTGTTCAAGCCCTCCGAACATACCCCGCTGTCGATCCTGGCCCTGGCGCCAGCGCTGGCCGAGATTCTGCCGCGCGGGGTGATCAACATCATCTGCGGGGGCGGTGAAGGGGTCGGCAGCCACCTGGTCAGCCATCCCAAAGTACGCATGGTCTCGCTCACTGGCGACATCGTCACCGGGCAGAAAATCCTCCAGGCCGCCGCCAAGACCCTCAAGCGCACCCACCTGGAACTGGGCGGCAAGGCACCGGTGATCGTCTGCAACGATGCCGACCTGCAAGCCGTAGTCGCCGGCGTGCGCAGCTACGGTTACTACAACGCCGGGCAGGACTGCACCGCGGCCTGCCGCATCTATGCCCAGGCGGGGATACACGACAAGCTGGTGGCGGAACTGGGCGCAGCGGTCAGCAGCCTGCGGTTTGCCGGCAAGCGTGACGCCGACAACGAGATCGGCCCTCTGATCAGCACCCGCCAGCGCGACCGCGTGGCCAGCTTTGTCGAACGCGCCCTCGGCCAGCCGCACATCGAACGGGTGACCGGCGCGGCAGTGCATTCCGGCGCCGGTTTCTATTACCAGCCAACCCTGCTCGCCGGTTGCAAGCAAAGCGATGAAATCGTCCAGCGCGAAGTGTTCGGCCCGGTGGTCACCGTGACCCGCTTCGACGAGCTGGAGCAAGCGGTGGATTGGGCCAACGACTCGGAATATGGCCTGGCGTCGTCGGTCTGGACGCAAAACCTGGACAAGGCGATGCAGGTCGCGGCGCGCTTGCAGTACGGCTGCACCTGGATCAACAGCCACTTCATGCTGGTCAGTGAAATGCCCCACGGCGGTTTGAAACGCTCCGGCTACGGCAAGGACCTGTCCAGCGACTCGCTGCAGGACTACAGCGTGGTGCGGCACATCATGGCCCGTCACGGCAATGACCTGAAATAACGCTACTAAGCTAATAACAAGCCGAAAAGGCCAGCTGCATCACGTTCAACACTGCCCCGACCATAATTTAAAGAAGAGGGAAACCCCATGTTCGTGCACAAGACCGCATTGCTCAGTGCAATCACCACCGCGCTGCTGGCCAGTGCCAGCCTCCAGGCCGCCGAACCGCTGAAAGCCGTTGGTGCCGGCGAGGGCCAACTGGACATCGTGGCCTGGCCTGGCTACATCGAACGGGGTGAAAGCGACAAGGCCTACGACTGGGTGACCGGTTTCGAGAAGGAGACCGGCTGCAAGGTCAACGTCAAGACCGCCGCCACTTCCGATGAGATGGTCAGCCTGATGGCCAAAGGCGGCTACGACCTGGTGACTGCCTCTGGCGACGCCTCGCTGCGGTTGATCGTCGGCAAGCGTGTGCAGCCGATCAATACCGCGCTGATCCCTAACTGGAAAAACCTCGACCCGCGCCTCAAGGATGCCCCTTGGTACGTGGTCAACCAGCAGACATACGGCACCCCCTATCAATGGGGCCCGAACGTGCTGATGTACAACACCAACGTGTTCAAGACGGCCCCCACCAGCTGGAACGTGGTGTTCGATGCGCAGAACCTGCCAGACGGCAAGCCCAACAAAGGCCGCGTGCAGGCCTATGACGGTCCGATCTACATCGCCGACGCGGCGCTGTACCTGAAAAGCACCAAGCCGGAACTGGGCATCCAGAGCCCCTACGAGCTGACCGAAGCACAGTACAAGGCCGTGCTCGACCTGCTGCGCGCCCAGCAGCCGCTGATCCACCGCTACTGGCACGACACCACCGTGCAAATGAGTGACTTCAAGAACGAAGGGGTAGTGGCCTCCAGCGCCTGGCCCTATCAGGTCAACGGCCTGATGAACGAGAAACAGCCCATCGCCTCGACTATCCCGAAAGAAGGCGCCACCGGCTGGGCCGACACCACCATGCTGCACGCCGAGGCCAAGCACCCGAACTGCGCCTACAAGTGGATGGACTGGTCGCTGCAACCCAAGGTCCAGGGCGATGTCGCGGCCTGGTTCGGCTCCTTGCCAGCGGTCCCGGCGGCTTGCCAGGGCAGCGAACTGCTGGGCGCCGAAGGCTGCAAGACCAACGGTTTCGACCAGTTCGAGAAGATCGCCTTCTGGAAAACCCCGCAGGCTGAAGGCGGCAAGTTCGTGCCGTACAGCCGCTGGACCCAGGACTACATCGCGATCATGGGCGGCCGCTAAAAGTCATTCCGGGAGCTGCTGCGCGCCGATTATCCGCGCCCGGGCAGTGCTCGCCTCCTCACGTACTGACGTACGCTCCGGGGGCTGTGCGCTGGCCGGACACGACTAATCGCCGCTCGCGACGCTCCCTGAACGACTTTTCCAGCTCCATCGCTTTGCCAAAAGCAGAATTGATTTTCGATTGATAGATTTTTCAGAAGTCCAGGCAGGGCCGCTGCGACGGCCCGCGCCTTTTTGGAGCACCGCACCATGACGCTTGCAGTCCAGTTCACCAACGTTTCCCGTCTATTCGGCGAAGTGAAAGCCGTAGACCGGGTTTCCATCGACATCCAGGACGGCGAGTTCTTTTCCATGCTCGGCCCTTCCGGCTCGGGCAAAACCACCTGCCTGCGGCTGATCGCCGGCTTCGAACAGCCGAGCGCGGGGTCGATCCGCATCCACGGCGAAGAAGCCGCCGGCCTGCCGCCCTATCAGCGTGACGTCAACACCGTCTTCCAGGATTACGCCCTGTTCCCCCACATGAATGTCCGCGACAACGTCGCCTACGGCCTGAAGGTCAAGGGCGTGGGCAAGAAGGAACGCCTGGAGCGTGCCGAAGAATCCCTCGCCATGGTGGCCCTGGGCGGCTACGGCGAGCGCAAGCCGGTGCAATTGTCCGGCGGCCAGCGCCAGCGTGTGGCCCTGGCTCGCGCTCTGGTCAATCGCCCACGGGTGCTGTTGCTCGACGAACCCCTGGGGGCGCTGGACCTGAAGCTGCGTGAGCAAATGCAGAGCGAGCTGAAGAAACTGCAGCGCCAGCTCGGCATCACCTTCATTTTCGTCACCCACGACCAGACCGAAGCCCTGTCGATGTCCGACCGCGTGGCGGTGTTCAACAAGGGCCGCATCGAGCAGGTCGACACCCCGCGCAACCTGTACATGAAACCGGCCACCACCTTCGTCGCCGAATTCGTCGGCACCTCCAACGTGATCCGTGGCGACCTGGCGCAACAACTGAGCGGCAACCCGCAGCCCTTCTCGATTCGTCCGGAACACGTGCGTTTCGCCGAAGGCCCGCTGGCCAGCCATGAGATCGAAGTCAGCGGCCTGCTGCACGACATCCAGTACCAGGGCAGCGCCACCCGTTACGAGTTGAAGCTGGAAAACGGCCAGACCCTGAACATCAGCAAGGCCAACAACCAGTGGCTGGACACCAGCGCCCAGCACCAGACCGGACAACGCATCAGCGCGCGCTGGGCCCGCGAGGCGATGACCCCGCTGCACGACACCGTCACGAGCGGGGTGTGAGATGAACACCGTGACCATGACACAAACGCCTTCGGGGGGCTCGCCGCTGCGCCGGTTCTCCAACCTGCTGTATCGCCGCCCCAATCTGTACCTGTCGATGTTGCTGGTGCCGCCGCTGATCTGGTTCGGCGCGATCTATCTCGGCTCGCTCCTGACCCTGTTGTGGCAGGGCTTCTACACCTTTGACGACTTCACCATGGCGGTCACCCCCGACCTGACCCTGGGCAACTTCGCCGCGCTATTCCAGCCGTCGAACTTCGACATCATCCTGCGCACCCTGAGCATGGCCATCGTGGTCTCGATCGCCAGCGCCATCGTGGCGTTTCCGATTGCCTACTACATGGCGCGCTACACCACCGGCAAGACCAAGGCGTTCTTCTACATTGCGGTGATGATGCCGATGTGGGCCAGCTACATCGTCAAGGCCTACGCCTGGACCTTGCTGCTGGCCAAAGGCGGCGTCGCACAGTGGTTCGTCCAGCACCTGGGGCTGGAGCCGGTGCTGCAATTCGTCCTGGGGATTCCCGGGATCGGTGGCAGCACCCTGTCCACCTCGCACCTGGGCCGCTTCATGGTGTTCGTGTACATCTGGCTGCCGTTCATGATCCTGCCGATCCAGGCTTCGCTGGAGCGCCTGCCACCGTCCCTGCTGCAAGCCTCCGCCGACCTCGGGGCCAAGCCGCGCCAGACCTTCATGCAGGTGATCCTGCCGCTGTCGATCCCGGGCATCGCCGCGGGTTCGATCTTCACTTTCTCCCTGACCCTGGGCGATTTCATCGTGCCGCAACTGGTGGGCCCGCCGGGTTACTTCGTCGGCAGCATGGTCTACGCCCAGCAAGGCGCGATCGGCAACATGCCGATGGCCGCGGCTTTCACCCTGGTGCCGATCGTGCTGATCGCCATCTACCTATCCATCGTCAAACGCCTGGGGGCCTTCGATGCACTCTGAGAAAGCTTCTTTA
Organism: Pseudomonas sp. Irchel 3H3; assembly: GCF_900187635.1. Taxonomy (NCBI): domain Bacteria; kingdom Pseudomonadati; phylum Pseudomonadota; class Gammaproteobacteria; order Pseudomonadales; family Pseudomonadaceae; genus Pseudomonas; species Pseudomonas sp. Irchel 3H3. Next base: position 33,388 of record NZ_FYEC01000005.1, on the reverse strand, counting down.
GGTCTGCGCATCGCGGCCTGGGGCGGGTTGGTGTTCCTGCACTTCCCGATCCTGATCATCTTCCTGTACGCCTTCAACACCGAAGACGCAGCGTTCAGTTTTCCGCCCAAGGGTTTCACCCTGAAGTGGATCGGCGTGGCGTTCTCGCGACCTGACGTCCTGGAAGCCATCAAGCTGTCGGCCCAGATCGCCGCCATCGCGACCCTGATCGCCATGGTCCTCGGCACCCTGGCCTCGGCGGCGCTGTACCGGCGCGACTTCTTCGGCAAGCAAGGCATCTCGTTGATGCTGATCCTGCCGATTGCCCTGCCGGGGATCATCACCGGGATTGCCTTGTTGGCGACTTTCAAATCCCTGGGCATCGAGCCAGGCATGTTCACCATCATCGTCGGTCACGCGACCTTCTGTGTGGTGATCGTCTACAACAACGTCATCGCCCGCCTGCGCCGCACCTCCCACAGCCTGATCGAGGCCTCGATGGACCTGGGCGCCGATGGCTGGCAGACCTTCCGCTACATCATCCTGCCGAACCTCGGCTCGGCGTTGCTGGCCGGCGGCATGCTGGCGTTTGCCCTGTCGTTCGACGAAATCATCGTCACCACCTTCACCGCCGGCCATGAACGCACCTTGCCGCTGTGGCTGCTCAATCAACTGAGCCGCCCACGGGACGTGCCTGTGACCAACGTGGTGGCGATGCTGGTGATGATCGTGACCATGCTGCCGATTCTCGGTGCCTACTACCTGACACGCGGCGGTGAAAGCGTGGCCGGTAGCGGCGGTAAATAAACGGATAACTGGAGGAACAGGGCCACTGTGGGAGCGGGCTTGCCCGCGATTGCGTTGGGTCAATCATCATCAATGTTGGATGCGATGACCTCATCGCGGGCAAGCCCGCTCCCACCTGGGTTCCGGTTTCAGCAGAAAAATAAAAGCGCCAAAGAGGACATGAACATGCAAACCAAACTGCTGATCAACGGCCAACTGGTGGAGGGCGAAGGCCCGGCCCAGGCCGTCTTCAACCCGTCGCTGGGCCGTGTGCTGGTGCAGATCAACGAAGCCAGCGAAGCCCAGGTCGACGCCGCCGTACGCGCCGCCGATGCGGCCTTCGACAGTTGGTCGCAGACCCCGCCCAAGGACCGCTCGCTGCTGCTGCTCAAGCTGGCAGACGCCATCGAAGCCCACGGCGAAGAACTGGCGAAGCTGGAATCGGATAACTGCGGCAAACCGCTGAGTGCGGCGTTGAACGACGAGATCCCGGCGATTGCCGATGTGTTCCGCTTCTTCGCCGGCGCCAGCCGTTGCATGAGCGGCATGGCCGGGGGTGAATACCTGCCGGGCCACACCTCGATGATCCGCCGCGATCCAGTCGGCGTGATTGCCTCGATCGCGCCGTGGAACTACCCGCTGATGATGGTCGCCTGGAAAATCGCTCCAGCCCTGGCGGCCGGCAATACCGTGGTGCTCAAGCCGTCGGAACAGACCCCGCTGACCGCCTTGCGCCTGGCCGAGCTGGCGTCGGAGATTTTTCCGGCTGGCGTGCTCAACCTGGTGTTCGGTCGTGGGCCGACGGTGGGTAGCCCGCTGGTCACTCATCCGAAAGTGCGCATGGTGTCGCTGACCGGCTCGATCGCCACCGGCTCGAACATCATTTCCAGCACCGCTGACAGCGTCAAACGCATGCACATGGAACTGGGCGGCAAGGCGCCGGTGATCATCTTCGACGACGCCGACATCGACGCGGCCGTGGAAGGCATCCGCACCTTCGGTTTCTACAACGCCGGGCAAGACTGCACCGCTGCCTGCCGCATCTATGCCCAGGCCGGTATCTACGAGCAGTTCGTGGAGAAACTAGGGGCCGCGGTCAGCAGCATCAAATACGGTCTGCAGGATGATCCCGCCACCGAACTGGGCCCGCTGATCACCGCCCAGCATCGCGACCGCGTCGCCGGTTTTGTCGAGCGCGCCGTGGCGCAACCGCACATTCGCTTGATCACCGGCGGCAAGGCCGTGGAAGGCGAGGGTTTCTTCTTCGAGCCAACGGTACTGGCCGACGCCCAGCAGGACGATGAAATCGTCCGGCGTGAAGTGTTCGGTCCAGTGGTCTCGGTGACTCGTTTCAACGATGAGGCTCAGGTACTGGGCTGGGCCAACGATTCGGACTACGGCCTGGCGTCGTCGCTGTGGACCGCTGACGTAGGCCGTGCCCACCGTCTCGCCGCGCGTTTGCAATATGGCTGCACCTGGGTGAATACCCACTTCATGCTGGTCAGCGAAATGCCCCATGGCGGTCAGAAACTGTCCGGGTATGGCAAGGACATGTCCATGTATGGGCTCGAGGACTACACCACCGTGCGGCATGTGATGTTCAAGCACTAAAAGCATCGTCAGCAGGCTGGCTCCCACAGGGAAACGCATTTCAAACTGTGGGAGCCAGCCTGCTGGCGATGGCGTCACCTCGGTTTCAAGGCAGAAACCGGCAGTCCGCACCACCAGGCTCCAAACCCAAGAAGACAAAATAATAACCACCGATCCTGGCGGCGCCCTCAAGGCCCCGCCACGGTTTCGGCCATCCGAAATCTGCCGATTTTCCGGAGCATCCACGCCATGAGTGCATTACCCGAACACTCTCCCGTCGTCGCTGACAGCGATGCCGAGCAGCTACGTAAACTGGGGTACACCTCCAATTTCAATCGCAGCATGAGCCTGTGGGAAAACTTCGCCCTGGGCTTCACCTACCTGTCTCCGGTCGTCGGGGTCTATACCCTCTTCGGCCTGTGCCTGGCCGCCGGTGGCCCACCGATGTTCTGGGCCTACCTGCTGGTGGGCTGCGGCCAGATGCTGGTGTGCCTGATCTTCGGCGAAGTGGTCTCGCAGTTCCCGATCTCCGGCGGCGTCTACCCGTGGGCCCGACGCCTGGTGGGCAAGCGCTGGGCGTGGATGGTGGGCTGGATCTACTCCATTGCCCTGTGCGTGACCATCGCTGCCGTCGCGGTCGGCGCCGGCCCGTACCTGGCGGCCATGCTCGGCTTTGAACCGAACAACAACACCAACATCATCATTGCCCTGGTACTGACGCTGTTCGCCACCCTGGTCAACCTCAGCGGCACCAAGGTGCTGGCGCGCATTGCCATGTTCGGTTTCCTCTGTGAACTGATCGGCGCGGTCATCGTCGGTGTCTATCTGTTGCTGTTCGAGCGTCATCAACCCCTCAGCGTGCTGTTCAACACCTTCGACATCAGCGTCGATGGCTCCTACCTGCCGGCGTTCCTGACCGCCTCCCTGGCCGGGATGTTCCTGTACTACGGCTTCGAAGCCTGTGGCGATGTGGCCGAAGAAACCCCCAACCCGAGCAAGAAAATTCCGGTGGCCATGCGCATGACCATCTACATCGGCGGCATTGCCGCGATGTTTGCCTGCCTGGCCCTGATCCTGGCGGTGCCGGACATGCAAGCGGTGATCAATGGCACCGATAAGGACCCGGTCACCACCATCCTCAACAACGCGTTCGGCCCGGTCGGCTCAAAGGTGGTGATGGGCGTGGTGATGATTTCCTTCATCTCCTGCGTGATCAGCCTACAAGCGGCGGCCAGCCGTCTTCTGTACTCCTACGCGCGTGACGAAATGGTCATCGGCAGCGGCCTACTCAAGCGGATTTCGCCGAACACCCAGGTTCCGGTTGCCGCCTTGTTCGTCTCCGGTATCCTGCCGGCGTTGATCATCGCCCTGGGCTTTTTCCTACAGGACGCCGTCGCCACCATCGTCAGCTTCGCTGCCATCGGGATCTACCTGGCATTCCAGATGATCGTGCTCGCGGCGCTCTACGCCCGCGCTCGCGGCTGGAAACCCAGCGGCAAGTTCACCCTCGGGGCCTGGGGCCTGCCCGTGAACATCGGCGCGCTGGTCTATGGTGTCGGGGCAATCATCAACATGGCTTGGCCACGCACGCCGGATGCGCCGTGGTACGTCAACTACGCGATGGTGCTGAGCACGGCCATCGTCATTGGCCTGGGCCTGCTCTACATGTGGCTCGGCAAACCCTATGACCATGGCACCGCCCCAGCAGGCGATGCCTGGAAAGTCAGCCGGTAACGACAACGCCCTGCCCCCCTGCACGCGGGTCGGGGCGACTAAAAAACCACCAAGGATTGAACATGGATATCACCCGCCGCGACTTCCTCAACGGTGTCGCCATCAGCATTGCCGCCGGAATGACCCCGCTGCAACTGCTCCAGGCCGCCCCTGATGGCCGCTACTACCCACCCGCCCTCACCGGCCTGCGCGGCAGCCACGTCGGCTCGTTCGAACTGGCGCACCAGATGGGCTGGGAGAAAAAAGTCTTCGACACCGACCCACTGCCGATCAGCGAAGAGTACGACCTGATAGTCGTCGGCGGAGGCCTGAGCGGGTTGTCCGCAGCCTGGTTCTACCGCGAAAAACATCCCAAGGCACGCATCCTGATCCTGGAAAACCACGACGACTTCGGCGGCCACGCCAAGCGCAACGAGTTCTCCGCCGGCGGACGGATGATCCTCGGCTATGGCGGCAGTGAAGCCTTCCAGTCGCCCAGCCACCTCTACAGCAAGGAAGTGAATGGCCTGCTGAAGAAACTCGGGGTCGACATCAAGCGCTTTGAAAGTGCTTTCGATCGCCAGTTCTATCCTGGCCTGGGCCTGTCACGCGCGGTGTTCTTCGACAAGGAAAACTTCGGCGAAGACAAACTGGTGACCGGCGACCCAACCCCGATGGTGGCCGACGATATCGCCCCGGACCAGTTGCACGCCCGCAGCATTGAAGACTTCATCAACGACTTCCCACTGCCACAGGCCGACCGTGAAGCACTGATCGCGGTGCACAGCGCCCCCACGGACTACCTGGCAGGCCAATCCACCGAAGACAAAACCGCCCACCTGGAGCGCACCAGCTATCGCGACTTCCTGCTCAAGGACGTCGGCCTTTCGGAACAGGCGGTGAAGTATTTCCAGAGCCGCACCAACGACTTCATGGCCCTGAGCATCGATGCCGTGGCAGCGTATGACGCCTACAACGTCGGTTTCCCAGGCTTCTCGGCGATGAACCTGGAGCCGATCAGCGAAGAAGCCCAGGCGGAAATGGAAGAGCCCTACATCTACCACTTCCCCGACGGCAACGCCTCGCTGGCCCGCCTGCTGGTGCGCAGCCTGATCCCGGCAGTGGCCCCCGGTCACACCATGGACGATATCGTCCTGGCACCGTTCGACTACAGCAAACTCGACCAGGCGAAAACCCCGGTGCGCATTCGCCTCAACAGCACTGCAGTCAGCGTGCGCAACGTCGGCAACGGGGTGAACATCGGTTACAGCCGTGGCGGACAACTGAGCCAGGTGCGTGGCAAACACTGCATCATGGCCTGCTACAACATGATGATTCCCTACCTGCTGCGCGACCTCTCGGCCGAACAATCCCACGCCCTGAGCCAGAACGTGAAATTCCCGCTGGTGTACACCAAAGTGGTGATCCGCAACTGGCAATCGTTCCAGAAACTGGGGGTCCACGAAATCTATGCCGCGACCCAGCCCTACAGCCGGATCAAGCTCGACTACCCGGTGAGCATGGGCGGCTACGATCACCCCAAGGATCCGACACAGCCAATTGGCCTGCACATGGTCTATGTGCCCACCAGCCCCAACAGCGGCATGAACGCCCGCGACCAGGCCCGTGCCGGTCGAGGTCGACTCTACGGACAGACCTTCGAGGTCCTCGAAGCCCAACTGCGCGATCAGTTGCAACGCATGCTCGGCCCGGGTGGCTTCAACCACCAGACCGACATCCTGGCCATCACCGTCAACCGCTGGTCACATGGCTACGCGTACTTCTCCAATAGCCTGTACGACGATTCCGACGAGAGTGAAAAACTGATGAACCTGGCGCGTCAGCCAGTGGGCAAGGTCAGCATCGCCAATTCCGACGCAGCCTGGAGTGCTTATGCCCATGCCGCCATCGATGAGGCGTACAGGGCGGTAGGAGAAGTGGGCTAAGGTCCAACAAGCACTGGACGGGCAAGACATCTGGTCATACTTACCGGCAGCCCCCTGGCACCTGCCCCGCTAAGGTTAACGACGACCGGCGCACGCACCGACGGTTGACTGAGGCACGAGCGAAGCCTAGGGTGTATACCTTGTTTACAGCGTATACAACCTCTACAGGAGAGCCCCATGGCTTCGCCCGTTTTGTCCTTTCGAGTAGAAGAGGTCCTGGCCCAGCAGCTGGATCAACTGGCTGCCGCGACCGATCGTGACAGGCAGTACCATCTCAAGCGTGCACTGGTTCGTTATGTGGAAGCCGAGTCCTGGCATCTGCAAGCCATCAGCGAAGGCATTGCCGATGCCGACGCTGGCAAACTGACCGAACTGGACGCCGTCAAGGCTAAGTGGGCGAACCGTGCCGAGAGTCGCACTGACCGAAAAAGCTGAAAGTGATCTGCAGGCCATTCATGAACATTACAGTGGCCTGGTTGGAGTGGCCGGCGCCGACGATGTAGTGGCCGACATCTTCGACAGGCTTGAACAACTGCAACGTTTTCCCGGCTCGGGCCGTCCGTCACAGGTACCGGATGTGCGCGAACTGGTGCTGAATCAAATACCCTTCGTCGTGCCCTATCGCCTGGCCCTGGGCCAGGTCCAGGTTCTGCGGATCCTGCATCAGCGAACCGAGCGTCACCAGCAGTGGTGACGATGCTCTCCCCTGCAACTACCAGGGGAGAGTCCTACCCCCTTCTTCAGAACCGCGACACACTGCGCATTGCATCCACCAGATAGCGCATGGCAATCCGGTCACTCTCCGAGAGCTCGCGATAACGCTCCAGCAGTTTTATTTCCTCTGAACTCAACCGGCGTGACCGCTGCGAAAAGTTCATGCCTGCAAACAAACCCAGCCAACCGATGATGCCTTGCGCTTTAGCCATGGACGATGTCCCTCTGCATGTGATGAAACCCTGATTACTCCATCGCCCTGCTGTTGCTCCAACCTGCGCCAACCCCTGGGCAAGGGCCGGTCATGAACCTAAGAATAGAAACAAAAAATCCGTTGCGAGGTATTTTTAGAGTAATTAGTCAAAAAAATAAAAACGCTTATTTTAAACACTGCATCGGACAGACGTTGAACCCCGTCCACGACCTGACCCGCCGCAGTTTTGCGCAAAGTGCAAGCCAATCAGTTTGCGAGTTATTTCGAACCCTTTAACTTGTTTGGCATCTGTTTAAACTCCCATGCGTTTGGCCGAAGGTTTGTCCGAACCTCTATTTCTGATCCGTAACGCAGCCAGGAACGCCGCGGGATCGTCCAAGACAGGTTGTCCTATGCACCGCAGGAATTTGCTCAAGGCCTCCATGGCCATCGCCGCCTACACCGGCCTCTCGGCCACCGGACTGCTGGCCGCCCGTGCCTGGGCCGGCACGGCTGATGGTGAGGCGCAAGCCTTCGATTTCGAGGCGCTGAAGGTGCAGGCCAAACAACTGGCCAGCACCCGCTACGCCGACACCAAGCAGGTGCTGCCGCCGACATTGGCCAGCATGACGCCGCAGAACTTCAATGCCATTCAATACGACGCCAAACATTCCCTGTGGAATGAACTGAATGGCCAGCTCGACGTGCAGTTCTTCCATGTCGGCATGGGCTTCAAGCAGCCGGTGCGCATGTACAGCGTCGACCCGAAAACCCGGCAGGCGCGGGAAGTGCACTTCCGCCCGGCACTGTTCAACTACCAGAACTCCAAAGTCGATACAGCACAACTCAAGGGTGACCTGGGGTTCTCCGGGTTCAAGCTGTTCAAGGCCCCGGAACTGGACCGGCACGACGTGGTGTCGTTCCTCGGCGCCAGCTACTTCCGCGCGGTGGACAACACCGGCCAGTACGGCTTGTCGGCCCGCGGCCTGGCTATCGACACCTACGCGAAAAAACGCGAAGAATTCCCCGACTTCACCAAGTTCTGGTTCGAAACCCCGGACAAGGACAGCACTCGGTTTGTGGTCTATGCCCTGCTCGATTCACCGAGCGCCACCGGGGCCTACCGCTTCGACATCGATTGCCAGGCCAATCAGGTAGTGATGGCCGTCGATGCCCACGTCAACGCCCGCACCGCCATTGAACAATTGGGCATTGCGCCGATGACCAGCATGTTCAGTTGCGGCACCCATGAGCGGCGCATGTGCGACACCATTCACCCGCAAATCCACGACTCGGACCGCCTCGCCATGTGGCGCGGCAACGGCGAGTGGATCTGCCGTCCGCTGAACAATCCGGCGACCCTGCAGTTCAACGCCTTCGCCGACAAGGACCCGAAAGGTTTCGGCCTGGTCCAGACCGACCACGAATTTGCCAGCTATCAAGACACCGTCGACTGGTACAGCAAGCGTCCAAGCCTGTGGGTCGAACCAACCACCGCTTGGGGCGAAGGCTCCATCGACCTGCTGGAGATCCCTACCACGGGCGAAACCCTGGACAACATCGTGGCCTTCTGGACGCCGAAAAAGCCGGTGGCGGCTGGCGACTCCCTGAACTACGGCTACAAGCTCTACTGGAGCGCCCTGCCGCCCGTCGGTACGCCACTGGCACGGGTTAACGCCACCCGATCAGGCATGGGCGGGTTCACCGAAGGCTGGGCCCCGGGTGAGCATTATCCGAAGGTCTGGGCGCGGCGCTTTGCCGTCGACTTCAACGGCGGCGGTCTGGATCGCCTGCCACCGGGCACTGGCATCGAGCCGGTGGTGACCGCGTCGAACGGTGAGGTCAAGGATTTCAACGTGCTGGTGCTCGATGACATCAAGGGCTACCGGATCACCTTCGACTGGTTCCCCACCAACGACAGCGTGGAGCCGGTTGAGCTGCGTCTGTTCATCCGCACCCAGGACCGGACACTGAGCGAGACCTGGCTGTACCAGTACTTCCCGCCGGCGCCGGACAAGCGCAACTATCCGGATTGGCCTGCTGCGTAAAAGGCCATGCAATAACGTTTGAACGGTCCTACAAGGGGCAGGTTGGCAAGCCTGCCCCTACCCCCCTACAAATCGATCAATCGCGTAGATCCGACTCATGGATCGGCTGATCGCGGTGGGTTGCCCGTTGGTACTGTGACGGCCATATCGCCTTGCGTCCGCCCAGGTCGTCGTCAGCGTGCAGCGGCCAGTAAGGGTCACGCAGCAGTTCACGGGCCAGCAGGATGATGTCGGCCTGGCAGGTACGCAAAATGTGCTCGGCCTGGGCCGGTTCGGTAATCAGGCCTACGGTGCCGGTGGCGATCCCGGATTCCTTGCGCACCCGTTCGGCAAATCGCGTCTGATAACCCGGCCCGGTCGGAATCTCGGCATTCGCCGCCGTCCCACCCGAGGACACATCGATCAGGTCGACCCCCAAGGCTTTCAGGCGACGCGCCAGCTCCACGGTTTCGTCCGGATTCCAGCCGTCCTCGACCCAGTCAGTGGCCGATACCCGCACGAACAACGGCAATTCCTCTGGCCATACGGCACGCACCGCCTCGGTCACTTGCAGCACCAGGCGAATGCGGTTTTCGAACGACCCCCCATACTGGTCGCGCCGCTGGTTACTCAGGGGCGAAAGAAACTGATGCAGCAGATAACCGTGGGCTGCGTGCACCTCGACCACCTTGAAACCTGCCTCCAGGGCGCGTTTGGCGGCCTCGACAAAGGCCTGGATGACCTCGCTGATCTGCGATTCGCTCAGTTGGGTGGGCTGGCTGTGTTCCGGATCGAAGGCTATCGGCGAAGGGCCTACCGGCGTCCAGCCACCATCGGCCGGCTTGACGCTGCCGTGCTTGCCCAACCATGGCCGATGAGTGCTGGCCTTGCGTCCGGCGTGCGCCAACTGGATGCCGGCCACCGCCCCTTGGGCGGTAATGAAACGGGTGATGCGTTGCAGCGGTTCGATCTGCGCGTCGTTCCACAGGCCCAGGTCCTGGGCGGTGATGCGACCATCGGCAGTCACGGCGGTGGCTTCGGTGAACACCAGGCCGGCCCCGCCCACGGCGCGGCTGCCGAGGTGCACGAGGTGCCAGTCATTGGCCAGTCCATCGACGCTGGAGTATTGGCACATCGGCGACACGGCGATGCGGTTGAGCAGGGTCAATTGACGAAGGGTATAGGGTTCAAGCAGCAGACTCATGGGGCACCTCTCGAATCAGTGGGCAGGCTCCAGGGTTCTGTTTGAATAGTCGACGAGTGACAGGAAAGGATGCAGCACCCGCCCCCGCGGGCAAAAAATGGACGATACGTCACAAGGCCAATCAAGCAGTGCTTAGAGCCTAGTCGACATCGGCGCAGCCAGCAGGGTTTAACGCGGTTCGATATGGGCAATCATCAACTGCACGGTTTCCTGGCCACGGAACTCGTTCACATCGAGCTTGTAGGCCAGTTCGACCCAGCGGATAGTCGGGTTCGGCCACACTTCGCGATCGATACCAAAGGCGATGCCGTCGAGCTTGACCGAACCGCATTCGCTCTTCAGGACCACTTTGAGGTGCCGCTCACCCACCACCCGCTGCTCGACCAACTGGAACACGCCATGAAACAGCGGCTCCGGGAAGTGCTGCCCCCATGGGCCGGCGTGGCGCAAGGCGCGGGCCAGTTCCAGGTGAAATTCTTCAACAGCCAGAGTGCCGTCCGACAGCAGACGGCCGGTCAGGTCTTCTTCACGCAACTGACGACGCACTTCGGCGTCGAACGCATCGGCGAACAGCGCAAAGTTCGCTTGCGGCAAAGTCAGGCCCGCGGCCATGGCGTGACCACCGTACTTACTGATCAGGTCCGGGTGCTGCGCCGCCACCACGCTCAAGGCGTCGCGAATGTGGAATCCCTGCACCGACCGCCCGGACCCTTTGAGCATGCCGTCGCCCGCATCGGCAAACGCGATGGTGGGACGGAAATAACGTTCTTTCATCCGCGACGCGAGGATGCCGATCACCCCTTGGTGCCACTCCGGATCAAACAGGCACAAGCCGAACGGCATCGACTCCACGGGCAGGTCCTTGAGCTGGGCCAGCGCTTCACGCTGCATGCCCTGCTCGATGGATTTACGGTCCTGGTTCATGCCGTCCAGTTGCGCGGCCATTTCCCGCGCCAGCTCGACGTTGTCGGTGAGCAGGCACTCGATGCCCAGGCTCATGTCGTCCAGGCGCCCCGCCGCGTTCAGGCGCGGGCCGAGGATGAAGCCCAGGTCGGTGGAGGTAATCCGCGCGTGGTCACGCTTGGCCACTTCGAGGATTGCCTTGATCCCCGGCCGCGCGCGCCCGGCGCGAATCCGTTCCAGGCCCTGGTGCACCAGGATCCGGTTGTTGGCATCCAGGGGTACCACGTCGGCCACACTGCCTAGCGCCACCAGATCCAGCAACTCGCCGATGTTCGGTTGCGCCGTGCTGGCGTACCAACCCAGGCTGCGCAAGCGTGCACGCAACGCCATCAGCACGTAGAAAATCACTCCGACACCGGCCAGCGCCTTGCTCGGAAAGTCGCAGCCCGGCTGGTTCGGATTGACGATGGCATCGGCCAGCGGCAGTTCATCACCCGGCAAGTGGTGATCGGTGACCAGTACCTGGAGCCCGGCCTTTTTGGCTGCTGCCACGCCTTCGACGCTGGAAATACCGTTGTCCACGGTGATCAGTAATTGCGGGGTGCGGGTCAACGCCACCTCGACGATTTCCGGGGTCAGGCCGTAGCCGTACTCAAAACGGTTCGGCACCAGGTAATCGACATGGGCCGCCCCCAGCAGGCGCAACCCCAGCACCCCGACCGTACTCGCCGTCGCGCCGTCGGCATCGAAATCGCCGACGATCAGGATCCGCTGGCGCTGCTCCAGCGCCACCACCAGCAGGTCCACCGCGGCCTCGATCCCCTTGAGCTGCTGAAACGGGATCAAGCGCGCCAGACTCTTGTCCAGCTCAGCTTCCGACTGCACCCCGCGCGCCGCGTACAAGCGGGTCAGCAGCGGCGGCAGATCACCGAGAAATGGCAGGGTGGCGGGAAGCTGGCGAGGTTCTATGCGCATGGGATGACAGTGGTTTCTCTTAAATTCACAGGTTAAATGCGGCGGGACTACAGGCTACTGCTCCCAGATCGGCAACAGGCCTTAGCCGCGCTCGCCCGCCAGCCATTGCAGCTGGACTTCATGCTGGCCACGGTCGTCGGTGACGAAGATCGTGCCCTCGCTGATCATCACGTCCCACTTGATGACGCGGGGCATGTCCTTGGCCAGGGTTTCCAGGACTTCCTGGGGCACCGCCGCGATGTTGACGTTTTTCAGGTTCCTGATCGCCGGTATCACTTTGCCTTCCCAGACTCGCAGGCTGCCGTAGGCCAGCAGGCTGGTGCGCTCGGTGCGACGCGAGCACCAGGTCAGGCGGTCAGCGTCTGGCTGGCCGACTTCGATCCAGTGCAGAACGCGATCGTCCAGGCTCTTTTCCCACAGCGCCGGTTCGTCCACGTCCGACAACCCGCGACCAAAAGACAATTGCTCGTTGTACCAGAAGGCATAGGCCAGCAGCCGCACGGTCATGCGCTCTTCGGTTTCCGAAGGGTGACGGGCGATGGTCTGCTTGACGTTCTCGTACACGCTGCGGTCGAGGTCGGTAAGGTTCAGTTCAAACTTGTAGGTCGTGGACGGCTGGGCCATGAACGGGCTTCTTGATACGAGGAAAGGCGGCAAGTCTAACCGATGCCAGGGCTATTCAACGAATCATCACGACCATCAAGCTTGGGCGATGAGCGCCTGGCTATGATAAAAGGCTGCATTGACTCCGCTTTTGTCCTACAGGATCGCCCATGCCGCTTACCGCCAAACCGCTTTCCGGCCTGAAAGTCATCGAGCTCGGCACCTTGATCGCCGGGCCATTTGCCTCACGCATCTGTGCCGAATTCGGCGCCGATGTGACCAAGATCGAATCTCCGGATGGCGGTGACCCGTTACGCAAGTGGCGCAAACTCTACGAGGGCACCTCGCTGTGGTGGTTTGTCCAGGCACGCAACAAGAAGTCCCTGACCCTCAACCTCAAGCACCCCGATGGCCTGGCCATTCTGAAAAAGCTGCTGGGTGAAGCCGACATCCTCATCGAAAACTTCCGCCCCGGGGTGCTGGAGAAGCTCGGCCTGGGTTGGGATGTGCTGCATGCCCTGAACCCAAAACTGGTGATGGTGCGTTTGTCCGGCTTCGGCCAGACCGGCCCGATGAAAGACCAGCCCGGCTTTGGTGCGGTAGGTGAGTCCATGGGCGGCTTGCGCTACATCACCGGCTTCGAGGACCGTCCACCGGTACGCACCGGGATTTCCATCGGTGACTCGATTGCCGCGTTGTGGGGGGTGATCGGCGCGCTCATGGCTCTGCGCCATCGCGAAGTCAATGGGGGCCAGGGGCAAGTGGTGGACGTGGCGCTGTATGAAGCGATCTTCGCCATGATGGAAAGCATGGTGCCGGAGTTCGATGTGTTCGGCTTCATCCGCGAGCGCACCGGCAACATCATGCCCGGCATCACACCCTCCTCCATCCACACCAGCGCCGACGGCAAACATGTGCAGATCGGCGCTAATGGCGACGCAATCTTCAAGCGCTTCATGCAGACCATCGGCCGCGACGACCTGGCCTGCGACCCGATCCTGGCCAGCAACGATGGGCGCGACAGCCGACGTGACGAGCTGTACGGAGTGATTGATCGGTGGGTCAGCTCGCTACCGCTGGATACCGTGATCGAGCGCCTGAACGCCGCCGAGGTGCCTGCCAGTCGTATCTTCAGCGCCGAAGACATGTTCAGCGACCCGCAATTCCTCGCCCGGGAGATGTTCCTCCAGGCCAAGCTGCCCGACGGCAAGGAGTTCAAGATGCCGGGCATCGTGCCAAAACTCTCGCAAACACCCGGCAGTTGCGAGTGGGTGGGGGCTGAACTGGGCGAACACAACGCCCAGGTGCTGGGTGCGCTGGGCTATGACGCGGCACAGATCACGCGCCTGCGTGAAGATGGGGCGATCTAAGCTGAACAGGCTGTCCGCACTGGGCCGGCTGTTCGGCCGACAACAGCGTCTGGCGCTGGTTGCTGCGGCCCTGGCTGGCCTTGCGGTGATGCCGGCCGCGGCCAATGACAAGGACACCCTGGTCTGGCTGCTGCGCGATTTGCCGCCGCTGACGATTTTCGAGGGAGCGCAGAAAAACCAGGGAGCGGTCGACCAGTTCATGCCGCTGTTGATCGCCAGCATGCCCGAGTACCAGCACAGCCTGATGCGGGTCAATCGCGCGCGCGCCATGCAAATGCTCCTGGAACCAAGCTTCACCTGCGACCCATCGCTGGTGTGGAACCCGCAGCGGGCAAAACGCCTCGCCTATTCGATCCCGGCGTTTCGCATCCGCAGTAACGGCATCACCATCCGCCACAAGGACCGTGGCGCGCTGGCGCCCTACATCATCGACAACCAGGTTGACCTGGAGTTACTGCTGGCGCGCGACAACAGCAAGCTTGGCGTGGTCGCCGAACGCAGTTACGGGCAGATGGTCGATCGCATCCTGCAGCAGGCTCCCGGCAACAGCCTGTCGGCCCACTACGGCAACGACGCCCTGGGCAGCCTCCTGCAGATGCAACGTGCGGGGCGCCTGATGGCGTTGCTGGGCTACTGGCCAGAAATTCGCTATCAGGCACAGCAACAGGGCATCGCGCCCGAGGAGCTGGAGTTCTATGGGATTCGTGGCGCGGACAAGTATCAGTCGATCCATATCGCCTGTTCGGATACAGCCCAGGGGCGCCAAGCCATCAAGGCGATCAACGCCACGGTGCTCAAGCTGCGGGACAATCGCTTGATCGAGTTTTACGCGCAATGGCTCGACCCGCAGATGCGCAACGAATACCTGGAGGACGCCCGACGTTTTTTCCAGGACCAGACCCCCTGATCAAACGCCAGACAAAAGAAACCCCGAGAAGTGGGGAGACGACTCGGGGTTAAACGTGGTCAACAAGGACCCGTACCACAAGCGACAAGCACCGGAGCACAATGCTTGCTCTTGTTGGTACAGGGTCTGACTTACGGGATGTCGGGAAGGTTCCCGAAAAAACTCAATCAGTGGCCCAGCGTTGTCGGCTTGTCTTGCGCGGCATTGCGCAAGGCCGCAATTACACAGGGCTGCAGCCGCCCTTCAGCAATCAGCACATCACGATGCAAGCCGTCGACCACGTCGGTGAGCTGGCGCTTGTCGCGCAGTTGCGCCTGACTGAACTCACGCTCGACCACAATCGCGCCCACGGCATTCTTCAAGGTCACCAGGCACTCTCCAGAAACACCCGACGGGGTCAGCGTTACCTGGTACGGGCTCAGTGCTTCACCCAACAATAGGCTGATACTTTCCATCTCGATCACCACTCAATAGTCCGAAACAAAGTGCCAAGGCGCGTTCACTGTAAATGACCACTGGCCCGAGAAGAAAGTTCTAGATCTCGACTGAAGGCATATCGCAACACCCTAGTTGGCAGAGCATGCCGGGAAAAGATGACAGGATAAAAACACCCCGCCAAACCTCAGCGCGGCTCCTGGTGGCGCGGCCCACGGGGCGCGGTCCAGCCGCCAAGCACGCCACGCAGCACGCCCTTGGCGCTATAGAACGGCACCGTCCACTGGTAAATCTCCCGCGTGCCGTTGTTGAACGTCAGCTGACGTTCGATAAAACGGCCTTTGCGGCTGCCCAGTTGCGCCATGAACTCAGCGTGCAGCAACTGGCCCGTGGCGGCCGGCAGCGTATCGACCTCGGTCAGGCGTTTGCCCTGGACTCGGTCAAAGCGCGTCGACAGGTACTCTTCATAGCTCTTGTTGCACTGGATCAAGCGCCCCTCCAGATCCCTGACGAACACCGGATCGGGCATGGCGTTGATCAGGCATTGTTCGAACGCCAACTGATCGTCCAACGCCTCTTCGGCCCTGACTCGGCGCTCGACCTGGCAATTGAGCCGGCGATTCCACAGCACCGAGATCAGGCCAAACACGCCCGCAAGCACACCCCCCCAGCACGCCCATCGAATCAACCGTTGCCACAGTGATGGCGGCTGCATGGGCACCACGCCACTGAGCCACTTGACGCGGATCGCGCGCAATTCGGCAGGAGGAAATGCCTCGAGAGCCTTGTTGAGGATGCTCAACAGTTGCGGCTGGCCCTTGCGCACGGCCAGATGGTCGGTGACCCAGTGGCCCTCGACGCTCATACCGATGGCCAGTCGCCCCGCCGGAAACTGATAGGCGCCATTTTCGTTCTCGATGGTGGCGTGGGCTTCGCCGCTCTCCACCAGGGCACGCGCCTCGGCGTAGGTTTTCACCGTGCGCAACTGGATCTGTGGGTAGTCGCGCCGGATACCGGCTTCCAGGGCATGCCGGGCCGGTAGTGCCAGGACCTTGCCTGAGAGCGCCTCCAGCGACTGCACAGGTTCGCCTGCGGCCAGCTCGACGAAGACCCAGCCCGACCCGCCAAAGGCGTGGCTGAAGTCGAGGAAGCCCTTGCGCTCATCGTTCACCACCAGCGTGCTGCTCATGTCCGCCTGCCCGCTTTCCAGCAGGCCCAGCAGGTGCTCGGTGGAGAACGACTCCTGATGGACAAACTGCAAGCCCGTCATCCGCGAGAGTCGCAGCAGGATATCGTTGCTCAGGCCAGTCCACTGCCCCTGCTCATCCTTGAACAGGTACAACGGATACTGCACCGAAGCGACGATCACCTGCGGGTGGCGGGCGATCCACTCCCGCTCCTGCGGGCTCAGCACCAGCGGCCTGGTCGTCGCCACGCGCTGCGCTGGCGAGGCGTTCGGCGCCATCGCCAGCCCTTCCCGGCCCAGCATCAGCACGCTGAAAAAAACCAGCCAGCGCAAGGCTGGCGTCACCCGTCTCAAAAGCTGCATGCCCATGTCCTTCACATCCACTCACCCATCCTTGAGGGGCCGCAGTGTGACATGCAGAAATAAGAAAGCCCGTCAGGAGACGGGCTTCAAATGTGTCAGGTTTTTACCGATCAGAGTGGCTTGCCGCGGTTGCCATGCTGACTGACAAAGGCCTGTACCGCTTTCAGGTCATTTGGCAAAACAGTGCAACGCTCATCTCGCTCAAACAAGTCGGAAAGATGGGTAGGCAGTTCAAGCGCTTTTCCTACGCCGGCTTTTTCAACGGCCTCGGGGAACTTGACCGGGTGCGCCGTGCCAAGAATCACCATCGGGATATCCAGGCTGCGACGGCACTCACGGGCCGCCTTGACGCCGATGGCGGTGTGCGGATCGAGCAGTTCGCCGGTCTGGGCAAACACTTCGGCGATGGTCTCGCAGGTCTGCACATCGTCCACGGCCAGGGAATCGAAGAGCTTGCGCGCTTCGGTCCAACGCTCCTGTTCGACGCTGAAACCGCCGCCCTGCTTGAAGTTGTCCATCAGGCCGGCGATTGCCGCGCCGTTGCGACCGTGCAGGTCGAACAGCAGGCGTTCGAAGTTCGAGGAAACCATGATGTCCATCGACGGCGACAAGGTCGCGTGCAGGGTTTCCTTGACGTACTGATTGCCGCTCATGAAGCGGTGCAGGATGTCGTTGCGGTTGGTGGCGACGATCAACTGGTTGATCGGCAGCCCCATGTTGCGTGCCAGGTAGCCGGCGAAAATATCGCCGAAGTTGCCGGTCGGCACCGAGAACGACACTGAACGCGCCGGGCCGCCCAACTGCAGGGCAGCGTGGAAGTAGTAGACGATCTGGGCCATGATCCGCGCCCAGTTGATCGAGTTCACCGCAACCAGGCGCGTGCCCTTGAGGAAGCTCTGGTCGGCGAAGCTGGCCTTGACCATTTCCTGGCAGTCATCGAAGTTGCCTTCGATGGCGATGTTATGGATGTTGTCGCCAAACAGCGTGGTCATCTGCCGACGCTGGACTTCCGAGACCCGGTTGTGCGGGTGCAGGATGAAGATGTCGACGTTTTCGCAGTGTTTGCAGCCTTCGATCGCTGCCGAACCGGTATCGCCCGATGTAGCACCGACGATGACCACACGCTCGCCACGCTTTTGCAGCACGTAGTCAAGCAGGCGGCCGAGCAGTTGCAGGGCAAAGTCCTTGAACGCCAGGGTCGGGCCGTGGAACAGTTCCAGTACCCATTCGTTGCCGTTGAGCTGACGCAAAGGTGCTACTGCGCTGTGGGAAAACGCGCCATAAGTGGCTTCAAGAATCTTCTTGAAATCGGCATCCGGAATGCTGCCGGCGACAAACGGGCGCATCACCCGGAACGCCAGTTCGTGGTACGGCAGGCCGGCCCAGGAAGCTATTTCTTCCTGGGTGAAACGCGGCAGGTTTTCCGGCACATACAGGCCGCCGTCGCTGGCCAGGCCCGCCAGCAGCACGTCTTCGAAATTCAGGGCCGGTGCCTGGCCGCGAGTACTGATATAACGCATAGGGGCAAACCTTCGGTTTGGGCTTCAAGCGGCAAGCACCACGCTACGCCGCTTGCCGCTGAATTAATTCAAATGTTCGACACGGATCCGTACCACCGGACCGTCCACACCTTGCAACGCTTCGAGGGCCGTGATGGCGTCGTTCATGTGCTGTTCCAGCACACGGTGCGTCAGCAGGATCATGGGCACCAGGCCGTCGTGTTCTTCGACTTCCTTTTGCATGATCGATTCGATGTTGATGCCCCGCTCCGACAGAATGCTCGCCACCTGGGCCAGCACGCCCGGATGGTCCTTGGCCTGGATGCGCAGGTAGTAGGCGCTCTCGCAGGCTTCGATCGGCAGGATCGGGTGGGCCGACAGCGAGTCCGGCTGGAAGGCCAGGTGCGGGACGCGGTTCTCCGGGTCGCTGGTCATGGCGCGAACCACATCCACCAGGTCGGCGATCACCGACGAAGCGGTTGGCTCCATGCCGGCGCCAGCGCCGTAGAACAGGGTCGAACCGGCAGCATCGCCGTTGACCATCACTGCGTTCATCACCCCGTTGACGTTGGCCAGCAGGCGGTCCGCCGGGATCAGGGTCGGGTGCACGCGCAGCTCGATGCCGCGGGAGGTGCTGCGAGCCACACCCAGGTGCTTGATCCGGTAGCCCAGGGCTTCGGCGTAGTTCACGTCAGCGGTGGTCAGCTGGGTGATGCCCTCGGTGTAGGCCTTGTCGAATTGCAGCGGGATGCCGAACGCAATGGACGCCAGGATGGTCAGCTTGTGCGCCGCATCGATGCCTTCGACGTCGAACGTCGGATCGGCTTCGGCGTAACCCAGGGCCTGGGCCTCAACGAGCACGTCTTCGAAAGTACGGCCCTTCTCGCGCATTTCGGTGAGGATGAAGTTGCCGGTGCCGTTGATGATCCCCGCGACCCAGTTGATCCGGTTGGCCGACAGGCCTTCGCGAATCGCCTTGATCACCGGGATGCCACCGGCTACCGCCGCTTCAAATGCCACGATCACGCCTTTCTCGCGCGCCTTGGCGAAGATCTCGTTACCGTGAACGGCGATCAGCGCCTTGTTCGCGGTGACTACATGTTTTCCGTTTTCGATCGCTTTGAGTACCAGCTCGCGGGCAACGGTATAGCCGCCCATCAGCTCTATGACGATGTCGATCTCAGGGTTCGTGGCCACTTCGAAGACATCGTTGGTAATCGTAATGCCGGTCGTCTGGAACTGAGGCTTTGGCGTGCGCGTGGCAATTTGTGCCACTTCGATTCCACGCCCGGCACGCCGAGCAATTTCCTCGGCGTTGCGCTGAAGTACGTTGAGGGTGCCGCCACCGACGGTACCTAACCCACAGATGCCTACTTTGACCGGATTCACTTTGAACTCCCCATAAAACGGCCGACACAAGGTCGGCCGTGAAAAACAGCCACAACCTGTGTGGCTCTCTATTAATGGAGCGCCGACCGCTGTCGTCGCTCCATGATCGTCAAAGGCTTACCGTGACGACACAGGATTATTTCGCACCCAACGCCAGTTTGGCGACTTGTGGCGCCGGCTGGTAGCCCGGAATCACCTGGCCATCAGCCAAAACGATGGCCGGCGTGCCGTTCACCCCGATCGACTGACCGAGGGCGAACTGCTTGGAAACCGGGTTGGCGCACTTGGCGGCCTTGATTTCCTTGCCATCGACCATCTTGTCCATGGCCGCTTTCTTGTCGGTGGAGCACCACACGTTCTGCAGTTGCTCATCACCCGGCGAGCCGAGGCCCTGGCGTGGGAAAGCAACATACCGCACTTCGACCCCCATTTTGTTCAAGGCTGGCACTTCAGCGTGCAATTTGTGGCAATACGGGCAGGTGGTGTCGGTGAATACGGTGATATGGGTCTTGGTTTCGCCAATGGCCGGGTAGACCACGGTCTCAGCGACCGGGATGCCGTTGACCAGCTTGGCAACGCCCAGGCGCTCGGTTTTCTCGGTCAGGTTGACCGGCTTGCCGTCCTTGAGCTGAAACAGATAGCCCTGGACGATGTATTGACCGTCGGCGCTGGCGTACAGCACGCGGCTGCCCTTGAGCTTGACTTCGTAAAGACCGGCCAGCGGACTGGCGCTGATGGTTTCGATCGGCGTGTCGAGCTGGAGGGTTTCCAGGCTCTTGCGGATGGCTTTGTCAGCCGCATCATCGGCGACGGCGAAAGTGCTGACCAACGCAATGGCTGCGGCGGTGAAAATCTGGGTCAGACGCATGAGAACTCCTGAAGGCGGACAAATGGATCGACTAGAACGCCCGTGCCGGAACACCGGGTCATAACCGTCCATCGTGCAAACCGGCAAAGCCTATCACATAAGGCCCCTATGGCCGACTGTGGCTGATGAATGCACCGCAACCCCGTAACAGTTCGATTCAACCTCTTGGATGGTGCTTGGCATGCAGGTCCTGCAGGCGAGCGCGGGCCACGTGGGTGTAGATCTGGGTGGTCGACAGGTCGCTATGGCCGAGCAGCATCTGCACCACCCGCAGGTCGGCGCCGTGATTGAGCAAATGGGTGGCGAAGGCGTGGCGCAACGTATGGGGCGACAGGGACTTGCCGATACCGGCGACCTTGGCCTGGTGCTTGATCCGGTGCCAGAACGTCTGGCGGGTCATCTGCTCGCCGCGCAGGCTGGGGAACAGCACATCACTGGGCCGCCCGCCCAACAGCTCGCCACGGGCATCACGCATATAGCGTTCGATCCAGACGATCGCTTCCTCCCCCATCGGCACCAAGCGTTCCTTACTGCCCTTGCCCATGACCCGCAGCACACCCTGGCGCAGGTTGACCTGCTCCAGGGTCAGGCTGATCAGTTCGGTGACCCGCAGACCGCAGGCGTACAGCACCTCGAGCATCGCCCGATCCCGCTGGCCGATCGCCTCACTGAGATCCGGTGCCGCCAGCAAGGCCTCGACGTCAGCTTCCGACAAGGATTTAGGCAACGGCCGACCCAATTGCGGCATGTCGACCCGCAGCGTTGGGTCGACGCTGATCAGCTTTTCGCGCAGCAAATAACGATAAAACCCACGCACACCCGAGAGAAATCGTGCGGTGGAGCGCGGCTTGTAATTCTGTTCCAGGCGCCAGGCCAGGTGGTCGAGGATCAACTCGCGACCGGCGTTGAGCAACTCCAGCCCCTGCTCCGCAAGCCAGCCGTTGAACAGCGCCAGATCACTGCGGTAGGCGTCGCGTGTATTGTCCGCGAGGCCTTTTTCCAACCACAAGGCGTCGAGAAACTGGTCGATCAGGGGATGTTCGATAGCAGGCATGGATACTCAAGACACGCAGGCCAGGCGCTGCGCGTAAAAAAACAGGGAACGGTAAGGATGCCCGCTAGTCTTTCATAGCCAGCTATTTCAAGGAACAGGGAGCATCAATGAACGAGCAGCAAATTCTTTTGGCCTTCGGTGGCATTGGTGCAGCGGCGTTAGGCTGCCAATGGCTGGCCTGGCGCCTGAAACTACCGGCGATTCTGTTTCTGCTGTTGACCGGGATTGTGGTGGGACCGGTATTGGGCTGGCTCGACCCACAGGAAATGTTCGGCCCGCTGCTGATGCCCCTGGTGTCGCTGGCCGTGGCGCTGATCCTGTTTGAAGGCAGCCTGACCTTGCACCTGTCCGAATGGCGCGAGATCGGCAGCGTAGTGCATCGGCTGGTGACCATCGGCGCCTTGGCAACCTGGGTGGTGATCGCGGTGGCCACCCACTGGCTGCTGGGTTTCGACTGGCTGCTGGCGATCCTGTTTGGCAGCCTGACTCTGGTTACGGGCCCTACGGTCATTGTGCCGATGCTGCGGGTGGTGCGCCCGAAGGCCTCGATCGCCAACATCCTGCGCTGGGAAGGTATCGTCATTGACCCAATTGGCGCGTTGCTCGCAGTGGTGGTCTATAGCTTCATCATCGCCAGCGCCGAAGGCCACGGCATCAAGCACAGCTTGCTGACATTCGCTGGGGTGATCCTGTGCGGCAGCTTGTTCGGCATCGGCGGTGGCTGGGCCCTCGGCACCCTGATTCGGCGCCAATGGCTGCCGGAATACCTGCACAACCTGGCGTCGCTGGCCGCCGTACTGGCGATCTTCATCGCCGCCAACGAGGTGATGCACGAGTCCGGACTGCTGGCCGTGACCCTGATGGGGATGTGGCTGGCCAACATGAAGGGCGTGGATGTGCGGCACATCCTGCACTTCAAGGAAAACCTCAGCGTGCTGCTGATCTCCGGCCTGTTCATTCTGCTGGCGGCCCGACTGGACTTGAACGCGATGATCGCCCTCGGGCCGCTGGTCCTGCTGCTATTACTGGTAATCCAGTTCATCGCGCGGCCGCTGAACGTGGTGCTCTCGACCTTGGGCTCCACCCTCAACTGGCGCGAGCGCGCCCTGCTGGCCTGGATCGCGCCACGGGGCATCGTCGCGGCGGCAGTGTCGGCAATCTTTGCGATCCGCCTGCATGAGGCCGGTCATCAAGGTGCGCTGCTGCTGGTACCCCTGACGTTTGCGGTGATCATCGGCACGGTGGTGTTGCAAAGCGCCACTGCCCGCCCCCTGGCGCGCCTGCTGAAAGTTGCCGAACCCGCCCCCAGCGGATTTCTCATCGTTGGCGCCAATGGCCCTTCTCGGGCGCTGGGCAAGGCCCTGCAGCAACTGGGAAGCCGCGTGCTGCTGACCGACTCGAGCTGGGAAAACATTCGTGCAGCCCGCATGGAGGGGCTGCCCACCTACTTCG
The DNA here is from genome assembly GCF_900187635.1 of Pseudomonas sp. Irchel 3H3. Classification (NCBI taxonomy): domain Bacteria; kingdom Pseudomonadati; phylum Pseudomonadota; class Gammaproteobacteria; order Pseudomonadales; family Pseudomonadaceae; genus Pseudomonas; species Pseudomonas sp. Irchel 3H3. The sequence goes on along the minus strand of NZ_FYEC01000005.1, from coordinate 10,232 downwards.
GCAACCCGGCCTCGCAGCACGCGGATGCGCACCTGGACCTGGTCGGCCTCGGCCACCTGCTGGCGCTCTCCCCTTCGGGAGAACTCAATACCCTGGCAACCATGCGCTTTCGCCATGAGTTCGGGCAGCAGCGCATGTTCGCCCTGGCCAGCGGCCAGGAAAGCCGGCGCACCGACAAGCACCGCGCCAGCCACGAGCACCGTGGGCAACTGCTGGGCAGCCAGGTCCTGACCTACACCAAGCTGGCCAGCCTGCTCAGCCAGGGCGCCGAACTTTATACCACCCACCTGACCGACGGTTTTGCCTGGGAGGACTATCAGGCCCTACACGGTGATCGTGCGACCCTGCTGTTTGCCCAGGACCCCAGCGGCTGGGTCTACGTGCTGACACCCGGAAGCGTGATCAAACCCGCCGCCGGCTGGACCCTGGTGGCGCTGATCCAGCCAGAGGCCAATGGCGCCTGACCAGCGCCAGAGGTAAATTGCGGGCACAAAAAAGCAGCCCGTAGGCTGCTTTTTTCTGCATCGGAAGCTGGACTTAAGCCAGTTTTTCCTTGATGCGAGCTGCTTTACCCGACAGGTCACGCAGGTAGTACAGCTTGGCTTTACGTACGTCACCGCGACGCTTGACAGCCATGCTGTCGATTTGCGGGCTGTAGGTCTGGAAAGTACGCTCTACGCCAACACCGTTGGAGATCTTACGTACGGTGAAAGCACTGTTTACGCCGCGGTTACGCTTGGCGATTACAACACCTTCGAACGCTTGCAGACGCGAACGGTCGCCTTCCTTCACTTTCACCTGAACGACAATGGTGTCGCCCGGGGCAAAGGTAGGGATCTCTTTGGTCATCTGCTCTGCTTCGAGTGCAAGGATGATTTTGTTAGTCATGCTGTGCTCCTAAGGTAAGTCATCGGACCTACCATCGATACGTTGTTAACTATCGTCCCGCTCGCGGATGTATTCCTCGAGCAGCTTCTTCTCTTCTCCAGAAAGCGAGCGGCTTTCCAGAAGATCGGCGCGTCGTTCAAAGGTCCTACCAAGGGACTGCTGTAAACGCCAACGCCGGATATGCGCGTGATTGCCACTTAGCAACACGTCGGGAACACGCTGATCCGCATACACCTCCGGTCGGGTGTAGTGCGGGCAATCCAGCAGACCATCCGTAAAGGAATCTTCCTCGGCGGAGTCCGCATGCCCTAAAGCTCCAGGCAGCAGTCGTGTAACCGCGTCAATCAGGACCATCGCCGGCAGCTCGCCGCCAGACAGTACATAGTCACCAATCGACCACTCTTCATCGACATGAGCTTCAATAAATCGCTCGTCAATGCCTTCATAGCGACCGGCAATCAGGATTAATGCTTCCTCATTCGCCAACTCGCGTACCGCCGACTGAGTCAGTTGACGGCCTTGGGGCGACAGGTAAATGACCTTCGCCGCCTCCCCGGCTGCTGCCTTGGCCTGAACCAGAGCATCTTCCAGGGGCTTGATCTTCATCACCATGCCCGGGCCACCGCCAAATGGGCGATCGTCCACAGTGTGATGTCGATCCGTCGTGTAGTCTCGCGGATTCCAACAGGTCAGCTGCAAGAGCCCCTGTTTCACCGCCCGACTGGTGATGCCGTACTCGCTGATGGCGGAGAACATCTCGGGAAACAAACTGATCACTTCTACGCGCAAGTTAGCCACGCTTAGAAGTCCGCATCCCATTCCACCTTCATCTCGCCTGCTGCCAGGTCGACTGCCAACACACATTGCTCCGTATAGGGCAACAGGCGTTCGCGATCATCCAGGCTGCCAGCGCAAGGCTTGACCACCATTACATCATTGGCGCCGGTTTCCAGAAGATGATCGATCTTCCCGAGCAATTGCCCGAGTTGGTCAATGACCTTCAGACCTTCGAGCTGGTACCAGTAGTACTCGCCGTCGGTCAGTTCAGGGAACAGGTTGCGCGGCACGCAGATCTCGTAACCGGCCAGAAGACGCGCTTCTTCACGATCATCAAGACCCTTGAGCTTTGCGACCAGGAACTTGTCGTTCCCACGTCCGCTGACCAGCTCAACCTGCTTTACGCTGCCTTCGCGCTTGAGCGTCCAGGTTTTGTACTGCAAGAGGTTTTCAGTCGGATCAGTAAAGGAATACACCTTCACTTCGCCGCGAACGCCATGAACAGAATAAATTTTGCCGATAACGATCAAATCATCAGCATTGGCTGGCGTCGCGTTCATATTGCTCAGGCCGCAGCCTTAGCAGATTCCTTCAGCAACTGAGCAACGCGCTCAGAAGGTTGTGCACCAACGCTCAGCCAGTAGGCTACGCGCTCTTGGTTCACGGACAGACGGACTTCTTGACCACGAGCAACAGGGTTGAAGAAACCAACCTGTTCTTTGTGCGAACCGTCGCGCGGGTTGCGGCTGTCGGTTACGGTCAAGTGGTAGAACGGGCGCTTTTTGGAGCCGCCAAGGGCAAGACGGATTGTTAGCATGTGAACATAGTTCCTGTAGTCGGTGCTGCAAATCTAAATGCACAGCGGGCATAGGTGCCCGAAAGGCCGCATATTCTAAGGAATATCCGGACTTTTGCAAATGTCTTTTTCTGGCGCCTATCGGCGTGCCATCCAGATTTGCGGTAGAGCCGTTGTCTCCAACGGCGAGTCAGCGCCCGCCAAGGCGGGCTACTGCTGGCCCCACGTCCATGTGGGGGCCGCGCCGACAAGACTGTCGGCGCGAATTCTTTACATTTTTGGCATGCCGCCGCCGGGCAACATACCGCCCATGCCGCGCATCATTTTGGCCATACCGCCTTTGGCGGAGAATTTCTTCATCATCTTCTGCATCTGCTTGTGCTGCTTGATCAAGCGGCCGATGTCCTGCACCTGGGTGCCGGAACCCATGGCAATCCGACGCTTGCGCGAACCGCTGATCAGCTCAGGGTCGCGGCGCTCGGCCGGGGTCATGGAGTTGATGATGGCTTCCATCTGCTTGAACTGTTTCTCTGCCGCGCCCTGGGCATTGCCCATTTGCGCCAGGTTGACACCGCCGATGTTCGGCAGCTTGTCCATCAAGCCGCCGAGGCCGCCCATGTTTTTCATCTGTTGCAACTGATCGCGGAAGTCTTCGAGGTCGAAGCCTTTGCCCTTCTTCAGCTTTTTCGCCAGCTTGTCGGCCTTGTCCTTGTCGAGGGTCTGTTCAGCCTGCTCGATCAGACTGAGCACGTCACCCATGCCGAGGATGCGCGAAGCGATACGCTCGGGATGGAACGGCTCCAGGGCTTCAGTCTTCTCGCCCATACCGATGAACTTGATCGGCTTGCCGGTGATGGAGCGAACCGACAACGCGGCACCGCCACGGGCATCACCGTCGACCTTGGTCAGGATCACCCCGGTCAGCGGCAGCGCATCGCCAAAGGCCTTGGCCGTGTTGGCGGCGTCCTGGCCGGTCATGGCGTCGACCACGAACAGAGTCTCGACCGGCTTGATCGCGGCATGCAGGGCCTTGATCTCGCCCATCATCTCTTCGTCGATGTGCAGGCGACCGGCAGTATCGACGATGACTACGTCGATGAATTTCAGGCGTGCTTCTTTAATGGCGGCTTCGGCGATATCGACCGGCTTCTGGCTCAGGTCGGACGGGAAGAACGTCACGCCAATGTCGTTGGCCAGGGTTTCCAGCTGTTTAATCGCCGCCGGACGGTAGACGTCCGCGGACACCACCATCACCGACTTCTTCTTGCGCTCCTTGAGGAAGCGCGCCAGCTTGCCAGCAGTGGTGGTTTTACCGGCACCCTGCAGACCGGCCATCAGGATCACGGCTGGCGGCACGGCACTCAGGTTCAGATCTTCGTTGGCCTCGCCCATCAGGCTTTCGAGTTCGGCCTGGACGATCTTCACGAACGCCTGGCCCGGCGTCAGGCTGCGCGACACCTCGGTGCCGACAGCGCGCTCCTTGACCGAATTGACGAAGTCCTTGACCACCGGCAGGGCGACGTCGGCTTCGAGCAACGCCATGCGCACTTCACGCAGGGTGTCTTTGATATTGTCTTCAGTCAGCTTGGCTTTGCCGGTGACATGGCGCAGCGTCTGCGAGAGACGGTCGGTTAAGTTTTCAAACATGCGCGATCCTTTCAGGCCCTATGGAGACCGAGGTAATGGCGGCCCAGACCGTGAAAAACATGTGCTCGGCGAGCCTGCGGCGTGGGCAGGTCGCGGATTATAGCGAAGACTGCGTCTGGCGCACACCCGCCGTCTGGTTGTGCGGTCTTTCATGCGACAAGGGTTGTATGCCAAACTCATTCTCTTTCGGGCTTGCCTAACAGGATTTATGCTCCCCTTGTCACCCAGTTTGCTCACGACACTCGCCGCCGCCTGCTTATACGCCGCTGCGACTTTCTACCAAGGCTCTCGCCTGGCCACAGGCGCCAAGGTGAACAAACGCCTGCTGGTCATGCTCGGCATCCTCGCCGTCCTGGCCCACAGCGCGAGCCTGTTCACCCACTTGGTGACGCCGATCGGCCTGGGCCTGGATTTTTTCAGCGCCGCCAGCCTGATTGCCGCCGCAGTGATTGCCCTGACCCTGCTGGCGTGCTCACGCATTCCGGTGGAAAACCTGCTGCTGCTGTTGTTCCCACTGGGACTGGCCACGGTGCTGCTGGCGCAGTTCGCGCCGTCGGGCACGGTGCAGGTAATCGACGAGGAGCCCGGGATTCTCGCCCATATCCTGCTGTCGATCCTGGCCTACGGCATGTTCACCATCGCTGTGTTCCAGGCGCTGCTGGTACTGGTGCAAGACTATCAACTCAAGCACAAGCACCCCTCAGGGCTGATCAAGAACTTCCCGCCGCTGCAAACCATGGAGAGCCTGCTGTTCGGTTTTCTCTGGGCCGGCTGGACCCTGCTGTCGCTGTCACTGATCTCCGGCTGGTTGTTCGTCGAGAACCTGTTTGCCCAGCACCTGGTGCACAAGACCCTGCTGGCGTGCCTGGCCTGGATCGTCTTCAGCGTGTTGCTGTGGGGCCGCAATCGCCTCGGCTGGCGCGGACACAAGGCCATTCGCTGGACCCTGGCCGGCTTCTGCCTGCTGATGCTGGCCTATTTCGGCAGCAAGCTGGTCCGCGAATTCATCCTGCACATCTGACGGGCATTCGTTATGGATAACCTGCCCATAGGGCCATTGCTCGCCGTGCTGGCCCTGCTGATCCTCTGGTCGGGCCTGTTTACCGCCATCGAAGCGGCGCAACAGCAACTGCTGGCTCAACGCACCGCCTCACGGGCGAACGACAAGCCGGTGGCCAGGCTCAACTTCCCGCTCAGCAGCCTGATTCTGTGCAATACCTTGTGCCGGGCACTGGTGGTGGTCATCAGCACCCTGCTGGCGGTATTCGGTTGGGCCGACAACGGCCCCTGGCTCGCCTGCCTGAGCGCCACGGCGGCCTTGCTGATATTCGCCGATTACCTGCCGCGCACCCTCGCCAGTCGTTATCCGGATACCATCCTGGCGCTGGGCAACACCCTGCTCGGCGTGCCATTGAAGATCCTCTACCCGCTCGCCTGGCTGCTCAGCAGCATCAGCCTGCTGCTGCTCAGGCCCCTGGCACGCAAACCCAAGGTGGTGCAACAGAGCGAAGACGAGCCACAGCCCACTCCGATAAACGACAACGAGCACGAACATGCCGCCTGTCGCCCCCACGCCCTGGCCGGCATTCATGCGCTGGACAACATCACCGTCAACGACATCCTGGTGCCACGCAGCGAAGTGGACGGGATCAACCTCGACGATCCGCTCGAAGACATCATCGAACAGCTGCGCGCCACCAAACGCACGCGCCTGCCGGTGTTCCACAGCGATATCAACCAGGTCGAGGCGGTACTCAACACCCGGCAGGTCCGCCACTTGCTGCCCGATGCCAGCCTGACCAAAGAGGCCTTGCTGGCGGCCTGCCACGAACCGTACTTCGTGCCGGAAAGCACCCCACTGCAACTGCAGCTGCTGAATTTCCACAAACAGCAGCGGCGCCTGGGCATGGTGGTCGACGAATACGGCGAAGTGCAGGGCATCGTGACCCTGGAAGACATCCTCGAGGAAATCGTCGGCGAGTTCGAAAGCCAGCACAGCCTCGACAACCCGCACATTCACCCGCAAGCCGATGGACGGCTGGTGATCGACGGCGCAGCGTCCATCCGCGAACTGAACAAGACCCTGGGCTGGCACCTGCCCAGCGACGGCCCGAAAACCCTCAACGGCCTGGTGACCGAGGCGCTGGAAACCATTCCGGACTGCCCGGTGTGCCTGAAAATCGGCCGCTATCGGTTGGAGATCCTCGAAACCGAGGAAAACCGCGTCAGCCAGGTGCTGATCTGGCACACCACGTCCGTGCCTGCAATTGGCTGAAAGAGCACTGCACAGCCTCTTGTTGAATCGTTAGCCCCCTTCCTATAATCACGACGCTTACCCAAGCCCCGCCGCAGACCGTGCTACCCGCACCCAGTGTCTTGCGGCCAGTTGCACGACTCTGCGGCGAACGCTCCTACCTGGAGCGCCCTCCGCGCCCCACCCCAACATCCCTGGGTGCTCCAACCATAATAATTCGCTCCTCGCGAGCACATGACTGTCAGGGATAACCGCATGACGACGAGCACCACTTACGGCGAAGCCACACCTGCCCAACCGACTAACTCCGCCACCCGAGTGGCCACCGCGAGTTTTATCGGCACGGCCATCGAGTTCTACGACTTTTATGTCTACGCCACTGCCGCGGCACTGGTGATCGGCCCGGTATTTTTCCCCCAGACTTCCGGCACCGCGCAAATGCTGTCGGCCTTCCTGACCTTCGGCATCGCCTTTCTGGCCCGGCCGTTGGGTTCGGCGCTATTCGGCCACTTCGGTGATCGTATCGGGCGCAAATCGACCCTGGTCGCCTCGCTGCTGCTGATGGGCGTCTGCACCACCTTGATCGGCGTACTCCCGGGTTACGACAGCATTGGCGCCTGGGCGCCGATCCTCCTGTGCGTGCTGCGCTTCGGCCAGGGCCTGGGGCTGGGCGGGGAATGGGGTGGCGCTGCCTTGCTGGCCACGGAAAACGCGCCACCGGGCAAACGCGCCTGGTTCGGCATGTTCCCGCAACTGGGTCCTTCGATCGGCTTCCTGGCCGCCAATGGCCTGTTCCTGACCCTGGCCATGACCCTGGACGACGAACAGTTCCGTTCCTGGGGCTGGCGCATTCCGTTCCTGCTCAGCGCCGCACTGGTGATGGTGGGTCTGTATGTGCGCCTCAAGCTGCACGAAACCCCGGTGTTCGCCAACGCCATGGCACGCCAGGAACGGGTGAAGATCCCACTGGTCGAGCTGTTCAGCCAATATTGGGCACCGATGTTGCTGGGCGCAGGCTCGATGGTGGTGTGCTACGCACTGTTCTACATTTCCACCGTGTTCTCCCTGAGCTACGGGGTTTCGACCCTGGGCTACAGCCGCGAAACCTTCCTCGGCCTGCTGTGCTTCGCGGTGCTGTTCATGGCCGCCGCCACCCCACTGTCGGCCTGGGCCAGCGACCGTTACGGACGCAAGCCGGTGCTGATCGTCGGTGGCGTGCTGGCGATTCTGTCGGGGTTCCTGATGGAGCCGCTGCTGACCCAGGGTTCGACCTGGGGCGTGGCGCTATTCCTGTGCATCGAACTGTTCCTGATGGGCGTGACGTTTGCGCCGATGGGCGCGCTGTTGCCGGAACTGTTTCCGACACACGTGCGCTACACCGGCGCATCGGCAGCCTACAACCTGGGCGGCATTGTCGGAGCCTCGGCGGCGCCGTTCTTTGCGCAGAAACTGGTGGCGATGGGCGGTTTGAGTTATGTCGGCGGGTATGTGTCGGGGGCAGCGGTGCTCAGCTTGATTGCCGTGTTGTGCCTGAAGGAGACGCGTAACAACGATTTGAATCGGGTGGCCTGATAAGACGCCATCGCGGGCAAGCCCGCTCCCACAGGGTTTCTGGTGTACACAAAATTTGTGATCAGCCGAACATCCTGTGGGAGCGGGCTTGCCCGCGATAGCCGCGCTGCAGTTTAGAGCTCTACCACTACAGCCTGAGAAGCGCGGGTTGCTTTAGCCCGAGCCAATTCAATCGACGCATCACGCGCCAGCGCCACACCCATGCGACGCTGACCGTTCACCTCTGGCTTGCCGAACAAGCGCAACGCGGTATCCGGCTCGCTCAAGGCAGCCCCCAGGTTGGCAAAGGCAGTCTGGGTTGACTGCCCTTCCACCAGAATCACCGCCGAAGCCGAAGGACCGAACTGACGGATCAATGGGATCGGCAGGCCGAGAATTGCCCGGGCGTGCAGCGCGAACTGCGACAGGTCCTGGGAAATCAGAGTCACCAGGCCGGTGTCATGGGGACGCGGCGAGACTTCGCTGAACCACACCTGATCACCCTTGATGAACAGCTCGACGCCAAACAGACCACGCCCACCCAGGGCCTCGGTCACGGCCTTGGCTACCCGCTCGGATTCTGCCAGGGCAATCGGGCTCATGGCTTGTGGCTGCCAGGACTCCTGGTAATCGCCCTTCTCCTGACGGTGACCGACGGGGGCACAGAAAGTGGTGCCGCCAACGTGGCGCACGGTCAGCAGGGTGATTTCGTAGTCGAAGTCGATGAAGCCCTCGACAATCACCCGGCCTTTACCGGCACGCCCGCCTTCCTGCGCGTAGTCCCAGGCGCTCTGCACGTCATCGGCACTGCGCAGCAAGCTCTGGCCCTTGCCCGAGGAACTCATCACCGGCTTGACCACACAAGGGAAGCCCAGGTCCTCGACCGCCTTGCGATAGTCTTCGACGGTATCGGCGAAGTGGTACGGGGAAGTTGGCAGGTCGAGCTCTTCGGCGGCCAGGCGACGGATGCCTTCGCGGTTCATGGTCAGTTGCGCGGCACGGGCGGTAGGGATCACGGTGAAGCCTTCGGCCTCCAACTCCACCAGGGTAGCGGTGGCGATGGCTTCGATTTCCGGCACGATGAAGTGCGGCTTCTCGGCTTCGATCACTGCCCGCAGCGCGGCACCGTCGAGCATGTTGATCACGTGGCTGCGGTGCGCCACCTGCATCGCTGGCGCGTCGGCGTAACGATCCACGGCAATCACTTCAACGCCCAGGCGTTGCAGCTCGATCACCACCTCCTTGCCCAACTCACCACAGCCACACAGCAATACGCGGGTCGCGGTTGGCGACAATGGAGTTCCGATACGAGTCATCTGAAGTTCCTCAAAGGAGCGGATCATCGAGGGATATGGCGCAGCGCGCACTTCCCATGGGGAGAAAGCGCGGCATTTTACATGAACCAGCGGCTTTGGCCTTAGCTGACGATCGCCTGTTTGCGCAGGCGCCAGGCCATGATCAGCCACACGGCCGTCACGCCGGCGAACTTAGAGCCCAGGGCGGTGAGCAGCACGCCGGGAGTCAGGGCGTCGATCATGCCGAAGAAAATGAAGGTATCCAGGGGAATGCTCAGCGCCGAACTGATCCACAGCCGGTCGTGCAAGGGCCGCTTGGTGATGCTGAACACCAGCCAATCGATGCACTCCGACACTGCAAACGCAGTGGCGCTGGCCAGGGCAATGGAAGGATCGGATGTCAGGTACGACAACACCAGCGCCGCCAGCATGGCAATGATCGCGCCATGGCCGAAGCGGATCTGCACCATGTCGCGCAGCACGAACACCAGCCCACCCCAGGCCGACCAGATGATGTCCAGGTGTGGTGCAGTGGAAAAGGCGTAGTTGATCAGCACGACGCTGCTGATGTAGGCGATCAGGAAGAGCATGGGGCGCGGGGATACCTGGCAGATTGGCGCATAGGGTACTGCAGCGGCGCGAAGCCGCCAAATCCCAATGCGGCTGTCTGCTGTCTGCTATCGGTAGGAGCAAGGCTTGCCCGCGATGGGCATAGGTATCTACACGACTGTGGTGCGACGTTGCGCCTGTGGGCCGACCAGGGTGTTGGATCAGGCCGAGTACATATCCATTTTTTCGGTAACGGCCTCCTATGGTTCCGCTTTTACAGCGGCTCACTTTTGGAGGAGCCCAAAAGTAAGCAAAAGGCTCTTGCCCCACCACTTGGCACCTCGCTTGGGCTCGGTGTGCCCTCACTCCGGCTTGAATCCGTGGGCCGCCGCCACGCGCCATCCATGGCGCGGGGCGGCTAACCCGGCGTCCTGCCGGGTTGCCCACGGCTTCAAGCCTGCGTTCGGCCAGCGTG
>NZ_FYEC01000030.1:0-64743 GCF_900187635.1 Pseudomonas sp. Irchel 3H3 | reverse complement strand
ATGCCGACGCCGATGCGGATGCGGATGCTGATGCTGATGCTGATGCTGATGCTGATGCTGATGCTGATGCTGATGCTGATGCTGATGCTGATGCGGATGCGGATGCGGATGCGGATGCGGATGCCGATGCCGACGCCGATGCGGATGCCGATGCCGATGCCGATGCTGATGCCGATGCGGATGCGGATGCCGATGCCGATGCCGATGCCGATGCCGATGCCGATGCCGATGCCGATGCCGATGCCGATGCCGATGCCGATGCTGATGCTGATTCGTAGGCTGATGCTGATGCTGACGCCGACGCCGACGCTGATGCGGATGCTGACGCGGATGCCGATGCTGATGTTGACGCGGATGCCGATGCTGACGCCGATGCTGATGCTGACGCGGATGCCGATGCCGACGCCGACGCCGATGCTGATGCCGATGCCGATGCCGATGCCGACGCGGACGCCGACGCCGATGCTGATGCCGACGCTGATGCCGATGCCGATGCCGATGCCGACGCCGATGCGGATGCTGATGCCGATGCCGATGCTGATGCTGATGCTGATGCTGATGCTGATGCTGATGCTGATGCTGATGCTGATGCGGATGCGGATGCGGATGCGGATGCGGATGCGGATGCGGATGCGGATGCCGACGCGGATGCGGATGCCGAAGCGGATGCTGATGCCGACGCCGACGCCGATGCCGACGCCGATGCCGATGCGGATGCTGATGCCGATGCCGATGCCGACGCTGATGCTGATGCGGATGCCGATGCCGATGCCGATGCTGAAGCCGATGCTGATGCTGACGCGGATGCGGATGCGGATGCGGATGCCGACGCGGATGCCGATGCCGATGCCGACGCGGATGCCGATGCGGATGCGGATGCTGATGCTGATGCCGATGCCGATGCCGATGCCGATGCCGATGCCGATGCCGATGCGGATGCTGATGCCGACGCCGATGCGGATGCGGATGCTGATGCTGATGCTGATGCTGATGCTGATGCTGATGCTGATGCTGATGCTGATGCTGATGCTGATGCGGATGCGGATGCGGATGCGGATGCGGATGCTGATGCCGACGCCGATGCCGATGCCGATGCCGATGCGGATGCTGACGCCGATGCCGACGCGGATGCCGATGCCGATGCCGATGCCGATGCCGATGCCGATGCGGATGCGGATGCTGACGCTGACGCCGATGCTGATGCGGATGCGGATGCGGATGCCGATGCGGATGCCGATGCTGACGCCGACGCCGACGCCGACGCCGACGCCGATGCCGATGCCGATGCCGATGCTGACGCGGATGCGGATGCCGATGCCGATGCCGATGCCGACGCTGATGCCGACGCCGACGCCGATGCTGATGCTGATGCTGATGCTGATGCTGATGCTGATGCGGATGCGGATGCCGATGCTGATGCTGATGCTGATGCTGATGCGGATGCGGATGCCGATGCCGATGCCGATGCCGACGCGGATGCGGATGCGGATGCGGACGCCGACGCTGATGCCGACGCCGACCTGGAAGCCTTCGACGACCTGGCAACCGCTGAATTGACCGTAACTCCGGTTACGACCAACACTTCTCTCAACAACATGAACGTGTTCACGTTGCTCGATGTGCTGGGTATTCAGTTAGGTGTGCCGACGCTGTCGCAGACGTTCTCCGTGTCGGACGAAAGCACCGGTACCTTGAATCTGTCCTTCGGTGCGGGTGACCTGGTCTCCGTGTTGGGTAGCGGGTTCACGGCCAAGCTTGAGGTCAGTGATGGTGCTGGCGGCTGGACGACGGTGGAACAGGGCAGCGTAGGCGGTGGCTTGCTCGATCTGCTGGGGCTGTTCGGTTCCAGTAACAGCGCGAAAGTCGAAGGCCTGGCGGCAGGCGAGTATCGCTTCACGCTCACCATGGACCCTGCGGTCGTGGCAGTAGGTGCAAACGTTACGGCAACACTGAGTGTCGATAACGTCAGCCTGGTGGACTTCGATGTCACGGGCGGTGAAGTCAGCGGGAACGTCATCATCGATGACGGCTTTGCAGGCGTGCCGGACTCTCCAGGTACCGCAGCGGATGCGACGGTCGAGGAAGTCAACGGTGTCGTTATCAATCCAGTGGGCAGTACCGTGGTACACGGGCTGTACGGTGATCTGACGATCTTTGCCAATGGTGATTACAGCTACACGCCAACGGGCAATGCGGCGAACATCGGCAAGGTAGATGCCTTCGTCTATCAACTGGCGACAGCGGCTGGCGGGACGGCTTCGGCCACCCTGTACGTGCGCATCGACAGCACCGACTCGACGGTTACCTGGAGTCCTGCCGATCCGTCGGTACCGGGTGTCGTGGAGGTGGTTGCCACCGATGACATCGGTACTGCGCAGATTGATCTGGTCAATCCAGTCGATAGCGCCGAGTTGACGGCCCTGATTTACTCGCCTCCGCTGGCCGTCGGTTCCAGGACTGTCGCCGGTGAGGCTTTCACGGTCGAAGCCGATACGACGGTACAACTGCAAGTCAGCCGTAGCTTCGTCGGAGTTGGCGTACTGCCTACGACCACGATTGTCCTGCAGAAGTGGGACGGTTCAACGTGGAAACCGGTGGTGCCGGCACAGAGTACTGTCGATGCGACCCATACCTTCACCGTGAGTGAGGCAGGTGAGTATCGAGTGACGTCAACGACCGGGGCTTTGGTCTCGCTTGGAACGGTGACGGTTGCACAGACGCTGCTCACCACCCACCTGACGGAGTTCGTCACGGGGGCTGCGACCGCCGCAACGGGCAATGTCCTGCTGATCAGCGATCACTCCGTGCCAGACAGTATTCCGTCGACGTTGACGGTACTGAGTGTGTTGATCAACGGGGTCTACGTCATTCCGGGTCAAACCGGAGCGGTGGTGCAAGGGCAATTCGGCACGCTGACGTTGCACGCTGACGGTGACTACAGCTACACGCCGACCCCGGGTCTGGCGCTGGCTGATGTCGGCAAAGTGGACAGCTTCACCTACAAACTCACCACTCCAGGTGGCCAGGAGGACACCGCCACGCTGTACGTACGCCTTGACTCGCCGGATCTTGATCTGGTCTGGGACGATGCCAACCCGGGCAATCCTGCAACCGAAGCCCCAGGCTTCGCCGCAGCTGCGTTCGAGCAGGAACCGTCATCGGCCACGATCACCGAAGGTGCCGACGGTGCTGACCATATCGCGATCCATGACACCGAGTTTGCAGCGGTGGATGGCGGGGACGGCTTCGACACCCTGGTCTGGGACGGTGGCGATGCGACGATCAACTTGAGCTTGCTGGTCGGTAAAGTCAGCGATATCGAGAGCATCGACCTGAACGACTTCAGTGCGGTCGACCTGACCGTAAGCCTGGAAGACCTGCTGGCAGTGACGGCGCCCGAGACGGATAGATTGTTTATCCAGGGCGACGAGCAGGACAGCGTCCACCTGACGGGCAACTGGTCGGTGGGTAGCACGCAACTGGAGAACGGGCAGGAGTACGTGGTGTACACCAGCCAGGAAGATGAAACCCATCAACTCTGGGTGCAAAGCGGGGTCAACGTGGTTTAACCACGTTGCTGGCGGGGAGCGTCGGGCCTTGTGGCCCGACGTTCTCCTTTGATCCTCCATCAATCAACCGTAACGATCCAGGCGGCGCGTTCTTGCGCCGCCCTGGCGTTACACCACGAATTCGAGTGAGCCGTGCAGGTCGCTGAAATTGAGTCGGCAGCAGGGCAAATAAGCGTCTATCTTTTTCATCACAAGCTGATGTGGAGCATTACTTGAGACCTAAGGATCGGTTCGAGTTCCTGTTTGTGGCGTTGTTGGCAGTCGCCGTACAGCCATTGACGATAGAGCGGGCCGTAGCGCTGACACGCGACTACGAACCCGAAAGTATCAACACCATCAGCCCCAAAGATGTGGGCCAGAATTTACCGGGTGATTCGTTCGGTGCCAGCCAGCCGGCTGCCCCCAGTCATGCAGTCCCCGACAACCTCGAAATGCCGCGCGCCATTCAACTGGCCGTCGCCTGGCATCCCGCGATCGCCGAGTCGATCGGCCAGCTGTACCAGCAACACGACAATGTCACCGTGGCCCGTGCCGGTTATTACCCGCAGATTCGTGGCGGGTTCAATTCCGGGTACGACAGCGGCCTGACCGGCAACGGCCAAAGCCAGGCCTTCACCTTGTCGGCTTCGCAGATGTTGTATGACTTCGGCAAGGTAGACAGTGCGGTGGACAGTGCCGTGGCCCGGGTGAATGGCAAGCAGGCTTCGGTGTTGCTGGCCATCGACCAGGTGGCACGCGATACCGCGTTTTCGGTGATCGAGCTGCAGCGCTACCAGGCGTTGCTCAACATCTCCCGCGCGCAGGTCAAGGGCCTGACGGCCATTGCCGACCTGGCGCAAAAGCGCAGCGACATGGGCGCCAGCACCCGCTCCGACCTGATCCAGGCGCGCTCGCGGGTCGAGGCTGCCGTTGCCACGCAGTTGCAATACACCGCGCTGTACAACCGCTGGCGCAGCAGCCTGGGCAGTCTGCTCGGCGCGCGCACGCCGGTCAGTGTCGCCGCTGAGGTACCGAGCACGCTGCGCCAGTCCTGCCAAGGCATCAATGCCGACGAGGTGCTGACGCCTTCGTTGTTGATCGCCCAGGCGCAGCAAGTCGATGCCCAGGCGCAGATCGCCCAGGCCCGGGCCGAAGCGATGCCGACCGTGTCGCTGGATCCGTCGGCCACCCAGTACCTGGACAGCAATGATGAAGATGGCAGCGTGGGCGGGCGCGACCGCACGCGCTACGGGATCTTCCTCAACGTCGAGATGCCGCTGTACCAGGGCGGCGCGATCAATGCCCGCAAATCGGCAGCGGCCCAAGCGTTGCGGGCGGCCGAGGCGGCCAACGACGCTGCGCGCCTGGCGGTACGCCAGGGTTTGCTTGAGGCGCGGGATCAGACCTCCAGCCTCGAACAGCGCCTGACCACCCTGGATTTCCGTGAACGCAGCATTTCTGAAACCCGCGATTTGTATCGCCAGCAATACCTTGAGTTGGGCACGCGGCCATTGCTCGATCTGTTGAACGCCGAGCAGGAAATCCACCAGGCTGCCATGGATCGGGCCAACACCGCCGCGGATCTGCACCGTCTGGAAATCGATTGCCTGTACAACAGCAGCGCCTTGCGCACGGCGTTCAATCTGGACAGTGGCACCATCCAAGGTGTGGAGATTCGACCATGAACGACGCCGTGAACCTGGATACCCAGGGCGCCACCGAACCGCAGACCCTGGAGGCGGCCAGCGCGCTCGATTACGAAGATTGGCTGGAAGCGATCCTCGCGGTCGCCCGGCACAATCGCCTGGATTGCTCGGCGCAGAATGTGCGCATTGCCGCCCAGTGGAGCAAGGGCACCGGGGTCGACGAGGTGCTGCGGCAGATGGCACGCCAGGCCGGGCTGAGCCTGAAGGTCGTGGATTTCAGCCCGGCGCTGTTGGTCCAGCGGCGCCTGCCCCTGGTGCTGCAGTTCGACGATGGGCAAATCGGTGTGCTGCAGACCCTCAGCGACGACGATGAACTGGGTATTGTCTACAGCGGTGACCAAGGCCTGCAAAGCCGCATCAGCCGTGCCGAGCTGCTGGTGTCGGCGCGCAAGGCGCTGATTCTGCGACCGGTGCAGGCGGCGCGGGACTCGCGGGTCGACGACTACATCAAGCCCTACGAGAAAAGCTGGTTCAGGAACATCGTCCTGCGCGACATGCGCCCCTACGGCCATGTCATGTTGGCGTCGCTGGCGGCGAACATCCTCGGCCTGGCCGGGGTGCTGTTCTCCATGCAGGTGTACGACCGGGTGATTCCGGCCGAGTCGATGCCGACCCTGTACGTGTTGTTCGGCGGAGTGATGCTGGCGCTGTTTTTCGATTTTGTCCTGCGGGTAATGCGTGTGCGCATCACCGACTTGCTCGGCAAGCGTGCCGACATGCGCGTCTCGGACCTGGTCTTCGGCCATGCCATTCGCCTGCGTAACAGCGCCCGGCCAAAATCCACCGGTTCGTTCATTTCCCAGTTGCGCGAGCTTGAGCAACTGCGTGAACTGATCACCTCCAGCACTGCCAGCGCCTTGGCCGACCTGCCGTTTTTCCTGATGTTCGTGGTGATCTACTGGTTTATTGCCGGGCCGCTGGTGGCCGTGCCACTGGGCGCGGTGCTGTTCCTGATCATCCCGGGGCTGTTGTCGCAACGCAAACTGGCGAGGCTGGCCAACCAGTCGATGCGCGAGAGTTCGCTGCGCAGCGCCATGCTGGTGGAGACCGTGCAAGGCCTGGACGACATCAAGATGCTGCAGGCCGAACAGCGTTTCCAGCAGCAGTGGAACCACTACAACGCGACCGCCGCCGAGGCCAGCCTGCGTTCGCGCACGCTCACCAGTGGCCTGGTGACCTGGACCCAGAGCGTGCAGGGCGGCGTGTTTGCCGTGGTGGTGGTGTTCGGTGCGCCGATGGTGATGGCGGGCGACATGACCACCGGTAGCCTGGTGGCCGCGTCGATCCTGGCCTCGCGCATGATGGCGCCGATGTCGCAGATCACCCTGGTGCTGACCCGCTGGCAACAGGCCAAAGTGGCCCTGCAGGGCTTGCACCGGATCATGCAGATGCCGGTCGACCAGGCCGAAGGCAGCAAGCGTGTGCACTTGCCGCTGGTGCGCGGCGACTATGAGTTCAAGCAGGCCGAGTTCAAGTACGCCGAAGATGCGCCGATGCCGGCCCTCACGGTCAAGCACTTGAAGATTGCCCCGGGTGAGCGCATCGCGGTCCTCGGGCGCAACGGCGCGGGCAAGTCGACGCTGCTGCAGGTCATGGCCGGGATGATCGACCTCAGTTCGGGTTCGCTGACCCTGGATGGCGTCGGCCTGAGCCATATCGACCCGGCCGATGTGCGCCGCGATGTTGGCCTGCTGACCCAGAACTCCCGACTGTTCCACGGCACGCTGCGGGAAAACCTGATGCTGGGAGCGGCACACGCCAGCGACCAGGACCTGCTCGAAGCGCTGGCGCTGACCGGTGCGCTGGAGTTCATCAGCAAGTTCGCACTGGGCATGGACCACATGATTCTGGAAGGTGGTCTCGGCCTGTCCGGTGGCCAGCGCCAGGCGCTGCTGCTGTCGCGGTTGATCATTCGCCAGCCGCAGATTGTGCTGCTGGACGAACCCACTGCGGCCCTCGACGACGCCAGTGAACGCAAGTTGATCCAGAGCCTGGGCCAGTGGGGCGCGCAGCGCACGCTGATCATCGCCACGCACCGCATGAGTGTGTTGAGCCTGGTGGATCGGATCATCGTCGTCGACAACGGCGCGGTGATCATCGATGACACCAAGGACAACGCCATTGCCCGTCTTTCCAAACCTCGGAACCCGGCGCAGTGAGCCGGCTGCTCCCAGCCACTGACTGCGCAAAAGGATAGCTCAGATGGAAAACAACAATCGTTCCTCGGGCTCGAACCCGGACCTGGCGCGGGTGCCACGGGCAGGCTCGGCGAATACCCAGGGTGACAACTCAAGCGCCGACGACAGCCTGGATGACGTCACGGTCGTGCGCTCGACGCGCGTCGTCTGGTGTGTGGCGCTGATGCTGCTGGCGTTCGGGGTGTGGGCCTACCTGTTTGAAATCGATGAAGTGTCGACCGGCACCGGCAAGGTGATCCCGACCTCGCGCGAGCAGGTGATCCAGTCGCTGGAGGGCGGCATCGTCGCCGAACTGAATGTGGCCGAGGGGGATATCGTCAAGCAGGGGGAAATCCTCGCCAAGCTCGACCCGACCAAGACCGAATCCAACTTCGGCGAGAGTGCCGCCAAGTACCGCGCCTCCCTGGCCAGCGTTGCGCGGCTGCAGGCGGAAGTGAACGGCACCCCGCTGGCCTTCCCGGCGGAGCTCAAGGCCTACCCGGCGCTGATGAGCGCTGAAACCGACCTGTACCAGACCCGGCGCAAAGGGCTGGAAGAGTCGCAGGCGGGGGTGCGGGCCTCCCTGGGGCTGGTGCGCAGCGAGCTGGAAATCACCGAGAACCTGGCCCGGGTCGGCGCCGCGAGTAACGTCGAGGTCTTGCGCCTGAAGCGCCAGAAGTCCGAGCTGGAGCTGAAACTCACCCAGTCGCGCTCCGAATACATGGTACGGGCCGGCGAAGAACTGGCCAAGGCCAACTCCGATGTGCAGACCCTGTCCTCGGTGCTCAAGGGCCGTTCCGACTCGGTCACGCGCCTGACGTTGCGCTCGCCGGTACGGGGGATCGTCAAGGACATCGAGGTCACCACCATCGGAGGGATCATTCCCCCCAATGGCCGCTTGATGCAGATCGTGCCGATGGACGACCAGTTGTTGATCGAGGCGCGCATTTCCCCGCGGGACATTGCCTTCATCCATCCCGACCAGGACGCCAAGGTCAAGATCACGGCCTATGACTACTCCATCTACGGCAGCATGGATGGCAAGGTGGTGACCATTTCCCCGGACACCATCCAGGATGAAGTCAAACCCGAGGTCTTCTACTACCGCGTGTTCATTCGCACCAATGACAATGAGCTGCACAACAAGGCCGGCAAGGCGTTTTCCATTGTGCCGGGGATGATCGCGGCGGCGGACATCAAGACCGGCCAGAAGACCGTGCTCGATTACCTGATCAAGCCCATGAACCGGGCGCGCGAAGCCTTGCGCGAGCGCTAGGCATGCGCTCAATGAGCGTCGCCAGGTGGCTGGCGTGTGTGGTGCTGCTGGTCAGTGCGCCGCTGTGGGCCCGGGGCACGGAAGACCTGCCACTGGCGTGGAATGCCCCGGCAGACCCGGCCACTTGCACCGAACAGGACTCGGCCCTGTGGGTCGAGTACGCCAACGGCCAGGCCTGCATCCGCTACTTCAGTGCCGTGCCGCTTGCGCACGCGCCGGTGGTGATCGTGATGTTTCATGGTGACCGCAATATCGAAATGCACCGCGCGCCCGCAACCATTGCCGGCAATACCCTGCGCGCCAAGGATCGGCAAGCGGCGGCCCTGAGTCGGCGGGCCGGGGTGCCGGTGGTGATTGTTGCGCGTCCGGGGACCTACGGCTCCAGCGGCAACCATGGCCAGCGGCGCCAGCCCGCCGAGTTCCAAGCGCTGGGCGCGGCACTCGACCAGTTGCGCGAGCGCTATGGCATCGGCCGTTTTGTGTTGCTCGGGCACAGTGGCGGGGCGACGGTGGTGGCGGCCTTGCTGACACTGGGGCGCGAAGATGTGCAGTGCGCGGTCATGACTTCGGGAGCCTTTGCCTTGCTCGAACGGGCGCAGATGATTCGTCGCAGCAAAGGCCTGCCGTCCCGCGAGGGGCGCGACACCAATGGCCTGTTGCATCCGTACGATCCGCTGGAGCATGTCGCCGGCATTGCCCAGGTGCCCGATCGGCAGTTGTTTGTGCTGGGCAATCGCAACGACCAGGTCGCCCCCTTTGTGTTGCAGGAGCAGTTCTACCAGGCACTGCGCGATGCCGGATTGCCGGCGCAACTGATCGAAGCACCGGCAACTGCACCGGCGTTTCATCAGTTGCGCAACGATATCGGGCTGAAGACGGCGGCGCAGTGCGCACAACCTTGAAGGCACGACTCGCTGGAGTCAGCGAGTCGTGGTCACGGAGGGTGTCAGAGCGCCGCGACGGCCGGTTCGGCGGCCATCAGTGAGTCGACCACCTGGGACAGCCCAGTGCCGCCAGAACTCTTCACCAGTACCCAATCACCTGGTTGGAACCAGCGCGCGGCGTGCCGTGGCAGTTGCTCCTGCAGGGCCTTGACGTCCTCGAACCACTCGATGGGTAACTGATCGCGCAGTTGCACATACAACCCGTGCATCAGTGGTCCGCAGAGCAGGGTCTGGCGTGGGGCTGCGGCCAGCAGGGACGCGGCCAGTTCCAGGTGATAGCGCTGGGTGTCGGGGCCCAACTCGAGCATATCCCCCAGTACGGCAACGCGCTGATCGGCCCGGCCGGGCAGTTCGGCGAGCATTTTCAGCGACGCCCCCATCGAGCCCGGATTGGCGTTGTAGGCGTCGTTGATCAGTTGGTAGTCACCGTCGCCGCAGGGGATGGTCAGCGTATTACCGCGGCCATCCACCGCGGCGAATGTCTCCAGTGCGGCCAGGGCTTGGGCCGTGGGCAAGCCGGCGCACACCAGCGAAGCCAGCACCGACAGGGCGTTGAGCACCATATGGTGGCCGCGGGCGCGCAACTTGAAGTGCACGGGCGTGCCGCGCAGGCTGGCATTGACCTGCAAGTGGGACGGGGTCGTGCAGCAGTCCAGCAGTCGCAGATCAGCCAGTTCGTGCTCGCCGTAGCTGAGTACCGTCAATTGCGCGCGCTGGGCGGCATTGGCGAACACTTGGAAGTACGGCATGTCATGGTTCAGCACCGCATGCCCGCCGGGTGCCATGGACCGGAAGATCGCGCTTTTCTTGCGCGCGAGGTTCTCCAGGGTGCCGTGGTACTCCAGGTGTGCCGGGGCCAGGCTGGTGACGACCGCAATATGGGGGCGCACCAGTTCGGAGTTGATAGGCATCCTGCCGACGGCCATTTCCAAGACCCAGAACCGCGCAGGATCGGTCATGCAAGCCAGGTTCCAGGCAATCCCATGGGGCAGGTTGGCATTGCCCTCGGTTTGCGCCACGCTGCCCAGTTGCGCCAGGGCATGGGTCAGCATCGCGCAAACCGTGGTCTTGCCGGCGCTGCCGGTGACCCCGAACACCTGGCCTGCGAAGGCTTTGCGGGCGTACCGCCCCAGTTGCAGCATGGCATCTGCCGTGTCCGGAACTTGCAGTACCGGCAGGCCGCTGCCGAGGTAAGGCGTGGGGTCGACGCAGACCATGGCTGAGGGACGCAGCTGCGGCTCGGCCTTGGCCCACAGGCGTGCAAGCCGGGCCTCATTGGCGCCGACCTTGCTCGGGTGGCGGCTCAACATGCGTTGCGGTTTGAAGTAGGCCATGGACGGAGCCAGCCCGCTGGCTGTCCAATCCGCCTCGGGTGCGACCGCCCAGGTGCCACCGGTGGCTTGCAGCACTTTGGCCGCATCCCACTGCCAGCCGGCGCCATCTTGCTGTACGTCTGGCTGGGCGGCGCGGACCTGCGGTGCGCCGTCGAGCAGGTAGCGGTGATAGGCAATCAGCCCCGAGAGGTAGTGTTCGACATCGTCAATGCGCACGCGAAAGGCGTGATGGCGGATAAAGAACGAGCCGACGATGCGCGCAGGATGACCAAAGAACATTGCCATTTCCGGCCAGAAGTAGCCGTTGAGCAAGTGCCCGGCGCGGTGGTGCAAGGCGCGATAGAACGCCTGCAAGTCGACCTCGTTGAGCAGATGGCGCAGTTGCGGCAGTTGCGAGATACGCTGCAGCATTTGCTGCGCGGCCATCATCAACTCCAGCAGGGTGGGGAAGGTGGTGATGCGTTGCTGCACAAACCCCAGGTAATCGACGAAGTTGTTCAGGCCGAAGCGGAAGTATTTTTCCTCGGGCCGATAGCGGGTCAGCTCATTGACGCAATAGCTCAGCCAGTGGTCGTGCTCGCGCCAGTGTTCCTTGGCGATGAAATAGTCGAAGGCTTTCTCGACGACGTGTAACCAGCGTTCGTCGCCACTCAAACCATAGAGGCGCATCAGCCCGAAGGCAGCTTCACCGTCGTAGTAGATAATCCGGAACGGCGCTTTGACGCTCAGGTCGTGGGCATGCAGGACATGGTTGAAGCCACCTGTCTGCGGGTCCTGCATCCAGGCGATGCCATTGGCTAGCGCCGCCAGCAGTGGCAGATAGTCGCGATTACCGGTGACTTCGCTGTATTTCACCAGGGCCAACAGGCAGACCGCGTTACCGCCCAGTTTGATTTCGTCGCCGACATCCACCAGGTACGCGGCGGCGCTGCCGTCGGGCAGGATGTAGGGCCTGATCAGCGTAAGGGTGAGGTGGTCGAGGGCGCGTTGGATCGAGGCCAGGAGGGCGTCGTCTCGGGTCAGCGCCCAGGCTTCGATCATCGAATAGGTCGTGCTGGCGTGGCGCAGGGCGTTGTAGTTCTGGATGGTGCGGTCAAAACAGGGGAACTGGCCGTAGACAAATTCCCCGCTGTCCTTGACCTGGCAGGCGAGAAAGTCCGAGGCGCTGACGACTTTGTCGCGGATCTCGCCCGCGTCCAGCACCGAGGTCTTGCGGCGCCCGACATCCGGGCCACTGCTGTTGAGGGCGTGGGCGATACCGTCTTCGGCACAAAAAACGCCTTGGGTCTGGAACAGGTAGACCGGGGTCTGCGGGTCGGCTTGGGCCTTCTGGGCGGCCTCCAGCGCTGCTGAATCGGCAAAGCGTTTTTTCACATACACCGAAAAATTGCCCGGGTTAAAGCGGGCCAGCGGCACTGTCGAACCGCCGTAGAGGATTGCGTTGGCGTTGATTTCCTGTTCGGTCAGGGCGGTCTTCAGTTGCGGGTCGAAGGCGATGCCGAAGCGAAAGTAATTGCGTTTGTGGCGCTGCAGGCGCTCCTGCAATTGTGCCCACGACAGCGTCGTCAGGTGGGTAGCACGCTCAACCCGCAGCCAGAGCCGCTCGGTCGGATGATCTTGTTGGGACGCAACCGGTAGTGGTGGGAAGTTCAGGAGTGCGTGATTCCACGCAGCCTCGAAGGTGTCGGCGCTGTTGTGGAATACCCGTGCCCGTTGTGTGCCGTTGCTGAGGGAAAAAAACAAGGTGCACGTCGTCGGCGCGTCAGTGCTGCTGATGGGCTCTACTGTCTGTGCTTTAAAAAAGTTGTAACAGGCGAGTAATTGCTGTTTCAAAGACATAAGAAAATCCATTGTCAACGTCAGATGAAGACAGAATTCTGGGGGGGCTAGCATTATTGTGTTCGATAATCGAACCCAACTGAATCCATGCAGTTTTCCCGCGTCCGGCAAGAGCGGCGGTGTAATAAGTGACGCGAATGTGAACTACGTCACACGGATACCGGTACTTTCGTTCTAGTTGAGCGGAAAAGCGTCGTCGCGGGTTATTTCTTCCGGCGAAAAGCTGATCGGTTGGTCGAACTCGCTCAGGTGGTTCTTGATTAATTTTCTGAGAATCTGCGACACGGTTAGATCGACAGTCTCAGAGAGATCCTCTAATTTCTTTTTAGTCGGAAGATCAATCAGTATAGTTAGGCGCGCGGTTTTCTTATGCATTTGCGATCCTTCTCTTCCGCCGCTATTACTGCTGTAGCGGTCGGCTCTCCAATTCCCGATAAAAGATAAGGCTTTAGCAGGCAGCGCCAAAGCTCACTAGGGACTCTAATTCAACTGATGAACTTTTTCTACTTTGCCGGGAAAAAAATATCATGGCTTTGCCCGCTCGAATTTTTGGCTCTGGAAAAGGCTTCTTGGGCTGGCGTTATAATGCAGCGCACATCTTATTATCATTGTATTAGTCGGATAGTAAGAGGGCTGGGGTGATCATCCTTTCGGATGAAATCAGCATAGGCTAATGCTTTAGTAATAACTATAATTTGGTCTAAGTAAGAAACTTTTCATGTGACGGGAGCCTGTACGATTGAGGTCGCTTCGACGCGTTGTTTTATTTTCTGCCCGGTGCTGACCGACGCAGCTGTTTGGGTGTCGGAGGTGGACGGCGCTGTGCGGACTAACAGGCGAGTAATGAGCCTGTAGCGCTGTACTTCTGCCTAACTGATTGGCGCAGTATTCGAGTGATCTCTCTCGTCAGGTAGTGTTGCGTCATGGCATTAACTGCACCGCGCAAGTTTCGCCGTTTTTTAACCGTCGGTTTCTCACGGCGTACTTCGGCAGTTCAGTAGATGGTTACCAACATACTGATACTAAGCATTCATAACCTTCGGCGTAGGGCCGCGTTGGCCAGGTTTTTTGGCCTGCGCGTGTCAGGCACTGTTTTTTGACGGGCGGGTGCACAAGGCGTGTGCAAGAGAAAAATAGATGAATAGTGTGCATCGTGTGCGCGTTATTGCCGTGAGTGGCGGCAAGGGTGGCGTTGGCAAGACCACGGTGGCGGTCAATCTGTCCCTGGCGTTGGCGAGAGCCGGTCGGCGGGTGGTATTGCTGGATGCCGACCTCGGGCTGGCCAGCATCGATGCCTTGCTGGGGCTGACACCCAGGTACCGTCTGGCGGATGTCCTTGCCGGGCGTTGCGAGCTGGCGGATGCGCTGGTACGGGGCCCAGGAGGCATCCGTATCGCTGCGGCAAGTTCCGGTTCGCCGGACCTGGCCCACCTGCAACCGGCACAATTTCATGCGCTGATCCATGCCTTCAGCAGTATTGGCGACGAACTGGATGTCCTGGTCATCGATACGGCGGCCGGTATCGGTGAGACGGTGATGAGTTTTCTGCGTGCCGCCCAGGAAGTGATAGTGGTGGCGTGTGATGAGCCCGCGGCGATTCGTGGCACTTGTAACCTGATTCAATTGCTTCATCAGCAATACGGCATTCACCGCTTTCGCGTGCTGGCCAATAAGTCGGCAAATGCACGGGAAGGGCGCAAGCTGTTTGCCGAGCTGGAAAAGGTCACCGATCGGCTTCTCGATGTGCAGTTGCACTACCTGGGCGCGGTGCCGAACGACGAGTCAGTGCCCAGGGCCGTACGCAAGCGACAGGTGGTGGTCGAAGCGTATCCACGTTCCCGGTTTGCCAACGCCTTTCGCGACATTGCGCAAAAGATCAACGCCTGGCCTCTGCCGGCTCACCCTGGCGGGCACGTGGAGTTCTTCGTCGAACAACTGGTGCACAACTCCAGGTATGGGGCGCCGAGCCCTGGCGACGAAGTGGATGCCTGAAACAACGAAAGGCCCGGGTTTTCACCCGGGCCTTTCGTTTTATATGGTGCACCAGGCGGGATTCGAACCCACGACCCCTGCCTTCGGAGGGCAGTACTCTATCCAGCTGAGCTACTGGTGCAATGCGGGCGCCATAATACTCATAAGCACAGCGTGCGTCCATGCTGCTGAATAGCCTGATGTTTTCTGCCGGTTAAGAGGGTGTTCGCGACGTTGATCAGAAAACCTTGGGTTAAACGGGCTTTTCGTTCTTTTTTTCGAACAACCTATTGTCCTTTACCCCCTTTGATCCTAGGATTCGTTTGAGATTTCAAACGCTCTTGTCTGGGTGCTGAACCGCACGAGTTTCAATCAGTGCGTTATTTATGTGCTTCAGCCCGGTGAATGATTTCCCTGACGGCAGCCCTCAAGGCGCCTTTCTACAATCATAATTCGCTCCGCGCGCGCGCGGTGCTGTTAAGGAAAGCCGACATGCAGCTTAAAGACACCCTGTTGTTCCGCCAGCAAGCCTTCATTGATGGCGCTTGGGTTGATGCGGACAATGGTCAGACGATCAACGTCAACAACCCGGCAACGGGCGAAATTCTGGGCACCGTGCCGAAAATGGGCGCGGCCGAAACTCGTCGTGCGATTGAAGCTGCAGACAAAGCGCTGCCGGCCTGGCGTGCACTGACCGCCAAGGACCGCGCGAACAAGCTGCGTCGCTGGTTTGAACTGATTATCGAAAACCAGGACGACCTGGCTCGCCTGATGACCCTCGAGCAGGGCAAGCCATTGGCCGAAGCCAAGGGCGAAATCGTCTACGCCGCCTCTTTCATCGAATGGTTCGCCGAAGAAGCCAAGCGCATCTACGGTGACGTGATTCCAGGCCACCAGCCAGACAAGCGCTTGATCGTGATCAAGCAGCCAATCGGCGTGACCGCTGCCATTACCCCGTGGAACTTCCCGGCCGCGATGATCACCCGCAAAGCTGGCCCGGCACTGGCTGCTGGTTGCACCATGGTGCTCAAGCCAGCTTCGCAAACGCCTTTCTCGGCATTCGCCCTGGCTGAACTGGCCCAGCGTGCCGGCATTCCTGCCGGTGTGTTCAGCGTGGTTTCCGGCAGCGCCGGCGATATCGGCAGCGAACTGACCAGCAACCCGATCGTGCGCAAACTGTCCTTCACGGGCTCGACCGAAATCGGTCGCCAGTTGATGGCTGAGTGCGCCAAGGACATCAAGAAAGTGTCCCTGGAACTGGGCGGCAACGCACCGTTCATCGTGTTCGACGACGCGGACCTGGATAAGGCCGTCGAAGGCGCGATCATTTCCAAGTACCGCAACAATGGCCAGACCTGCGTCTGCGCCAACCGCCTGTACATTCAGGATTCGGTCTACGACGCGTTCGCCGAGAAGCTGAAAGTGGCCGTGGCCAAGCTCAAGATCGGCAACGGTCTGGAAGAAGGCACCACCACGGGTCCGCTGATCGATGGCAAGGCCGTGGCCAAGGTCCAGGAGCACATTGCTGACGCGATCGCCAAAGGCGCCACAGTCCTGGCCGGTGGCAAGGTCATGGAAGGCAACTTCTTCGAGCCGACCATCCTGACCAACGTGCCGAAGAACGCTGCCGTGGCCAAGGAAGAAACCTTCGGTCCATTGGCGCCGCTGTTCCGCTTCAAAGACGAAGCCGAAGTGATCGCGATGTCCAATGACACCGAGTTCGGCCTGGCCTCGTACTTCTATGCTCGCGACCTGGGTCGTGTGTTCCGTGTGGCTGAAGCCCTGGAATACGGTATGGTCGGCGTCAACACCGGGCTGATCTCCAACGAAGTCGCGCCATTTGGCGGCATCAAGGCCTCGGGCCTGGGCCGTGAAGGCTCCAAGTACGGCATCGAAGACTACCTGGAAATCAAATACCTCTGCCTGGGCATCTAAGCTCCAAGAGCTAAGCCCGGCAAGGCATTGCTTGAAACGCAAAGGGCACGAGAGCGCTGTCCCTTTGCGTGCAACACACGCAATTTTCTCTGTGGCCGGGAAAGCTGCGGCAGTCGATCATCGCATGCTGCCCAGTTGCCTCCCCGCCGCATTTTCCTTGAACCACGCCGCCCGATGAGCGGTGAATGAGGACACTATGAGCAAGACCAACGCTTCTTTGATGAAACGCCGCGAATCCGCTGTACCACGCGGCGTTGGCCAGATTCACCCGATCTTCGCCGAGTCCGCGAAGAACGCTACCGTGACCGACGTTGAAGGTCGCGAGTTCATCGACTTCGCCGGCGGTATCGCCGTGCTGAACACCGGTCACGTGCACCCGAAAATCATCGCGGCAGTGACCGAGCAACTGAACAAACTGACTCACACCTGCTTCCAGGTACTGGCCTACGAACCGTACGTTGAAGTGTGCGAAAAAGTGAACGCCAAGGTTCCAGGCGATTTCGCCAAGAAAACCCTGCTGGTCACCACCGGTTCCGAAGCGGTGGAAAACGCCGTGAAAATCGCCCGTGCCGCCACCGGCCGTGCTGGCGTGATCGCCTTCACCGGCGCGTACCACGGCCGCACCATGATGACCCTGGGCCTGACCGGTAAGGTCGTGCCTTACTCGGCCGGCATGGGCCTGATGCCAGGCGGCGTGTTCCGCGCCCTGTACCCGAACGAACTGCACGGTGTGAGCATCGACGACTCGATCGCCAGCATCGAACGCATTTTCAAGAACGATGCCGAGCCGCGTGACATCGCTGCCATCATCATCGAGCCAGTGCAGGGCGAAGGCGGTTTCTACGTCGCGCCAAAAGCATTCATGGCTCGTCTGCGCGAGCTGTGCGACAAGCACGGCATCCTGCTGATCGCTGATGAAGTGCAAACCGGCGCTGGCCGTACCGGCACCTTCTTCGCCATGGAACAGATGGGCGTTGCTGCCGACCTGACCACCTTCGCCAAATCCATTGCTGGCGGCTTCCCGCTGGCCGGTGTGTGCGGCAAGGCCGAATACATGGATGCCATCGCGCCAGGCGGCCTGGGCGGCACCTACGCCGGTAGCCCGATCTCTTGCGCCGCGGCCCTGGCCGTGATGGAAGTGTTCGAAGAAGAGCACCTGCTGGACCGCTGCAAGGCAGTCGGCGAGCGTCTGGTGACTGGCCTCAAGGCCATCCAGGCCAAGTACCCGGTGATCGGTGAAGTGCGTGCCCTGGGCGCGATGATCGCGGTCGAGCTGTTCGACGACGGCGACACCCACAAGCCTAACGCCGCTGCCGTTGCTGCGGTCGTGGCCAAGGCGCGCGACAAGGGCCTGATCCTGCTGTCCTGCGGCACCTACGGCAACGTACTGCGCGTGCTGGTACCGCTGACTTCGCCGGACGAGCAACTGGACAAAGGCCTGGCGATCATCGAAGAGTGCTTCTCTGAGCTCTGATCACCGAGTGTGACCTGGTCCACAAAAAACCCGCCTCGGCGGGTTTTTTTTATCTTTGCCTACACATCGCTGGCTTTTGGCCTGTATCGAATCAGCAGCATTGTCTAAGGTGCAAGGATTGCCCCGGAGTGTCCTGATGAGCGCTGTTGATTTACCTGCCGTGCCGCGCGTGCTGATTGCCGAAGCCGATCCCTGGTCGCGGGACCTGCTCAAACAGGTGTTGTTGAACGTGCGCTGCGACGCACGGCTGGACCTGTGTGCCGACGGCCAGCAGGCCCTGCAACTGCTGGCCGAGCAACCCTACGACCTGGTAATTGCCGATGGCGAGCTGCCGGGAGTCGATGGCCTGGGTTTGTTGCGCAGTGTGCGCCAGCGCCGCCGTCATCCGCCGTTGCCGTTTATTCTGATGAGTCACCGCAACGACAGTGCCAGCGTGCGCGAGGCGATCCCGCTGGCGCCCACGGCGTACCTGACCAAGCCGCTGAACATGCAGGGCCTGACGCTTCGCCTGCAGGGCCTGTTGCTGAGCGCCGGGCAGACGGTCTCCTGCGATGTGCCGGCGCTGGCCCCAGGTATGACCCTGGCGACCTTCCTGGAGCGTCGGCGCGAGTTGGCAGACGGCGCGCCCTTGCTGACCGATGTGCAACTGGCGGTCAAGCGCAGCCTGAATCCCAATGGCCTCGACTTGAGGTTGCTGGAAGAAGAGGTGCGCACGGACCCGCAGATCACCGCCGTACTGATCGCCGCGGCCAACAGCGCTGCACAGCACCTGGGCGAGGGAGTGCAGACCCTGTCCCAGGCCCTGCATCGTCTTGGCACCGGGCAAAGCATGAACCTGGTGCTGGGCCTTGCTCTCAAGCGCAGTGCGAAGTTGAGCGACCCGTGCCTGGCCGACTACGCCGAGCGCTACTGGGAGCTGTCGCTGCACACTGCTGAGTACGGCCGCACGCTCGCGCGGTTGCTCGATCTGGATCAGGAACGCTGCTATTGCGCCGGCATGCTCCATTGCCTGGGCGACCTGGCGTTGTTGCGCTGCCTGCAGGAGTGGAAGCAGGCCGGTGGCGAGTTGGATGACGAGCAGGAGGTGGGTGAGGCGCTGGTGACGTTTGCAGCGGCCTACGGTTCGGCGCTGCGCACCCGCTGGCGGCTGCCGCTGGAGCTGCGAGAGCTGATTGCCGCGGTCTATCGGCTTGGTGGTGGGGTTTACTCCAGGGAAGCCCTGGTGATGAACATGGCCGCCCAGTTGGCCCGCCTGACGGAGCATGAGGGCGTCGAGGAGCTGGCGAAAAGCCGAACGGCACGCTTGCTCAAGATCGGTTTGCCGGAACTGATGCGCCTGCGCAAGACCTGATCTGGCGCAGGCCCTGTGGGAGCGGGCCGGGCGGCGCTCCCACATCTATGGTTTGGGGCTTTACGCCGGACGCAGGGAGTAGGTCTTGAGCTGGTGGGCGAAGTCGCGCAGGGATTGAATCCCGCTGGCCTCTGCTTCGTGGATCCAGTCCTTGATGGCCGCCAGCATGTCGTGGCCGTTGGAGCTGGTCTTGACCCAGATCTGCTGCAGGGCTAGGCGTTTTTCGTAGATGACCTTCAGTGCCTGGCTGTGCTCGAGCATGGTCTGGATGCGCAGGTGATGCTTTTCATCCAGCAGGCTGGTTTCCCGCGAGAGCAGGCGCTTGGCGCGATGGAATTGGTGGCGTACCGAATGGTCGACCTTTTCCAGCTCTTGCTTGACCAGCGGGCCGATCACCAGCTTGCGGTACTGGGCCATTATCTGGAAACGATTGTTGAGAATCGCCATGGCGGTGTCCATGTCCAGGTTGCCCTTGCCTTCGACGCGGTGGGCAATGGGCGCAACGCGCTGCACCTTGGCCAGGCGCAGGAAGCTGAACAGCTGGATCCAGGCCCAGCCGAGGTCGAACTCCCACTTTTTCACCGACAACTTGGCCGAGTTGGGGTAGGTGTGGTGGTTGTTGTGCAGCTCTTCGCCGCCCACCAGGATGCCCCATGGCACCAGGTTGGTCGCCGCGTCGCGACATTCGAAGTTGCGGTAGCCGATCGCATGGCCCAGGCCGTTGATCACGCCGGCGGCCCAGAACGGGATCCACATCATCTGGATCGCCCAGATGGTGATGCCGATGGTGCCGAACAGCAGCAGGTCGATCACTCCCATGAGTGCCACACCCAGCAACGGGTAGCGGCTGTACAGGTTGCGTTCGATCCAGTCTTCGGGGCAGTTCTTGCCGTAGATGCGCAGGGTCTCGGGGTTCTCGGCTTCGGCGCGGTACAGCTCGGCACCTTTGCGCAGGACCGTGGACAGGCCCTTGATGACCGGACTGTGGGGATCATCGACGGTTTCGCACTTGGCGTGGTGCTTGCGGTGGATAGCGGTCCACTCGCGGGTGTTCTGCGCCGTGGTCAGCCACAGCCAGAAGCGGAAGAAGTGTTTCAGGCCGGCATTCAGCTCAAGAGAGCGATGGGCCGAGTAACGATGCAGGTAAACCGTGACACCCACGATGGTGATGTGGGTCATTAACAGGGTGACTGCCACCAGTTGCCAGGCCGACAAGCCGAGTAAACCTTCGTACCACATAGGCTATATGGCCCTCGATAAAGAAAAAAATAGCTCGCGCATTATCACTCAGGACACAGATAAAACCAGTCACCCTTTCAGATAAGAGTGGCGGGATGTTTCTTTATTCTATAATTCCGAACTTTTGTAGGGACATGGACGGCCGGATGCCTGCCTTTTATCGCGATGCATTGCGTGCAGCGCTGCTTTACCTGGTGATTTCCTGCGTGTGGTTGGGGATTACTGGTTGTTTATTGAACAATTTGTTCGATGATTCCGCTCATCTAGCCCGCTGGCAACTGATCAACGGTTACGTCTGGGTGCTGCTCAGTGCCGGCTTGATTGTCCTGGTGCGTGGGCGCTGGCCGGGTTTTCTCGGTCGGGGAGCCGCGTTGGGCCGGGGCACTGAGGACCGTGCGCAATTGCGCCAGGCGCAGGCGGTGTTCGATTGCACCCATGAAGGCGTGTTGGTGACCGATCGCCAGCGCAAGATTGTCCACGTCAATCGCGCCTTCATGGAAATCACCGGTTACCAGCCCGACGAGGTGCTGGGGCGTACGCCCAGCCTGTTCAAGTCCGGTCATCACCCGCCGGATTTTTATAAGAAGATGTTTCAGGATCTCGGGCGTGGTGGTCAGTGGAGCGGTGAGATCTGGAACCGGCGCAAAAGCGGCGAGATTTTCCCCCAGTGGCAAACCATCCGGGTGATCCGTGACGACTGCGGTCAGCTCAGCCACTACGTGGCGGTGTTTTCCGATATCAGCGCGATCAAGGATTCCGAGCACGAGCTCAAGCACCTGGCGCATCACGACCCGCTGACCGACCTGCCCAATCGCCTGCTGTTCGGCGATCGTGTCGAACAGGCGCTGGCGTCGGCGCAAATCCACAAGCGCGGCTGTGCCTTGCTGATGATCGACCTCGATCATTTCAAGATGATCAACGACAGCCTGGGGCACAACGTCGGCGATCGCCTGCTCAAGGCGGTGGCTTCGCGCTTGCGCGAGATGTTCGGTCCCGGCGTGACCCTCGCGCGCCTGGGGGGCGACGAGTTTGCTGTGCTGGTGGAGAGCTGTGGGCAACTGGTCCAGGCCGCGGCGCTGGCGCAACGGATCATCGACGGCCTGAAAGAGCCCTTCGTGATCGACGCCGATCAGTTGTTCATCAATGCCAGTGTCGGCATCAGCCTGTTCCCCAGCGACGCGCAGAGCGCCGAGCAGTTGCTGCGCAATGCCGATTCGGCATTGTTCAAGGCCAAGAGCGCCGGGCGTAACGATTATGCCTTGTACACCGAGGAATTGACGGCCCATGCCCAGCATCGGGTCGAGACCGCCTTCGAGCTGCGCCGGGCGCTGGAGCAGCAGGAGCTGCGGGTCTACTACCAGCCCGTGCACGACCTGCAGAGCAGTCGCTTGATCGGCGTCGAGGCGCTGGTGCGCTGGCAGCACCCGCAGCGTGGCCTGGTGCCGCCGAGCGAGTTCATCCCGATTGCCGAGCGCACCGGGCTGATCGCGGACATCGACGCCTGGGTGATGCGTCAGGCGTGTCAGCAGATGTGCGCGTGGCAGCAAGCTGGCGTGGTGTTGTCATTCATTGCGGTGAACGTGTCGAGCCGCCTGTTCGCCCGACGCGAGCTGTATCAGCGCGTCGCCCAAGTGCTGCATGACACCGGGTTGGATCCGGCCTGCCTGGAGCTGGAAGTGACGGAAAGCGCGGTGATGGGCGACCCGGAGGTGGCCCTGGAGCAGATGCACCGGCTACGCGAGTTGGGGGTGCGCCTGGCCATCGACGACTTCGGGACCGGCTATTCGTCGCTGCTGCGGCTCAAGCGCCTGCCGGTGCAGAAGCTCAAGATCGACCAGGGTTTTGTCGCCGGACTGCCCTGGGATGATGACGATGCCGCTATCGTGCGGGTGATCATCGCCCTGGCGCAAAGCATGGGCATGCAGGTGCACGCCGAAGGCATCGAGCACGTCGAACAGGCGGCGTTTTTACTCGACCACGGCTGTGACCTGGGCCAGGGCTACTGGTATGGGCGACCCATGCCGGCAGATGAACTGGATTGGGCGCGGGCACCACTGATCCGCTAAGGCGGTGGTGCTTCATCCAAGGGCTGCGCTGCAGCCCAGCGTGATCAAGTATCCGCGCCAGCGGTCCATTACACGGCAGGCAAAACCGTGAAGTCCACGCAAGCCCTTGTCTGGGCGAAAAATACTTTTCAGTTATATAAACATTCTTAAATAGTATTTTTAAGAATATCCACGGCTATCTACTATTGCTCTCACGCCACAAGCAGTGCCGCCACTGCGAGGCACTTCTCATTTCAGGAGCAGCACCATGAGCGCATCCCTACGTAGCGTTGACGGCCATGACGAAGCCACCATCTTGCGCGAGATCCAGAGCGCCCTGCGCGATCTGCGCTTTGGTGCGGTAGAGATCACCGTGCACAACGCCCAAGTGGTTCAGATCGAGCGCAAGGAAAAATTCCGCCTGCAGAACCCGAGCAACAAGCCGAGCTGAGGCGTCGCTGGCAACCCGTTTCCAGAAATCCATAAGAACAGCCAACACCAAAAATTTCAGGAGCTCCACCATGTCGTCGATTCGCCGTTACGCTTTGGCCGCTCTGGCCAGTGCCATTTTTGCCGGTTCCGCGGTTGCCAAGGATTACGAGTTGCTGAACGTTTCGTACGACCCGACGCGTGAGCTGTATCAGGACTACAACGCAGAGTTCATCAACTTCTGGAAGAAGGAGCATGCCGGCGACAACGTCAAGATCCAGCAGTCCCATGGTGGCTCCGGCAAGCAAGGGCGGGCGGTGATCGATGGCCTGCGGGCCGACGTGGTGACCCTGGCGCTGGCCGGTGACATCGACGAAATCGCCAAGTTGGGCAAGACCCTGCCTGTTGACTGGCAGAAGCGTCTGCCCGAGGCCAGCACTCCCTACACCTCGACCATCGTGTTCCTGGTGCGCAAGGGCAACCCCAAAGGCATCAAGGACTGGGGCGACCTGACCAAGAACGGTGTTGAAGTCATCACCCCGAATCCCAAAACCTCTGGCGGCGCCCGCTGGAACTTCCTGGCAGCCTGGGCCTACGGTCTCAAGGCCAATGGTGGCGACGAAGCCAAGGCCAAGGAATACGTACAGACCCTGTTCAAGCACGTGCCGGTGCTCGATACCGGTGCTCGCGGCTCGACCATCACCTTCGTCAACAACGGTCAGGGTGACGTGTTGCTGGCCTGGGAAAACGAAGCCTTCCTGGCGCTCAAGGAAGATGGCGGCGCAGACAAGTTCGAAATCGTCGTGCCTTCGCTGTCGATCCTCGCCGAACCGCCGGTCGCGGTGGTCGACAAGAACGCCGAGAAAAAAGGCAACGAGCAGATCGCCGAAGCCTACCTCAAGCACCTGTACAGCCCGGCAGGCCAGGAAATAGCGGCGAAGAACTTCTATCGTCCACGTGACAAGGACGTGTCTGCCAAGTACGCCAAGCAGTTCCCGACCCTGGAGCTGGTAACCATCGACAAGGACTTCGGTGGCTGGAAAACCGCCCAGCCGAAGTTCTTCAATGATGGCGGTGTGTTCGACCAGATTTACCAGGCACAGTAATCTTAAATTGCTATCAACGAGCCCCGGATTTACCTTCGGGGCTTTGTTGTGTTCTTGACCAAGGACTTTTATGTCGCGTCGTATCTCCCCCGTCATACCCGGCTTCGGGCTGACGCTGGGCTACACCTTGGTGTACCTCAGCCTGATTGTGCTCATACCCCTGGCGGCGATGTTCGTCCACGCCGCTCAACTTACCTGGGAGCAGTTCTGGACCATCATCACCGCACCGCGGGTGCTGGCGGCGTTGCAACTGAGCTTTGGCACGGCGCTGTGTGCCGCGATCATCAACGGCATCATCGGCACGCTGCTGGCCTGGGTGCTGGTGCGTTACACCTTCCCGGGACGCAAAATCATCGATGCGATGATCGACCTGCCCTTCGCCTTGCCCACTGCGGTGGCCGGTATCGCGCTCACGGCGCTGTACGCACCCAATGGCTTGGTGGGTCAGTTTGCAGCGGACATGGGATTCAAGATTGCCTATACCCCCCTGGGCATCACCCTTGCCCTGACGTTCGTGACCCTTCCATTCGTGGTACGTACAGTACAACCGGTATTGGCCGATATCCCGCGTGAGATCGAAGAAGCGGCAGCATGCCTGGGGGCTAAACCCTTGCAAGTATTCCGCTACATCCTGCTGCCGGCCTTGTTGCCCGCCTGGTTGACCGGTTTCGCCCTGGCATTTGCCCGGGGTGTCGGGGAGTACGGCTCGGTGATTTTCATTGCCGGTAACATGCCGATGAAAACCGAAATCCTGCCGCTGCTGATCATGGTCAAGCTCGACCAGTACGATTACACCGGCGCCACCTCCATTGGCGTGTTGATGCTGGTGGTTTCCTTTGTCCTGTTGCTGCTGATCAACCTGTTGCAGCGGCGCATCGAAACCCCATAAGGAGGCGCGAACCATGTCCCAATCGTCTATTAGCGCCGCTTCCTCGGCCAACGCTGCCCGTCGTGGCAGCGCCAGCTCACGACGGATCCTGATCGTCCTCGGCTGGCTGATCTTCGCCCTGTTCCTGTTGCTGCCCCTGTTCATCGTGGTGTCCCAGGGCCTGAAACTTGGCCTGGGCGCGTTCTTCGCTGCGATCTTCGAGCCCGACGCCTTGTCCGCCCTGAAACTCACGGTGATCGCAGTACTGATCTCGGTGCCGTTGAACCTGGTGTTCGGCGTCAGTGCCGCCTGGTGCGTGAGCAAGTATTCGTTCCGTGGCAAGAGCATGCTGGTGACCCTGATCGACTTGCCGTTCTCGGTGTCGCCAGTGATCGCCGGCCTGGTCTATGTGCTGATGTTTGGCGCCCAGGGCCTGTTCGGGCCGTGGCTGCAGGACCATGACATCCAGATCGTCTTTGCCTTGCCGGGCATCGTGCTGGCGACAATCTTCGTCACCGTGCCCTTTGTCGCGCGTGAGCTGATCCCGCTGATGCAGGAGCAGGGCACGCAGGAAGAGGAAGCCGCGCGCTTGCTGGGCGCCAACGGCTGGCAGATGTTCTGGCATGTCACCGTGCCGAACACCAAGTGGGGCCTGATCTACGGCGTGGTGCTGTGTACCGCGCGGGCGATGGGCGAGTTCGGTGCGGTGTCGGTGGTTTCCGGGCACATTCGCGGGGTGACCAACACCTTGCCGTTGCACGTCGAGATCCTCTACAACGAGTACAACCACGTCGCCGCGTTTGCCGTTGCGAGCCTGTTGCTGATCCTGGCGCTCTTCATCCTGCTGCTCAAGCAGTGGAGCGAAAACCGTATTAACCGCCTGCGCGCCAGCGCCGCGGAGGAATAATTCATGTCGATCGAAGTGCGTAACGTCAGCAAGAATTTCAACGCGTTCAAGGCGCTGGACAATATCAGCCTGGACATTCAGAGCGGCGAGCTGGTGGCTTTGCTCGGCCCGTCCGGCTGTGGCAAGACCACCCTGCTGCGGATCATCGCCGGGCTGGAAACCCCGGACCAGGGCAACATCGTGTTCCACGGCGAAGACGTCTCCGGCCATGATGTGCGCGATCGCAACGTCGGTTTTGTGTTCCAGCACTACGCGCTGTTTCGCCACATGACGGTGTTCGACAACGTCGCTTTCGGCCTGCGGATGAAACCGAAGAACCAGCGCCCGAGCGAAAGCCAGATCGCCGCCAAGGTCCATGAACTGTTGAACATGGTGCAACTGGATTGGCTGTCGGATCGCTATCCGGAGCAGTTGTCCGGTGGGCAACGCCAACGGATCGCCCTGGCTCGCGCTTTGGCGGTGGAACCCAAGGTGCTGTTGCTCGACGAGCCGTTCGGGGCCCTGGATGCCAAGGTCCGCAAGGAGCTTCGGCGCTGGCTGGCCCGCTTGCACGAAGACATCAACCTGACCTCGGTATTCGTTACCCACGACCAGGAAGAGGCGATGGAAGTCGCTGATCGAATCGTGGTGATGAACAAGGGCGTGATCGAGCAGATCGGCTCACCGGGTGAGGTCTACGAAAATCCGGCCAGCGATTTTGTCTATCACTTCCTCGGCGACTCGAACCGCCTGCACCTGGGTGAAGACAACCACGTGCTGTTCCGTCCCCACGAAGTGTCACTGTCGCGCCATGAACTGGAAGACCATCACGCCGCCGAAGTCCGCGACATTCGCCCCCTGGGCGCCACCACCCGGGTGACCTTGAAGGTGGAAGGCCAGAGTGAGTTGATCGAGGCCGAAGTGGTCAAGGACCACGACAGCCTGACCGGCCTGGCCAAGGGCGAGACCCTGTTCTTCAAACCCAAGGTCTGGCAAAAAGTCTCCAACTTGTAGCAGCCCGTAACAGCTGCTACACAACGTTCATTTCAAGCCGCTTTGCAGCACCAGCACACACCCCAGACCGATCAGGATCGTGCCGCTGAAACGCGGCACGAATCGCTGGCAGCCGGCCGTGGACAAGGGGCCGAGCAACAGCGATGCGCCCAGCACCGCGCCCACGTCGGCGAGGGAAAACACCAGATTGACGAAGCTGCCCAGCAGCAGGAACTGCAGCCAGACCGGTGCCGAGGCAGTGACGTCGACAAATTGCGGCAGGAAGGTCAGGAAAAACAGCGCGGTTTTCGGGTTGAGCACTTCCACCACCACACTGTCTCGCAGCACCCCGGGCTCTTTCGGGGTGTCGGTCGTGGCGGCCTGTCGACTCTTGACGATCATCGATCCCCCCAGCCAGATCAGATAGCCGGCGCCCGCCAGGCGGATCACGTCGAACGCCATCGGCGCGGCATGCAGCAGCGCCGACAAACCGAAGGTGGCTGCCGCAATGTGCGCATAGCAACCCAGGTGAATACCCAGCGCCGCCTTGAGTCCGGCGCGCCGGCCGTGGGCGAGGGTCTGGCTGGTCATGTACAGAATGGCCGGCCCTGGCATGCAGGCGAAGGCCAGGGTGGCGGTGGCGAAGGGAATCCAGAGATGCAGGGACATGGTGGTGCTCTTCCAGTGAGTGATGCCTTCGGGCAGGTTCTGGAAGACGCTGGAGGGAAAGGCCGGGCAGGTCGTGCGAGCAGCGAAGTACCAGAGTCGCAAGGTTAGGGCGGGGGGAAAGGCGGTGAAATACGGCAGTTGTCGTATTTTATCCCGCGGGGCAACGCAGCATGCTTCAGCCCACAGCCAGCCCGAGGCGGACGGCGTACACCGCCAGTTCGGCGGTGTTGTGCAGGTCGAGTTTGCGCATCAGGTTTTCCCGGTGTTTGCGCACGGTCAACGGGCTGATGTGCAGGGCGTCGGCAATGTCGTGCGCGGACTGCCCCGAAGCGACCAGACCGAGGATCTGCTGCTCGCGGCGGGTCAGCCCACCGCCACTGGTTATCAGGTGGGCGTCGGGGGTGCTGCTGCCATGGCCCTCCACCGCGAAGCGCACGGCCACGGCCAGGTAGCGCTGGTTCAGGCGAATGGCATCGATGGCGTCGAACAGCTCATGGCTTTCGTCGGCCTTGGTGACGTAGCCCTGCACGCCCGCTTCGAGCACGCCGCGAATGGTGCTCAACTCGACGTTGGCGGTCAGCACGAGGATTTTCAACCGCGGGTAATCGGCGCGCAGTTGGCGAATGAATTGCAGGCGGTTGACCCCCGGCATACCCAGGTCCAGGAGCAGCAGGTCGACCTGGTGTTGGGCCAGGACGCTGAGGATCGCATCGCTGTGGGCGGCCTCGCCGACCACCTGCAGATCATCGCGGGTGGACAGGAGAAATCTCAGGCCGTCGCGCACGATGCTATGGTCATCGGCAATCAGGACGTTCAGGCGCTTCACTTCCATTTTCAGTCGCTCTTTTTATTGGGATTGGCCATGCCCGAGATTATCCAGCGCAAGTATTTCGTCGATCTGCTGTTTCGACAATCCTACGCGGTGCTGTTTGCCAACTTCGTCATACCCTTGCCGGTGGCGTATGTGTTCAGGCATGCCGTGCCCTTGAGCTGGATCATTGGCTGGATCCTGGCGATGTACGGCCTGACGGCTATCCGGCTGCTGCTCTCGCGAACTTACTTTAGCCAATCCCCACGGATCGACCACCACCAGGCGCAACAGTGGGCCTGGCGGGCATCGGCGCTGTCGTGGATGTCGAGCCTGCTCTGGGGTGTGCTCGGCTGGGTCGGCTTTGCCGCCGGCGATCCACAGTTGCTGGCGTTCACCTGCGTGGTGCTGACCGGCCTGGTGTGTGGAGCGGTGCCCTCACTGTCGGCGTTCCCGCCGGCCTACGCCGGTTCGCTGGTGGCCATGCTGCTGCCCGTCACCCTGCAGTGCCTGCTGCATTCGGGGGAAACCTACACCATCTACCTGTTCTTTCTCGCCTGCCTGGCCGGGGTCAATCTGTATTACAGCCGGGTCACCTACCGCACGCTGTGCGAGACCATCCGCTTGCGCCTGGAAAACGTCGAACTGGTTGGCCGCCTGGAGCAGGAGCGTGATCGCGCGCAGGCTGCCGATCAAGCCAAATCGCGTTTCCTGGCGGCTGCCAGTCATGACTTGCGCCAACCTATCCATGCCCTGGGCCTGTTTGTCGCGGGCCTGGCGGCGCTGGCTGAGCGCGGCGCTGTGCGGGCCGACAAGGCGCGTGAGGTAGCGGCTCGCCTGGGCGCGGTGATCGGCAATCTCGGTAGCCTGCTCAACGGCTTGCTGGACATCTCGCGGCTGGACGCTGGCGTGGTGGTGGTGAAGCGCGAAGCAGTATCGCTGGAACGCTTGTTCATCGACCTGGGCGACGAATTCGAGGCCATCGCCCGCACCCGCCAGTTGCACTGGCGAATCCACCCCAACCACCATTGGGTCGACACCGACCCGGTGTTGCTCAAGCGCATCCTCGATAACCTGCTGTCCAACGCTTTTCGCTACACCGATGGCGGCGGCGTCCTGCTGGGCTGTCGGCGACGGGGCGGGCAGTTGGAGATCCAGGTCTTCGATACCGGGCCGGGCATTGCAGCGGAGTATCGCGGGCAGATTTTCGAAGAGTTCGTCCAGTTGCATAACCCCGAGCGCGACCGCAGCCAAGGGCTCGGCCTGGGCCTGGCGATCGTGCGTCATACCGCGCGCCTGCTGGGGCATGCAACACGCCTGGTCTCGGTGCCAGGGCGTGGTTCGATGTTCTCGATTCGGGTCCCGCTTGCGGCGCCGGCGAGCAGGCCAGCCATCGCGCCGCAGCTGCAACGCTCGGACAATGCCCTGGGCATTCTGATCATCGACGATGAACCCAGCGTGCTGGAGGCCCTGCGCGATTTGCTGGAAGTCTGGGGTCACAGGGTCTACGCGGGCGCCTCGGTGGCGCAGGCCTGTGAGCAGCATGGCGCAGCGAGCGAGACGGGGCGGGCGACGGTGGACCTGATCCTCAGTGACTACCGCCTGAGCGGCATGAGCGGCCTGGAGGCGATCCGCCGCGCCCGGCAGTACCTCGATCAAGCCGTGCCGGCGATCATCATTACCGGTGACACTTCACAGGCGTGCCAGCAAGAGACCGCAGCGAGCAATTTCCGGGTCTTGCAAAAACCCCTCGACGCGGCGGTCTTGCGTGACAGCCTCAAGGCCTGCCTGGATGCTCGAATGGCCCGTTGAACTGCGCCGCCTCAGGCGCGGCCGTGGGTCATGCTGCGCACCGGGCCTGCCCGTTGCTCGATCTGCTCCTTGAGGTCATGGCGCAGGCCCAGCAGGAATGCCAGTTCGGCCACCACGAACAGCGGCCCGACGATCAACCCGCTGACATCATCGACAAACGCCGGTTTGCGTCCTTCGTAGTAATGCCCGACAAACTGGATCACCCAACCCAGCACAAACAGCCCGATGCCGCTGCCCAGCCACACCCCGGTGCTTTGCACCGCGACGACCTGGCCCAGCCACACGGACAGGCCGAGCAGCGCCGTCATGAGCACGCCCAGGCGCACTTCCAGGCGCAGGTAGAACCACGCCGAGGCCAGGGCCACGAGCACTGCCGGCGACAGCCAGAGCCCGGCCACCGACCAGGACGGCCGTGACAGCAGCACCGCGACGGCCACCACAATCAACGGAATCCCGATAAAGTGGCTGGCGATATTGCGCGGGTCACGGTGGTAAGCGGCGTATTGACTGAGGTGGTCAACCAGGCTTTTCATTGTTATTCCTCCTGTAGGGATGTTGATCATGCCCGGAGGCCCGTCGTTGCTCTGTCAGCCAGACGACAATCACTGTGGAGTCTTCATGCAAATACCGGCCTGGCGTGCATGCCTGATGCAGGGGCAGTGGTTCAGCCACCTGCCATCCTGTCTTCAGGATAGCTTGCTGTCCCTGGCGCGCGTGCGGCACTTGTCCGCGGGGCAGCGCCTGTTCGGTCGCGGCGATGCACCCTGTGGCCTGTACGCCGTACTGGAGGGCGCGGTGCGGGTGGGGGCGGTGAGCGAGCAGGGCAAGGAGGCGTTGTTGAGCCTGATCGAAGCGCCGCACTGGTTCGGTGAAATCTGCCTGTTCGACGGCCAGCCACGCACCCATGATGCCTACGCGGTGGGGCCCTGCACCTTGTTGCAGCTGCCACAGGCCGCATTGCTGGCCTATCTCGATCAGCAACCGCAGCACTGGCGGCAACTGGCGCTGCTGATGAGCCACAAACTGCGCCTGACCTTCATCAACCTCGAACAATTGACCCTGCTGGCGGCCCCGGCCCGGGTGGCGCACCGACTGCTGATGATCGCCGATGGCTATGGCGAGATCGAGCCGGCGCGGCGAGTCCTGCAACTGCCTCAGGAGCAACTGGCGTTGCTACTGTCATTGTCGCGCCAGACCACCAACCAGATCCTGCGGGACCTGGAAAGCCAAGGCATTCTCAGCCTGGGTTACGGTGCAATCGAGATCCTCGATGCCCAGCGGTTGCGCGCGCTGGTGCAGCCGTGACGTGCTCGGTTGATCCGAAATAAGCGTTAGTGATGGGCTTTGGCCGCCAAGGCGCCTAGCCTGTAGCGACGAATATTCGAGGTGTGCCATGCGATTGCTGTTAGTGGAAGACGAGCCGGAAATCGCCAAGGCGCTGGCCCAGGGCCTGAGCGAAGCCAGCTACACGGTGGATGTGGCCGACAACGGCATGGCCGGTCGGCGTTTCATCGAGACCGTTGAATATGACCTGATCATTCTCGACGTGATGCTGCCGGGCCTGAACGGCTGGCAACTGTTGCAACAGATCCGCCAGCTCGGTGCGACACCGATACTGTTCCTGACCACCAAGGACGGGATCGAGGACCGTTTGCGTGGCCTGGAACTGCATGAAGATGACTACCTGCTCAAGCCGTTCACCCACAGCGAGTTGGTGGCGCGGGTACGCAAGTTGTTGCGCCGCGATCGCGGGCGCTGACAGTCTTCAGCGCAACCCATCGCGAAACTGCCCCGGTGTCATCCCGGTCCAGCGCTTGAATGCGCGGCTGAAGCTGCTGGTGTCGGCGAATCCCAACAGATAACTGATTTCGCTCAACGAGCACTGCGGGTCGCGCAGGTGCAGCAGGGCCAGGTTCTCGCGGCTTTCGTTGAGCAGGGTGTCGAAGCGACAGCCCTCGTCCGCCAGGTGCCGTTGCAGGCTGCGCAGGCTCAGGTGCAGGGCCTGGGCGATGCGTTCGGCGCTGGGTTCGCCTTCGGGCAGTTGCTCCTCGATGGCGTCGCGAACCTTGCGCTCCCAGGTCAGTGGCTTGAGTTGCGCCAGGGTGCGCTTGAGCACGGTCTCGTTGTGCTCGGCCAGTTCCGGGTTGGCGTCGTCCAGGTGACTGTCGAAATCCTCCAGGGAAAACTCCAGGCGATCCTCTTCTGCGGCGAAGTACACCGGTGCGCGGAACACCTTGTGCCAGGGATGGGGGTCGGCCGGCTCCGCACGCCGCAAGTACACCGCCAGTGGCGCGTATTCGCGGCCCAGGCGGTTGCGGCAGGTGCGCACATAGATCGCGGCGAAGGCATCGAGGGCTTCTGGAGCCGGCGCCGGGCTGTCGGCGG
The DNA here is from genome assembly GCF_900187635.1 of Pseudomonas sp. Irchel 3H3. Lineage (NCBI taxonomy): Bacteria > Pseudomonadati > Pseudomonadota > Gammaproteobacteria > Pseudomonadales > Pseudomonadaceae > Pseudomonas > Pseudomonas sp. Irchel 3H3. Next base: position 31,948 of record NZ_FYEC01000030.1, on the reverse strand, counting down.
GGACTTTGAGGGTGAAGCAGTAGCGGTCCTCAGCCCGGCTCAAGTGCAGTTCGAGGGCATCACTGACGACCTGGTGATAACGCACGATGCGCTCGAACACTTCGCGCAGGCTGCCACTCGCCACCAGCGCATAGCCCAGTGCGTGAAAAGTGGTCGGGCTGACGAACCGCGAGACCCGTAGGCCGATCGCCGGGTCGCCACTGGCCTGGACGGCCAGTTCCCACAGGCGCGTGGTGGCCGAGAGTGGATACCGCGCGTTGGGGTCGTCCATCAATTGTGGGTCGAGCCCGGCTTGCCGGCACAGCACATCGCTGTCGAAGCCCAGGGCATCGAGTTGTTTGCGCAGGGCGCGGGTCCAGCTGGCGAGTGAGGTGGGTTCAATCATGATGATTGGCGCTTCCGGTCAACAGGTTGGCGTTCACAGCTAGCGCCCAACGCGACCGCACAGGGCAGGATGCGAACATCAATAACCAGAGGATGGAAGCATGCACGGTACTTCTGCAAGTCCCGAACGCCTGAATGCACAACAACGATCGGCGCATATTCGTGAAGTGGTGCTCGCCAAGGGCGTCGAGCTGCGCCAGCGTTACCCGCTCCTGCTGCATCAGGATGCGCTTGGCGCCGGCATCCTGGCCTTTGCCCTGGCCGGGATGGTCGGTTCGGCGGCGCTGTACATCAGCGGGCACATGGCCTGGTGGGTGTGCCTGCTGCTCAACGCTTTTTTTGCCTCGCTGACCCATGAGCTGGAGCACGACCTGATCCACAGCATGTACTTTCGCAAGCAGCGGCTGCCGCACAACCTGATGATGGGACTGGTCTGGCTGGCACGCCCGAGCACCATCAACCCGTGGATCCGCCGTCACCTGCACCTCAATCACCACAAGGTATCCGGCACCGAGAGCGACATGGAAGAGCGCGCCATCACCAACGGTGAGCCATGGGGCATCGCTCGGTTGCTGATGGTCGGCGATAACCTGATGTCGGCCTTTATCCGCATGCTGCGAGCCAAGACCTGGGCGCACAAGCTGAGCATTGTCCAGCGCAGCCTCAAGGTCTATGCGCCGCTGGCACTGCTGCATTGGGGCGCCTGGTACGTGTTCCTCGGCTTTCATGGGATCAACGGCATCGCCTGGCTGATGGGCACTGCGGTGGAGTGGTCAGCGAGCACCCTGGCGGTGATGCAGGTGATCGATATCGCCGTGGTGGTGATCATTGGTCCCAACGTGCTGCGCACCTTCTGCCTGCACTTCGTCAGTTCGAACATGCACTATTACGGCGATATCGAGGCCGGTAACGTGATCCAGCAGACCCAGGTGCTCAACCCGTGGTGGATGTGGCCGATGCAAGCGTTCTGCTGCAACTTCGGCAGCAGCCACGGCATTCACCATTTTGTGGTCAAGGAGCCGTTCTACATCCGCCAGTTGACTGTGCCGGTGGCACATAAGGTGATGCGTGAGATGGGGGTGCGGTTCAATGATTTCGGGACCTTCGGCCGCGCCAACCGGTTTACCCGCAAGGAGCAGGTGGCGGGGGAAGAAGTGCGTACCGTGCGGGCTTGATGGGTTGTCTGTAATGGCTCCATCGCGGGCAAGCCCGCTCCCACAAATGGAGGGGGTGTATGCAAAAAAGCTAGCCCCAACAACCATTGTGGGAGCGGGCTCGCCCGCGATGGCGGTGTGTCAGGCCACTTCAGTCCGGCTGGAACGGTGAAGCGCTGAGGATCACCCCGGTCTCCTCCACATACCTCTGCCAATGCCCGATCAGCGCGCTGAGCTTGTCGGGCTGGCTCGCTGCCAGGTCGTGGATTTCCCCCGGGTCGCTGCCCAGGTCATACAGCTGCCAGGTTGCCGGCCCGACGGGCCCGGGGATGTACACCGCCTTCCATTGTCCCTGGCGAATCGCCCGCCGACCGAACAGTTCCCAGCCAGTCACCGTGTGCTCGTCGTGGACCTGGGTGGTCTCGCCAGACAGGAACCCCAGCCACGATTTACCGCGCAACTCGGCCACCTGCTTGCCGCGCCAGACTTTACCCGGATGGCGTACGCCGGCCAGGTCGAGAATGGTCGGGGTGATATCCATCACCGTGGAAAATCCATGGCTGATCCGCCCCTTGAGCGCAAGCGCCGGGTAGTGCACCAGCGCCGGCACGCGGATCCCGCCTTCGGTGGTGAAGGCCTTGAACAGGCGTGATGGCGCGGTGGCAGTCTGCGCCCAGTTCGGCCCATACCAGACGTAGGAGTTGGCGCGGCCAATGTTGTCCAGGCTGTTGTCGTAATGCTGGTTGAGGTAGGTCAGCAGCTCCGGGCCGAACTTGGGAAACGCTTCGAGCAACGCGCCTTCGGCTCCGTTGTCGGACATGAACAGGATAAAGGTGTTGTCCAGCTGGCCCTGGTTGCGCAGGTAGTCGACCACCCGGCCGATGTTCCAGTCCATGCGTTCGACCATCGCCGCGTAGACCTCCATGGCCCGCGCGGATACCTGCCGCTGTTCGTCGCTCAGGGCTTCCCATTGGGCGCTGAGCGCGAGCACTGGATGCGGTTCGACATCGGCGTCGATCAGGCCCAGGGCCTTGAGCTTTTCCAGGCGTTCCTGGCGCAGCACTTCGGGGCCGGCGTCATAGCGGCCACGGTATTTCTCCACCACCTCGGCCGGTGCCTGCAACGGCCAGTGTGGCGCGGAAAACGGCAGGTAGGCGAAGAACGGCCGGCTCTGGTCACGCTCCTTGAGGTACTGCAGCAACTTGTCGCCGAAGGCATCGGAAGAATAGAAATCCTTGGGCAACTGGTCGATGAATCGATCGTCTTCGATGTACAGCGCTGGCGTCGATTTCAACAGGCCGGGGGTCTGCTCATCGTAGGTCGGTTCAAAACCGTAGTGGTTGGCCGCCCCTGGCAGCAACGAGAACGAACGCTCGAAACCACGGGCATGGGGCGCCAGTTCGGCGGTCAGGCCCAGGTGCCATTTGCCGCTCATCAGCGTCTGGTAGCCAGCCTCGCGCAGCAGTTCGGGCAAGGCCACCACACGGTCGTTGAGGTAGCCTTCGTAGCCCGGCTTGCCGATCAACTCGGGCGTCAGCGCTTCGGCCATGGTGCCGATACCGGCGATGTGGTGGTCGGTGCCGGTGAGCAGCATCGAGCGGGTCGGCGAGCAGGTTGGTGCGGTATGAAAATCGGTCAGGCGCAAGCCGTTGTTCGCCAGGGCGTCGAGGTTCGGCGTGGCGATTTCACCGCCGAAGGCGCCGAGGTCGGAGAACCCCAGGTCGTCGGCCAGGATTACCAGGAAATTGGGACGTTGCGGCATCAGGGACTCCTCGTTAGCAAGCAATGAACGTCAGCGGCAGGTTGCGGATCTGCTCGGGGACGGGCGGTTGGTAGTGGTCGTCGCTGGTCAATTCGTGCAGCAACTCTTCGCGCAGTTGATGGAAGTCGAAACTGCTGCGCTGGCGCGGGTGGGGCAGGCTGATGTTGACCACCTGCTTGATGCGCCCGGGGCGCGGCTCCATGACCACCACCCGGTCGGCGAGGAAGATCGCTTCCTCGACATCGTGGGTGACCAGCACCGTGGTGATCCTGGCCCGGCGGCGGATCGCCAGAAGCTCATCCTGCATCTGCTGGCGGGTCAGTGCGTCAAGGGCGCCAAAGGGTTCGTCGAGCAACAGGATCCGTGGGCTGGCCACCAGCCCGCGAGCGATCGCCACCCGTTGCGCCATGCCGCCCGAGAGCTGGTGCGGGTAGGCGCGGGTGAAGTCGCTGAGCCCGACCAGGGTTATGAAATCAGCGATCCGCCGTTGCCGTTGCGCCGCGCTCAACGGTTCGTTGACCAAGCCCAGGCCGATGTTTTCCTCGACCGTCAGCCAGGGAAACAGGCGGTGTTCCTGGAACACGATGCCGCGCTCGCCGCCGATCCCGGTCACGGCCTTGCCGTCGACGCTGATGTGCCCGCGAAATTGCGTGTCCAGTCCCACCAGCAAGCGCAGCAGGGTGGACTTGCCGCAGCCGCTGGAGCCGACAATCGCGACAAACTCGCCCTCGGCGATGTCCAGGTTGAATTCGTGGATCGCTTCCAGTTCGACGCCATCGACGTCGAAGGTCTTGCCCACGTGGTTGAAGCTGACAATCGGAGCGGTCATGCGTGCCTCCAGCGCGTAGCGCGGGTTTCAAGGAGTTGGCCAAGCAGGTTGAGCAGGGCACCGGTCAGGCCGACCAGGAGCATGCCGGCCATGATCAGGTCCATGCGCAGCAGTTGCTGGGCGCCGATCATCTGGCTGCCGATGCCGCCGTTGGACGGCATGAAGTACTCAGCGCCGATGGTCCCGAGCCAGGCATAGATCAGGCTCAGGCGCAGCCCGGCGAAGATCCCCGGGGCGGCCCCCGGCAGGATCAGTCGCCGCAAACGCTGGCGCAGGTTCAGGCGCAACACCCGCGCCGCTTCATCGAGGTGCGGCGAGAGATTGGCAACGCTGCGCTGGGTGGCGATGAACAATGGAAAGAACGCGGCGAGGGCAACGAACACATACTTGGCCGCTTCCCCCAGGCCGAACCAGGCGGTGAGCAGCGGTACCCAGGCGAAAATGGCGATCTGCCGGATGGCGGCCAGGCTCGGCCCGAGCAAGCGCTCACTGAACGATGACAAGCCGAGCAACAGGCCCAGTGCAAAGCCCAGGCTCCCGCCCAGCAGCAATCCGCCGAGGGTCCGGCTCAGGCTCAGGGCCATGCCCCCCAGCAGCGTGCCATCGCCCAGGCCGCCCACGGCGGTGAGCAGCACGGTCCAGGGGCTGACCAGGATATTGGCATCGACCCACGCCTGATCCGTCGCCACCTGCCACACCACCAGCAAGGCCAGCGGCAGCAGCCAGGGTTGCAGGCGTTGCCAGCCCTGGTAGCGCGGGCCCCGGGTAATCTGTGCGGTGGGTGGGTGTGGCCAGTGCACCAGCTTGCGGTCCAGCAGGCCGATGCCGCGATCCATGGCCACGCCAATCACGCCGATCACCACGATGCACACGAACACGATGTCGAGCATGAACAGTTGGCGCGCCCAGACCATCAGGTAACCGATGCCTTCGCTCGAAGCCAGCAACTCGACCGCCAGCAAGGAGGTCCAGCCGGCCGCCAGCGCCAGGCGTACCCCAGCCATGAAGGCCGGCAGGGCCGCCGGCAGGACCAGGCGGCGGATCAACAGGTGACGGGGCAGGCGCAACACGGCGGCGGCCTCACGCAATTTCGGCTGCGCGTCACGCACCCCGACCAAGGTGTGCAGGGTTACGGGGACTACGATGGCCTTGATCAGGACCACCAGTTTCAACACTTCACCGATGCCGAAAAACACCATGAACAGCGGGATCCAGGCCAAGGTCGGCACCTGCGCCAAGGCAGCGAAAGTGGGGAACACCAGGCGCTCCAGGCGCCGGCTGAAACCCAGTGCGGCGCCCAGAACGGCACCCGCGCTGATCCCCGCCAGCAGGCCCCAGAACAGGCGCTGCAGGCTGATCGCCAGATGACTCCACAACTCACCACCCGCCAGTTCCACCGCGCTGCTCCAGACCAGCGTCGGCGGTGGCAGGATCTGCTCGCTCATCCACTGATTGCGGCTAGCCAGCCACCACAGGGCAAACAGGCCCAGAGGCAGCAGCCAGGGCAGGACGCGCTGGCTGAGGTTCGGCCACAGCCGGCGCGGGTTCAACGGCGGGGCGGCCAGTGGCAGGGTCAGCAGGGAAACACGGGCCATGGGTGATCTCCGTTGTCGGGATGGGCAAAGTCTTTTTATGTGAATTTGATCTATTAAAAATAAAATCAATGCTATTGGGAGATAAGAGAGGCCATTTAAGGCCTGTCCCTGCCACGCATCCAATGCATTCGAAGAATATTTTTGATGCTGTTGCTGCATACCGCGCTGAGAGCAGCGTTTTGGCTGGTGTATGCGTTTTGGTTATTAAAATGTGAATTTTTAGTATTTAAGTCTTTAGTCCGACTGTGTCTACTTTCGGCTCCTAAACGCCCGTCGTAATCAGGAGCCGCACCCTATGAACACTCCCTTCAAACGCGTCATCAATCTGTTTGCCGCGGGCGTGCTCGCTGGCCTGGCGTTGAATGTCAGCGCCGCCGAACTCACGCAAATCCGTATCGCCGTGCCCGACCTCAGTGCCGGTACCCAGCACAGTGGAGGCGGGCTGACCGATGTGTTGCGCACCCAGCAGATTTTCGAGAAAGCCTTCGCCGAACAGGGGGTCGAGATCCAGTGGAACTACTTCAAGGGCGCGGGCCCGGTGATCAATGAAGCCTTCGCCAACGGGCAAGTCGACCTGGCGTACCTGGGTGACCTGGCAGCGATTATCGGCAAGTCCAACGGCCTCGATACCCGCTTGCTCAGCGCCACGGCGCGGGGGATCAAGCACTACCTGGGCGTGGTCCCGGGCTCGGGGGTCAAGACCCTGCAAGACCTCAAGGGCAAGCGCGTGGCGATCTTCCGTGGTACCGCCAGCCAGCTGTCATTCGATGCCGCACTGGCCAGCCAGGGCCTGAGCGAGAAGGACTTCAAGGTCATCAACCTGGACTTCAACGCGGCCGTGGCGGCGCTCGCGGCCAAGCAGATCGACGCCTCGTGGGGCGGCTCCGGGCTGACCGCGCTGCAGGCCCGGGGCCTGGCCGAACTGCCGCTCAACACCAAGGACCTGGGTGGGGCGGGCAGTATCCAGGCGGTACTGGTGGGCAGCGGCAAGTTTGTCGACGAGCATCCCGAAGCCGTGGCCAAGCTACTCAAGGCCCAGGAACACGCCGTGCAATGGCTGACCCAGGACAGCAACAAGGACGCCTACATCGAACTGGTCTCGGGTCTGGCCAGCTACCCGCCGCTGATTCTGCAGCAGGACCTCAAGGACCAGAAACTCAGTGAGGTCTTCCCCTCGACCCTGGACCCGGTGTTCCTCGGCAAATTGCAGGACGCCGTCGACCTGGCCGCGCAGCAGAAGCTGATTCGCAAGCCGTTCAAGGTCAGTGAGTGGGTGGCGCCACCGTTGGCTGCGGCCAAATTGTAAGGCCGCGATTAAACAGCCACGGCCATGTCCTGTTTATCTACCGCCACCAGGGTTTCGATCAGTGCCCGCGCCGCCGGTGACAAGCGAAAGCCGGTGCGGCTGACGATGCCGCAGCGGGCGTTCATGCTCTCGATGTTCTGCGGCAGGTTGCGCCAGTGCAACAGCGCCAGCGAGCCCTGGGCGATGTCTTCGACAAAAGCTTCTTCGGTGCCGACGCCAATTGCGTTGGACTGCAGCACGATCTTCACCAGCGCCGGAAAATGCTCGGTCTCGATGGTCGGGGAAAAATCGGTGCGGCCGCTGAGGTTGGCCAACAGTTTGCGAATGCCCGGCGGGATCAGTGTGGTTGCCAGCGGGTAGTCGAACATGTCGTTGGTCGACAGGCTTTCCTTGGCCAGCAACGGATGCCCCGGACGGCAGAAAAACACCCCGCGCTTGGGGGTCAGGGCGCGGGTCTGGAAGTTCGGGTCGGCCTCGAAATGGCGGATGTCGGCGATGAAAAACTCGATCTCTTCACGGCTCAGCGCACGGCTGAGTTTTTCCCAGTTATCCACTTGAAAACAGGTGCGCACCTTCGGGTGCGCGTTGACGAATTGCGCCACGGCATCCGGCACCAGTTTCACCGCCGGCGCCGGGCCACAGCCAAAGTGCACTTCACCGGCATCGAGCTTGGTCATCTGTGTCACTTGCGCGCTGAGCAACGCCGCGCCCTGGACCAGGGTCAAGGCGTGTTGCAACACCACCTGGCCCTCGGGGGTGGGGCGCAGGTCCTTGTTGCCGCGGTCCACCAGCACGCAACCGAACTCCTGCTCCAGGCCCTGGATACTGCGGCTGAAGGCCGGCTGGGTGATGCCCATGGCGTCGGCGGCGCGGACAAAACTGCGGTGCTCGTTGAGGGCGATGAAGTAACGCAACTGGCGAAGATCCATATGCTTTTCCGGCATCCTAAAAATAGCTCGAAGGCATTTGCGACGAGGGTTGCCTGAGGTTTTAAATGCAAGCTCTTATTCCGTCAACGAAGCATGTGTATATCTATTAGACCTAAATTGAATATAGATAGAGCGTTGTTTCGCCGTCGGCAAACCGTCAGCAATCCGATCGAGGGTGTCCCCATGAGCAATGCCGCTTTCGCTGTAAAACCTGCAGTCCACGCGCTTGAAATCCATCCGGTGGCTGGCCGTATCGGTGCCGAGATTCGAGGTGTGCAGCTCTCCGGTGAGCTGGATGCCGCCACTGTCGAGGCGATCCAGCAGGCGCTGCTGCAGTACAAAGTGATCTTCTTTCGCGAACAGACCCACCTCGACGATCAGCGTCAGGAAGCCTTTGCCCATCTGCTCGGCGAGCCGGTGGCGCACCCCACCGTGCCGGTGCGCGACGGCACCCGCTACCTGCTCGAGTTGGACGGCGCCCAGGGTCAGCGGGCCAACTCCTGGCACACCGACGTGACCTTCGTCGACGCCTACCCGAAGGCTTCGATCCTGCGTTCAGTGCTCGCCCCTACTTCCGGTGGCGACACGGTCTGGGCCAATACTGCCAGCGCCTATGACGAGCTGGCGCCGGAACTGCGGGCGCTGGCCGATCAGTTGTGGGCGGTGCACAGCAACGAATATGACTACGCGGGCGCCAAGCCGGATGTCTCGGCGGAAAAGCTGGAGCGCTATCGCAAGATCTTTACCTCAACCGTGTTCGAGACCGAGCACCCGGTGGTGCGCGTCCACCCGATCAGTGGCGAGAAGAGCTTGTTGCTGGGGCACTTTGTCAAACGCATCAAGGGTTATTCCCAGGCCGACTCGGCGCACCTGTTCAACCTGCTGCAAAGCCACGTCACGCGCCTGGAAAACACCGTGCGCTGGCGCTGGCAGGCAGGTGATGTGGCGATCTGGGACAACCGCTCGACTCAGCATTACGCAGTGGATGACTACGGTACCCAGGAGCGTATCGTGCGCCGCGTGACGCTCAGGGGCGAGGTGCCGGTGGGGGTAGCGGGGCAGCGTAGCCAGACCATCCGGGGTGCTGAGATTAGCGTTGTTTGACAGGGCTTCATCGCGAGCAGGCTCGCTCCCACAGGAATTGGTGCAAGGCCTGTGGTAGCGGGCGCTCGCTTGCGGGCTGTTCGCGATGTTTTTTCACCACACGCCAATCTGCACCATTTTCTCAGTCTGTGGCTCACCGTAGCGAAACCGCTGGCCGCGCAGATCAATTTCCGGATGGCTGATGGTGGTCCGGCGCTTCAGCCCTCGCAGCCATTCGAACAGATACCCCGCATGCTCTTCGCGCACGGACGCATACACCGGGTCGGCACCGAGATCGCGCAGCTCCTGCGGATCATTGTGCAGATCAAAAAGCTGCGGCCGGAAACCATCGTACGCCAGGTATTTCCAGCGCTCGCTGCGCACCATGGTCATGCGGCAACGGTCGATCGGTTGCGCCAGGCGTTCGCGGGCCGGGGCCTGGAACGCATAGTCGTATTCGCTGATGGCGTAGCGGCGCCAGTCAGTTGGTGCGCCATGTAGCAGCGGGATCAGCGAGCGGCCTTCGAGGCGATGCTCAGCTGTCGGCAAGCCCAAGGCCTGAAGGAACGTCGGCAAGGCATCGATGGTTTCCACCAGGCGCTCATCCACCGAACCACGGCTGACGTGCGCAGCGGCTCGCGGGTCGCGCACGATCAATGGCACACCCACCGCCGGCTCCAGCAGGAACTCCTTTTCTCCCAGGTAATGGTCGCCGAGAAAGTCACCGTGATCGCTGGTGAACACGATCAAGGTGTCATCCCAGCGGCCGTTGCTCTGGAGGAAGTCGAACAGCCGCCCGAGCTGATCGTCCACCTGCTTGATCAGGCCCATGTAGGTCGGGATCACATTCAAGCGCACCTCGTCCCGGGAGAAGTTCAGGCTCTCTTCGTGTTGGCGAAAGGCGGCATACACCGGGTGGTCGCTCTCCTCACCCGCGGCCGCGCGCACGGCGGGCAGCACCTGGTCTGCGCGGTACAGCGCGTGGTACGGCGCGGGTGCGATGTACGGCCAGTGCGGCTTGATATACGACAGGTGCAGGCACCAGGGTTGGTCCTGTTGTTCGCGGATAAAGTCGATGGCGCGGTCGGTGGTGTGCACGGTTTCCGAGTGCTGCTCGGGAATCCGCGCGGGCAGGTGAGCGTTGCGCATCTTCCAACCGCTGCGCAGTTCACCCTGCTCATCCGCACCGGCATTGGCCCATTCGTGCCACGGGTTGTTGCCGCCGAAGCCGAGTTCACGCAGGTAGTGGGTGTAGGGCGCCGATTCGCGTTTGTCGTCGAACAGCGGGTCGTCGGGGAAAATCCCGTCGTGGCGAAAGTAGGGTTCGAAGCCGACCTCGTTCAACACCTCGGCCTCGGCACTGGCCGGGTCGATGGCCAGCCGTTGCTGAGCGTCCAGGTTGGGCGTGGCGTGGGTCTTGCCGACCAGCGCGGTGCGAATGCCGTGGGGCCGCAGGTAGTCGCCGATGGTCAGCTCTTCAAGGGGCAGGGGCACGGCGTTCCACGCCACTTGATGGCTGCTGACATAGCGCCCGGTGTAGGCCGACATCCGCGACGGCCCACAAATCGTGCCCTGGGTATAGGCGCGACTGAAACGCACGCCGGCCGCGGCCAGGCGATCGATGTTCGGTGTGTGCAGATGGGGGTGGCCGTAGCAGGACAGGTAATCGCGGCGCAGTTGGTCGCACATGATGTACAGCACATTGCGCACGGGGGGTTGGGCATTGGACATGGGCGTCACCGATCGAAAGACAGGTGAGGGATTTCGCCTTGGGCAGCGGGTTGGGGCAAGTGCATTCGGGGAATGGTTTTGATGCAGTGACTGCAACAGCAAGGCTTGCCCGCGATGACATTCGCTTAGACCGCGACGTACTCCAGCGAACACACGTCCTCATCCCGCTCATCAATCGCCTTGATCTGTTCGATCATCGCCTCGGCCAGCGGCGATAGCCGATACCCCGCGCGGCTGACGATCCCATAGCGGGTGTACAGCTCCTCCAGGTCGTCGGCCAGGCCTTCGACTTTCAGGCACACCAGGTCGCCTTTGGCGTGATGCAGCGCATCGCTGTAGGCGCCGACAATCCCGATGGCATCCGAGCGCAGCACCACGCCCAGCAGGCTGTAGCTGTTTTCGCATTCCACGTTGGGCGTGAAGTCCGGGCGGCCGCTGAGGTCGACGATGACCTTGCGCAGGTTCGGCGGGCGAATGGTCACCGCCATCGGGTAGCTCATCAACTGCGCCGCGCTGACCGAGGCAAGACCCGCCAACGGATGCCCGGCACGGCAGCAGAAATGCCATTTGCGCGGGCGCAGGCGTTGGGTCAGGTAGTCCGGGTTGGCTTCGAACTGGCGGGTGTCGGCGACGAAAAATTCGAACTCGTCGCTGAGCAGGCGTTTGCACAGGCTTTGCCAGTCGTCCACCTGGAACTGTACCCGCGCCTTGGGATAGCGCCCGATGAAGCTGCCGATGGCCCGGGGAATCAGGCCGGCCGCCGGGGCGGGGCCGCAACCGAAGCGCAGCTCTCCGGCTTCCAGGCCATTGAACTGACTGATCTCGTTGGCCATTTGCTGCGCACCGCTGACCAGTCGCCGCGCATGTTCGAGCAGCACCTGGCCCTGTTTGGTCGGCGCCAGGTCCTTGCGCCCGCGGTCCACTAATTGGCAGCCGACGCTGTGCTCCAGCGCCTGGATGCTGCGGCTGAACGCCGACTGCGACAGGTTCACCGCCTGGGCACCCGCGACGAAGCTGCGCTGATCGGCGAGGGCGATGAAGTGCCTGAGTTGGCGCAGATCGATATGCATTTTTCACATAAAAAATATCGGGGAAATGCATTGGATATGCATTAGGTCGACTCCTTATAAAGGCAATCTCTTATGCAGTAAATCTTTGTAAAAACATAAATAAATAACTTAAAAGAATATACAGGGTGTGTATTTCTTGACCAGGAGCCGTCCCATGCGTGCATCGAAACTCGCCTCACCCCTAGCGCCCCGACGGCTCAAACGCCTGCCGCTGGCCCTGTTACTGGCTGGCAGTGCGAGCTGGACCCAAGCCTATGCCGCCGACACCACCGGCGCTGAACCCGGCACGCCGGCAGCTACCGCCACGGGCAAGACCAAGGCCAGCGGCGGGCAGTTGGAGACCGTGACCGTCACCGCGCGACGCCGTGAAGAAAGTGCGCAGGCCGTGCCGACCCCGATGAGTGTGATCGGTGGCCAGGCCCTGGAGAGCCAGCGGGTGTATCGCATCCAGGACCTGCAGCAACTGGTGCCCAGCGTCAACGTGGCCTACATGCATGCCCGCCAGTCCAGCGTGTCGATCCGTGGCCTGGGCAACAACCCGGCCAGCGACGGCCTGGAAGGCAGCGTCGGCCTGTACATCGATAACGTCTATCTGGGACGCCCGGGGATGGCGGTGTTCGACCTGATGGACATCGAGCAACTGGAGGTTCTGCGCGGGCCCCAGGGCACCTTGTTCGGCAAGAACACCACGGCCGGGGTGATCAATATCAGTACCCGGGCACCGAGCTTCACCCCGGAGCGCAGCATCGAAACCTCGGTCGGCGAAGACGGCTATTTCCAGACCAAGGGCACGATATCCGGGCCGCTCAACGACGAGCTGGCGGGGCGTTTTTCGGCCTATCGGACCCGCAGCGACGGCGACATCAAGAACGAGTACGACGGCCATGACTTGAACGGCGGTTCACGCGAGGGTTTTCGTGGGCAGCTGCTGTACAAGCCCAACGAGAGCTTCAACCTGCGCTGGATCGGCGACTACAACGAAGAAGACTCGAGTGCCGGCACCCGCGTGCTCTACAGCACCGGGCCGACCATCAATGGGGTCAATGTCTACCAGGCGCGCGCTGCGGCGGCGGGGGCGACGTTGGTCGACGGCAGCCATCGCAAGGTCAATCTGAACAACGACCAGCACGTCACGGTGTTCCAGGGCGGTACCTCCCTGGAGGCCAACTGGACCTTGCCGAACGACTTCACCCTGACCTCGATCAGTTCCTATCGCTGGTGGAATTTCACCCCGCGCAACGACGATGGCTTGAATGTCTCGGCCACCTACAACGCCGGCGTGTCGGTGGAAGACAAGCAGTACTCCCAGGAATTTCGCCTGGCGTCGCCCACCGGCGGCTTCTTTGACTACGTGCTCGGGGCCTACTACTTCGGTTCGAACCTGGATAACCGCTCCTTCGCCTACTACGGGCCCCAGGCGGATATCTGGAACGGTACGCCACGCGGGGCCCTGGCCAACGTGACGAGCCTTGGCGATGGCCATATCGAAACCAACAGCTTCGCGCTGTTCGCCCAAGGTACCTGGCACCTTACCGAGCGCCTGGACTTTACCGCTGGCCTGCGCGGTACCTACGAGGAGAAGAGCGCCTGGGTCAGTCGTGATGCGCCCGTTGGCGGCGCTGGCGTGACCGGCGCTGCGGCCAACGTGCGCAACGGTCGAACCGGGGCCTACGACTCGGGGGACCTGAACCAGTACAGCACCAGCCCGTCAGGCTTGCTCAACCTCAGCTATCGCTTTACCGATGACTTGCTGGGTTACGCCACGCTGTCCCACGGCGAGAAATCCGGTGGGGTCAACTTGACGGTAGGTTCGGCACCAGTGGCCGGCGCCGACTCCTTGCTGGTGGGTACCGAGCGCGCCAACAACGCCGAACTGGGCTTCAAGAGCACGCTCTGGGACCGCCGCCTGCAGCTTAACGCCAACCTGTTCTGGACCCAGGTCAACGGCTACCAGACCAACGCCTATGACGACGTCAATCGTGTGCAGTACCTGACCAACGCCGGTTCCGTGCGCTCGCGCGGCGTGGAAGTGGAGAGCACCCTGGTGCCGTTGCGCGGCCTGACTCTGAACCTCAACGGCTCGTACAACGACGTCAGTTACCTCTCCTACAAGGATGCCCCATGCCCGCCGGAAGTCAGCCTGGCACCGGGCGCGCCGGCGGCGTGTGACCTCAGCGGCCACCAGGTGGTCGGGGCTTCGAAGTGGATCGGCAACGCCAACGGTGAATACAAGTGGAACCTGGACAACGGCCTCGAGGAGTACGTCACCGCCAGCTATGCCTTCCGTTCCAAGGCGGTCGGTACGGTCGAGGATTCCGACTACGGGCAGATCCCCAGCTATGCCGTGGTCAACCTCTCCACCGGCTTTCGCGGCGACTTCCATGAGGGGCAGTGGGATGTCTCGCTGTGGCTGAAAAACGCCTTCGACAAGACCTACTACACCACCCTCTGGACCGGCGGCAACGGCGCCTACGAAGGCTTGCTCGGCACGCCGCGAACCCTGGGTGTCACCGGCCGCTACGACTTCTAACCCCCTTGAACAGGAGTTGCACCATGTTGCATACCAAGACCGCGCTGGCGGTGCTGCTGTCCAGCGTCGTGATGGCCTCGGCGGCACTCGCCGCACCGAGTGTCTACCCCACCGGCGTCACCCGTTACGACCCGGCCAAGGCGTACAACCAGTACGTGATTTTCAGCGGCGCGGACAAACAGACCCACCTGATCGATATGAATGGCAACGCCGTGAAAACCTGGCCACAGGCCGGTTTTCCTTCGGCGATCATCGACCCGCAACTGGTGGGCGGCGAGCGCGGACGAGTGTTGCTGCAACTCAGTGACAAAGACCCAGGCAAGCTCGGATCGGCAGGTAACGGCCTGGGCAACCAGAGCGTCGGCGAGCTGGACTGGAACGGCAAGGTGGTCTGGCAGTGGGGCGACCAGGCCCCCGGTGGCGCGGCGCAACAGCACCACGATCAACGACGGCTGAAAAATGGCAACACCCTGGTGCTGGCGAACAAGGTGCATGCAGTGCCGGGTTTCAAGGTGCCGGAGGTGATCGACGATGCGATCTATGAAGTCAGCCCTCAAGGTGAAGTGAAATGGCAGTGGCTGGCGTCCGAGCACCTCACCGAGTTTGGCTTCACACCCGCGCAATTGAAGTTGGTGCATGCCAGCAAGGACCCGGACTACCTGCACATCAACAACCTCAGTGTCGTGGGGCCGAACAAGTGGTTCGACGCCGGTGACAAACGTTTTGCACCGGACAATCTGCTGATCGACTCACGCAACGCCAACTTCATCGCGATCATCGACAAAAACAGCGGCAAGGTGGTCTGGCACCTGGGGCCGAACCTGCCGCCGATCAACCCGAAAACCGCCGGGCAGGTGCCGCGAGCCGTGGATCAATTCGTCGGCCAGCATGACGCCCATATCATTGGCCCCGGATTGCCGGGGGCGGGCAACCTGCTGGTGTTCGACAACCAGGGTACGGCGGGGTATCCCTCGGTGCCCCTGGGGCTGATCTCGGGCTCACGGGTGCTGGAAATCGATCCGCTCAGCCAACAGATCGTCTGGCAGTACAGCGCCGCCAATTCCAGGCAGCCGGGGTGGGCGTTCTACAGTTCGTTCATCAGCAGCGCGCGGCGCTTGCCCAACGGCAATACCTTGATCGACGAGGGCATGCACGGGCGCTTTTTCCAGGTAACCCAAGGCGGTGAGAACGTCTGGGAGTACGTCAGCCCTTACCTGGGCAAGGCGCCAGGCAGCGACGCGCTGAGCAACTGGGTGTACCGCGCATTGCCGGTGAGTTACGACTGGGTGCCGGTGGGCACGCCGCGTTCGGAAACGGCGGTGATTGTCCCGGCCCCGGCGGTCCAGCAGGCCAGCGCCAGTCGCTGAGCAGGGGCTGATGGAGCTGAGGATCGGCCGCAGGTTCAAGCCCAGCGCCACCAGCAAGGCCCAGCCGGCGAAGTGCTTGAGGCGTGATTAGGTTAGCGGGCCGGCGGGTGGGGTGTCATGCATGGCTCAAGTCCTGGCTGTTCACGACGCGCCGGCATCGCGCAGCATTCTGGCGATGGTACTCTGGCCGCGTTGTTCGGCATGTTGCAGCGGGCTGACGCCGTCGTGGTCGGGCAGGTTCAGGTCGGCGCCGGCGCTGATCAGTTGTGCGACGATCTGCTGGTGCGCCGGTCCGCCTTCGGCGAGCACGATTGCTTCCAGCAGGCAGGTCCAGCCCAGGCGGTTGACGTGGTTGAGGTCGACCCCGGCGGCGATCAACATTCGTACGGTGTCGACATGCCCACGCTCGCAGGCGGGGATCAGCGCTGTGCCGCCGTAGCGGTTGGTGCTTTTCAGGTCAGCGCCGTGGCTCAGGGTCAGGGCGAGGATTTGGTTGTGCCCGCTGGCGCCGGCCAGCAGATAAGGGCTGTCCTGGATCAGGTTCTGTTGATTGACGTCGGCCCCGGCCTCGATCAGCGCACGGGCGATCTCGACCCGGTTGTCGGCGGTGGCCAACAGCAGCGCACTGCTGCCATCGGCCCCCCGGACATTGACCTCGGCACCTTGCTTGAGCAGGGCGTGCACCTGTTGCAATTGTCCGGCGCGTACGGCGTTGAGCAGCGCGTCATCGCTGGCCATCAGCATTCCCCCCAACAGTAATCCGGCGGCCAGCAGGCCGTGTTTGAGCATCGAGCGCAGGGTCATGGGCAACCTCCAAGAGAGCGACTTAAGTATCGCTTCTTGGCGTCGGTTGTCACGGGACAGGCCCACCCAAGCGCTTTGCCCCTGACGTACGGCCCCTCGCTCAGGCTGCCGATGGGGCGGGTGAATCAAGATCAAGAGCCAAAGCACGGCAACCTGGAAGTCGGTCTGTTTTTTCCTCTGGTTCATCGGGAGCCGACTGAGCGCTGCCCTGTTCGCACACAAAATTGGTCGTATCTCGTCAGTTTTACATGCCTTTGGCGAATATTTTCAATGCCTGCAAGGCATGGGGTTTTTGCGCCTCCTCTGTAGCCCTTGAGCCGTGCGGCTTTGCGCCTGGACGCGGTTTTTTATATTCCATACGGTTCTATGTGAAGCCTTAAAAATTACTTTAAGGGATAAGCCTCTGCCGCCAATCATTCACCTCCAGGCATTAGCGCGGGGGGAATCAGGCGCTGCTGTCGGGTTATTCGCAAAAGACCGTAGGGAGTCATTCAATGGGCAATGTCCAGACCGCCGCCAGTGCACATGAGGTGTTGTGGCGCCAGGCGCCAAGTGGTGAGTTGGTCGATCTCGGCCGGGCTTATCGCACGCCTCTGGGCCAGTTGCGGCTGCAAAAGACGCCCAAGAGCAGCTTGCGCCGTCGTGAGGCGATTGTGCTGGCGGTGCTGGCAGTGCTGGTGCATGGCGCAGTGATTTATTGGGTCAATCAACAACCCACGCCGGCGTTGCCGATCGTGCCGCCGGAAATTCCGCCGATGACCATCGAGTTCTCGCGTCCGGCGCCACCAGTGGTCGAACCGCCACCGCCACAACCGGCACCGCCGCCGGTAGTGGAGCCACCGCCACCGGTGGTGGATGAACTGGCGGTCAAGCCACCGCCAAAACCCAAGCCGATCCCCAAACCGGTGGTCAAGCAGGTGCCCAAGCCCGCGCCAAAAGCCGTGCAGCAGCCGCCTGCGCCGCCGCAACCGGCAGCCCCGGTGGCGGCGCCAGCACCGCCTGCACCCCCGGCTCCGGCACCGGTGACTCCGGCCTCGGCCAACGCCGCGTACCTGAAGAACCCGGCACCGGAATATCCGTCGCTGGCCCAGCGTCGGGGTTGGGAGGGCACGGTGTTGTTGCGGGTGCACGTACTGGCCAGCGGTAAACCGGGGGAGATCCAGATCCAGAAAAGCAGTGGCCGCCAGCAGCTCGACGATGCGGCATTAAGTGCCGTGAAACGTTGGAGCTTTGTGCCGGCCAAGCAGGGTGATGTCGCCCAGGACGGCTGGGTCAGCGTGCCCATCGATTTCAAGATTCATTGAACCGCAACTTATTCGCGCTAAGTGTTTACACAGAGGGAACACATCATGACGTTACTGGCATCTCCACTCGAATCCATCGAAAGCGCGGTGATCTGGCTGCTGGTGGTCTTTTCCGTCGCCACCTGGGGCCTGGCGTTGCTCAAGGGTGTGCAGTTCGCGCGCCTGAAAGCCCAGGATCGCAAATTCCATAAACAGTTCTGGGCCGCCTCCAGTCTCGATTCGGCGGCTGAACTGAGCGAGACCCATCCCGGTGCTGCTGCCCGTGTGGCCCAGGCCGGTTACGCGGCGATCCAGGTCGGTGAAGCGCCGGCGGCGGACCTGAGCCAGGCGATCAATCACCAGGACCGCCTGGAGCGTGCCTTGCGCCAGCAAATCGTACGTGAACGGCGCTCGCTGGAAACCGGCCTGGCCGTGGTCGCGAGTATCGGCAGCACCTCGCCGTTCATCGGTCTGTTCGGCACTGTGTGGGGCATCATGGAGGCCTTGAAGGGCATCAGCGCCGCCGGCTCGGCAAGCTTGGAAACCGTGGCCGGACCGATTGGTGCCGCGTTGGTGGCGACGGGTGTGGGGATCGCGGTCGCCGTGCCAGCGGTGCTGGTCTACAACTATTTCCTGCGTCGCCTGAAGCTCACCGCCGCCGATCTGGATGACTTTGCCCACGACTTCTACAGCCTGGCGCAGAAGAGCTCGTTCCGCGTGCTGCTGCACCCGACGGCGCAAAAGAACACCGCCCAGAACGCTGTGCATAAAGTGAAGGAGGCGTCCTGATATGGCCTTCTCTACCCAAGACAGCGATGAGGTACTGAGCGAGATCAACGTCACGCCGCTGGTGGATGTGATGCTGGTGTTGCTGGTGGTGTTCATCGTCACTGCACCGCTGCTGACCAATGCGATTCCGATCAACCTGCCCAAGACCGAAGCGGTCGCCCCGGTGGAACAGAAAGATCCACTGGTGGTAAGCATCGACGGCGCCGGCAAGCTGTTCATCAACAAGGATGAAATCCAACCGGACTTGCTGGAGTTCAACCTGCAGGCGGCCAAGGCCAAGGACCCGGAGGTGCGGGTGCAGTTGCAGGCCGATGACGGTGTGAACTACGGCGAAGTGGCGCGCGCCATGGCGTCCATCGAACGGGCGGGTATTACCAAGCTTTCGGTGATTACTGCGCGCTAATCCATCACAGTTTTCCAGGGCCGTCTCCTTGGCAGGGTGCGGCCCTTTTTTTATTTATCGCAATCCCCCCGCTCGTAAGTGCTGGCTGGCCAGCGCACCTCACCCTCTCAAACTTTCATATTCCATTGGAGTCTTAATAAATAGCTTCTTATTCCTTAACGAATATAAATCTCATCCCTATACTCGATCAGGAACAGACACGCACAGGAGAGCTCCCCATGCGCAACGAATCAATTCGCTACCTGATTGTGCCGGGCTGGCAGGGATCGCCAGACGATCATTGGCAGACCCACTGGCAGAACAGTCTGCCGAACAGCGCACGGGTCGAGCAGGCCGATTGGCTCACCCCTCGTCGTGAAGACTGGGTGGCCGCGCTGGCCGAGGCCATTGCTGCCGACAGTACGCCGGTGATCCTCATCGCCCACAGCCTGGGTTGCATCACCGTTGCCCATTGGGCGGCCACTGCACCCTTGCAGGCGCTGCGCCAGGTGCGCGGGGCCCTGCTGGTGGCGCCTGCCGATGTCGAGCGCCCGGCGTGCGTGCCGGCGTTGCGCAATTTCGCACCGATTCCCACGCACCTGCTGCCGTTTCCCAGCCAGGTCGTCAGCTCTGACAACGACGCTGCCGTGAGCGCCCCGCGCGCCCTCGAGCTGGCGCGCAACTGGGGCGCCGAGGCAGGCGTCCTGGCAGGTGCTGGACACATCAACGTGAAGTCCGGCCACCATCGTTGGGAACAGGGGTTCGCTTACCTGTATCGCCTGCAGAACCGCATGGAACACCACGCCCTGCGCCGCGCCTGATCGTCCATTTCAATTAAACGCCCCCGTCCGCCGGCGGTTTTGGGCGGGAGCCTGCCATGAGTTTGCATGAAACCTTCGGTCAGCCATTGCTGACCTTTCCCGACGCAGAAAAAAGTCCGCTGAGCATTCGTGCCAAGGCGCTGGTGTTCGTCGACCCACGTTCGCGCACCTTGCGCCAGGAGCTGGAGCAACTGGCACCGCGGGCGATTTCGGTGTTGATTCACGGCGAAACCGGCAGTGGTAAAGAATTGCTGGCACGCCACATTCACCGGGCCAGTGATCGCGGTGGCTTGTTCGTCTCGGTCAATTGCGGCGCCATCAGCCCGACCTATGCCGATGCCGAGCTGTTCGGTTATGCCGGCGGCAGTTTCAGTGGCTCGGCCAGCAGCCGTGCCGGCTGGTTTGGTTCGGCCAACGGCGGGACCCTGTACCTGGATGAGATCGGCGACTTGCCGCTGCCGATCCAGATCAAGTTGCTGGCGGCCCTGGAGAATCACGAAGTCACCCGGGTCGGCGCCCAGCAGCCGAGCCCGGTCGATGTGCGCCTGGTGGCCGCCACCAGCATCGACCTGGCGCAGGCCGTGGCGGCCGGCAAATTCCACGAGCGGCTCTACCACTACCTCAGCGAAGGCCAGTTGCAATTGCCGGCGCTGCGCGAGCGGGTGGGTGACATTCAATCGCTGGCCGAATACTTCCTCGGCATCTACAGCCAGCGCCTGGGCTTGCCGGTGCCCTTTATCAGCGACGCGGCGCAGCAGGTGCTGGAGCAACACAGTTGGCCGGGCAACACCCGTGAGCTGGAGAACGTCATTCATTTTGCGTTGCTGGTCAGCAGCGGTGACGAGATTGCGCCGGAGCATTTGAACCTGCCAGCCACCGAGCAGCCGTTGCAGTTGATTGAGCGCTGGGTGGAGCAATGGGTCCGCAGTGGTAACCGTGAACCCCTGGACAGGCTGAAGCAGCTGTTGGCGCACGTGTAATTCGCGGTGCATGACGGTTGCGAGTTTGTTATTCGTTTATCGAATATAGACTTCGATAAAAAGTATTTTTACGGCATAAAAAATCCGGGTATTGTCCGCCTCACGCCAGCGATAGCACTTCACTGGCACCTCACTTTTAAGCCGTTGTCGACAACGACAAATAAGGACACTGCATGAAAAAGGTTCTGTTGTTTACCGCACTCGCGGCTGCCCTGACGGCTGGCCTGGCCCAGGCCGGCGAGAAACTGGTGGTCGCGGCCACTCCGGTACCGCACGCAGAGATTCTCGAGTTGATCAAGCCAACTCTCGCCAAAGAAGGCGTGGACCTGGAAATCAAAGTCTTCACCGATTACGTGCAACCGAACGTACAGGTCGATCAGAAGCGTCTGGACGCCAACTACTTCCAGACCCTGCCGTACCTGCAAAGCTTCAATGAAGGCAAAGGCACGAACCTGGTGACTGTGATCGGTGTGCACGTCGAACCTTTCGGCGGTTACTCGAAGAAAGTCAAAACCCTGGCTGAGCTCAAGGATGGCGCAACCATCGCCATCCCGAACGAGGGCAGCAACAGCGGTCGCGCTTTGATCCTGCTGCAGAAAGCCGGCCTGATCGAATTGAAAGATCCGAAAAACGCCCTGGCTACGCCAAAAGACATTGCCAAGAACCCGCACAACTTCAAGTTCAAGGAACTGGAATCGGCCATGCTCCCGCGTGTGCTGGATCAGGTCGACCTGGACATGATCAACACCAACTACGCGCTGGAAGCTGGCCTCAACCCAGCTAAAGACGCACTGGTGATCGAAGGCGCGGATTCGCCTTACGTGAACTTCCTGGTGGCTCGTCCAGACAACAAGGATAGCGTCGCGATCCAGAAACTGGCCAAGGCCTTGACCAGCCCAGAGGTGAAGGAATTCATTGCCAAGAAGTACAGCGGCGCGGTCCTGCCGGCGTTCTGATCACGCGATAAACCCCTTCAAGGTTTGAACGCCGACGGCTGCTGCAGCGTCGGCGTTTTTTTATGCCCGGGGGATTGATCCTGGCCACCTACGCCAATCCGGGGCATAGGTTTTTGCGTGATATCAATATGCTTTAACGGTATTTAAATCTTTCTTTTTATGCCTTTAAAGTCAGTGCCTGCCGAGCTGTTATCCACAGCCTTATGGACTGCACCACCGTCGTTTACCCAGCGACGTCCAGGATTCCCCATGACTTTTGACTACGCGTTTATCCTTGGCACCCTGCCGGCATTCCTGCGCGCCGTAGGCGTGACCCTGCAGGTGGGCTTGATCGCTATCGGCACCTCGTTGCTGGTGGCCGTGCTCAACGCCACCGTGCTGGTGCTGCGTACCCCCTACTTGCAGCGCCTGGTGGCGGTGTACGTCGAGCTGGCGCGCAATACCCCGCTGCTGATCCAACTGTTCTTCGTCTACTTCGCCCTGCCCGCGCTGGGGGTGAAGGTCTCCGGCTTTGCGGCAGCGATCATCACCATGACCTTCCTCGGTGGCGCGTACCTGACGGAAGTCCTGCGGGCCGGGGTCGAGGCGGTGCCGGCGGCGCAACTGGAATCGGGTCGCTCGATCGGCCTGTCCAACGGGCAATTGCTGCGCTACGTGATCCTGCCGCAAGCGGGGCTGCTCAGCCTGCCGTCGCTGTTTGCCAACTTCATCTTCCTGCTCAAGGAGACCACGGTGGTCTCCGCGGTGGCGGTGCCGGAAATTCTCTACACCACCAAGAGCTACATCGCGCTGTATTACAAAACCTACGAAATGCTCGCCGTGCTCACGCTGATCTGCGTGCTGTTGTTCTTGCCGCTGTCGCTGCTGCTCAGCCGCCTGGAAAGGAGGCTCCAGCATGGCCAGTTCGGGTCTTGAGTTGCTCTGGGTGTCTCTGCCGCAACTGGCCAGGGGCGCTGCGCAAACCCTGTCGATCTCTTTCCTGAGCATCGCCATCAGCACCTTGGGCGGAGTGCTCTACGGCGTGCTGTGCAACCTCCATGTGCAATGGCTGAAGGTGGTCTTGCGGGTGTACCTGGAGCTGTTCCGGGCGATCCCGGTGCTGGTCTGGCTGTACCTGCTGTTTTTTGGCCTGCCGATCTTTTTTGGCCTGAGCCTGCCCAGCTTCTGGTGCGCGGTGTTGGTGCTGTCGTTGTGGGGCGCCAGCGAAGTCGGCGAAGTGGTGCGCGGGGCGTTGCATTCCTTGCCACGTGGGCAGCGTGAGGCGGGCTTGTCGATTGGCCTGTCCGGCCCGCAACTGTTCGGTTATGTGCTGTTGCCCCAGGCGCTCAAGCGCATGACGCCACCGACCATCAACGTCTACACGCGAATCATCAAGACCAGTTCGCTGGCGGTGCTGATCGGCGTGGTGGATGTGATCAAGGTCGGGCAGCAGATCATCGAACGCACCTACGAGTCGGTGCTGATCTACGGCGCGTTGTTCCTGTTTTTCTTTTTTATCTGCTACCCGCTCTCGGCCGCCTCGCGTGTGCTGGAGCGGCGTTGGACGCAAGCATGAGCGCATTGATCGAGTTCAAGGGTTTCAACAAATTCTTCGCTGAGCAGCAGGTGCTCAAGGGCATCGACCTGAGTGTCGAGGCCGGTGAAGTGATTGTCATCCTTGGTCCCAGCGGCTGCGGCAAAAGTACCTTGCTGCGTTGCCTCAATGGCCTGGAAGTCGCTCATAGCGGAGAGTTGCTGTTTGCCGGGCGCCAGTTATTGGACAGCAACACCGACTGGCGCCAGGTGCGTCAGCAGATCGGCATGGTGTTCCAGAGCTACCACCTGTTCCCGCACATGAGCGTGCTGGACAACCTGCTGCTCGGCCCGCTCAAGGTGCAGAAGCGCGACCCCCGTGAAGCCCGTGAACAAGCCTTGGCCCTGCTCGAACGGGTAGGCCTGGCAGACAAGCGCGACGCCTTCGCCCGTCAGCTCTCCGGTGGCCAGCAGCAACGCATCGCGATTATTCGCTCACTGTGCATGAACCCTCAGGTGATGCTGTTCGATGAAGTGACCGCAGCCCTTGACCCGGAGATGGTCAAGGAGGTGCTGGAAGTGATCCAGGGCCTGGCGCGCGAGGGCATGACGCTGCTGATCGTGACTCACGAAATGGCCTTCGCCCGCGCGGTGGCCGACCGCATCGTGTTCATGGATGCCGGACGCATCCTGGAACAGAACCCACCCGAGATTTTCTTTACGAACCCGCAAACCGCACGCGCGCAGCAGTTCCTGGAGAAGTTCTCCTACGTCGAAGCTCTGCCGAAACAGGCAGCTGCGGCTCATTCGCAAAAAAAGGAACCGTTACCCTCATGAAAACTGCCAAGTCTTCCCTGCTGCTACTCCCCTTGTTCGGCCTTGCGCTGCTGGCCGGCTGCAACAAGACTGAAGAGCCGCCCAAGCCCAAAGTCGCCAGTGAAAGCACCGCGCCGGCCAGCTACCTGGAAAAAATCAAGGCACGGGACAAGCTGATTGTCGGCGTCTTCACCGACAAGCCACCGTTCGGTTTTGTCGATGAGGCGGGGCGCTACGTCGGGTTTGATACCGACATCGGCCGGCAATTCGCCAAGGACCTGCTGGGCGACGAGAACAAGGTCGAGTTTGTCGCCGTGGAGCCGGCCAGCCGGATCCCGTTTCTGCAAAGCGACAAGGTCGACCTGATCCTGGCCAACATGACCGTGACCCCCGAGCGCAAGGAAGCGGTTGAGTTCACCAACCCGAACCTCAAGGTGGCGGTGCAGGCGCTGATGCCCCAGGCCAGTGACGTGAAGAGCCTGCAAGACCTGGCCAGCCGCACGACCATCGTCACCACCGGCACCACCGCCGATATCTGGCTGACCAAGAACCACCCGGACTGGAAACTGCTCAAGTTCGAGAAAAACTCCGAGTCACTGCAAGCCCTGGCCAACGGTCGTGGCGACGCTTATGCCCAGGACAATCTGGTGCTGTTCAGCTGGGCCAAGCAGAACCCGGGCTACCGCGTACTCGACGAAACCCTGGGGGCCGAAGCACCGATTGCCCCGGCTGTGAAGAAGGGCAACATCGAGCTGCGTGACTGGGTCAATGCCGAGCTGGCGAAGCTGGGTGAAGAAAAGTACCTGCTCAAGCTCTATGACCAATATGTGCGCAAAGAGCTCAGCGACGACACCAAGCCTGAAAGCGTGATTGTCGAAGGCGGCAAGTGGCAGGGCTGAATTCTTCAGCGCTGCAGTGATCCTTGGGAGCGCTTCGCTGGTGGGTCAGCGAAGCGGTTTTTCGAGTGGCTCAATCCGGCCAGTTCCACGCCGGTTCATCGAGCATGCCCTGGCCGACCATTTCGCTCTGGCCGAAATTTTTCTCAAGCACAATGGCGTTGCACTCAGGGTCTTGTTGCAGCGCAGCAATTAAGCGGCTGGCGTGGGACACCACCCACAGCTGGCTCGCATGTGAGGCGCGGATGATCAACCGCGCAAGTGCCGGCAGCAGGTCCGGGTGCAAGCTGGTTTCCGGCTCGTTGAGCACCATCAGCGTCGGTGGTCGTGGCGTCAGCAGCGCCGCGATCAGCAGCAGGTAGCGCAAGGTGCCGTCCGACAATTCGGCGGCGGACAGCGGGCGCAACAAACCTTCCTGATAGAACTCGATGGCAAACCGCCCGCCCTGCACCGGGGCGATGTTCAGGCGCGCACCCGGGAAGGCGTCGCCGATGGCGGTTTGCAGGGCCTGCGGATCGCCGATTTCGCGGATGGTCTGCAGGGCTGCCGCCAGGTCTCGGCCATCGTGATGCAGCACCGGAGTGCGTGTTCCCAACTGCACCTGGCGCGCGGGTGCTTCGGCGTCCGTGCGAAAGTGATCATAAAAACGCCAGCCGCGAATCTGTTCGCGCAGCAGCAACACCTCGGGAGAGGAGCGCAGGTTGCCGACCTGGTCGAACAAGCTGTCGAAGGTCGGCGTGTGCTGGGCCAGCACCTCCCAGGTGGACCCTTCGCGGGCGCGGATCATCGGGCCGGCGCGATTGACCAGCAGGCTGGCAGGGCGATACAGGGCACCAGCCCAAATGCACTCGCGCTTGATTTCCGGGTCCAGGGAAAAATACGACACCTCATCTGGCAGCGGCATGGGCAGCCCCAGGGCGATCGCATAACTGAAGTCGGTACCGCTGAAACCCAGGCGCAGGCGCATAGGTCCTTGGCGTTGCGACGCCTGGATCGGCACTTCCCCGTTGCGCATGCGCCGGCTGATGTTCTCCGGGCCGGCCCAGAAGGTTGAATCCAGCCCGCCTTCGCGCGCCAGAGCGTTGACCACGCCACCCTGGGCGGTCTCGGCCAGCAGGCGCAGGGCGCGGTAAAGGTTGGATTTGCCGCTGCCATTGGGACCGGTAATCAGATTCAGCCGTGCCAGCGGGATCACCAGTTTGTTGATCGAGCGGTAATTGGCCACGGCGAGGGTCTTGAGCATCCGCAAACTCCTTTGTAGCGAGGACTTGTCCGGGTTGTGACAGATCCGACACGAAACCATCCACACAGTGTGTCAGGATATTAGCCATTTAGCGCCCCACGCTGTGGCGCAGCGGATTGAATCCCGCCGATTTCAAGCTGTCCATGGAAGCGGCGCAAATTGATTTGCGCCACTGGATGCGTCGTTGCCACCCTGATCTAAGCTCTTGAGTCGTACGCCGCACATTCGCCCGCAACACGCAAAGGAGCCTGCATGGCTGGTCCTGGATTGAAAATTATTGTTGGCCTGAGTGTGTTTGGGCTACTGACCGCCTGCGGCGACAAGCCAGCGGTCGAGAAGGAACGCCCCAGGGTGTTCGTGCAAGAGGTCAAGCTGGCAGATTACGCCGCTTCCGTGACCCTGACCGGGGACGTGCAGGCACGGGTCCAGACCGATCTGTCATTTCGGGTTGGGGGCAAGATCATCCAGCGCACGGTGGATGTCGGTGACCGGGTGACGGCCAAGCAGGTGCTCGCCCGGCTCGACCCCAAGGACCTGCAGACCAATGTCGACTCGGCCCAGGCCCAGGTGGTCGCCGAACAGGCGCGGGTCAAGCAGACCGCTGCGGCATTTGTGCGCCAGCAAAAACTCCTGCCCAAGGCCTACACCAGCCAAAGTGAATATGATTCGGCCCAGGCCGCGCTGCGCAGCAGCCAGAGCGCATTGGCCGCGGCGCAGGCGCAGTTGGCCAACGCCCGTGAGCAACTGAGCTACACCGCGCTGATTGCCGACGCACCGGGGATCATCACCGCACGCCAGGCCGAAGTCGGCCAGGTGGTGCAGGCCACGGTGCCGATTTTCAGCCTGGCCCGCGACGGCGAGCGGGATGCGGTGTTCAACATCTACGAATCGCTGCTGACTGAACCGCCGGAAGACAAAACGGTGGAGGTCAGCCTGCTCGACAATCCGAAGATCAAGACCACCGGTACGGTGCGCGAAATCACCCCGGCGGTGTCGGCGCAAACCGGTACGGTGCAGGTCAAGGTCACCCTCAGTGAGTTGCCCGAAGGCATGCGCCTGGGCTCGGTGGTCAGTGCCACGGCCAATGTGCCGGGCAAGTCGGCGGTCGAACTGCCGTGGTCGGCATTGACCAAGAACCTCAGCGATCCGGCCGTATGGTTGGTCGACAGCCAGGGCAAGGCCCAGCTCAAGACCGTCACGGTCGGTCGCTACCTTTCCGGCAAGGTGATCATCAGCGACGGCCTGAGCGACGGCGAGAAAGTCGTCACCGCCGGCGGCCAGTTGTTGCACCCCGATGTGCGGGTGGAAATCGTTACCCCCTCTGCAAGCGCACCGCAATTGCCAGGAGTCCAGCCATGAAGCGCCTGGTGATGTTGCTGGGGGCCGGCCTGCTGCTGGCCGCCTGT
Source organism: Pseudomonas sp. Irchel 3H3 (assembly GCF_900187635.1). Classification (NCBI taxonomy): domain Bacteria; kingdom Pseudomonadati; phylum Pseudomonadota; class Gammaproteobacteria; order Pseudomonadales; family Pseudomonadaceae; genus Pseudomonas; species Pseudomonas sp. Irchel 3H3. The sequence goes on along the minus strand of NZ_FYEC01000030.1, from coordinate 4,320 downwards.
TCCGATAAAGAGCCGCCGCCTGAGCCGGTGCGCCCGGTGCTGTCGATCGAAGTGCGCGCCTATGACCAGGAAAACCTCGGGCGTTTTGCCGGGAGTATCCAGGCGCGGTATGAAAGCAATACCGGGTTCCGGGTACCAGGGCGCATTGCCAGCCGCAACGTCGATGTCGGCAGCGAAGTGGCGAAGGGCGCCTTGCTCGCGACCCTCGACCCCACCGATCAACAGAACCAGTTGCGCGCCAGCCAGGGCGACCTGGCGAAGATCGAGGCGCAATTGATCAACGCCCAGGCCAATGCACGGCGCCAGCAGGAGCTGTTCAACCGTGGCGTGGGGGCGCAAGCCCAACTGGACTTGGCCCAGACCGACTTGAAAACCACCCAGGCGTCACTCGACCAGGCTCGGGCCGCCGTCAGGCAGTCCCAGGACCAGTTGGCCTACACCGAGTTGCGCACCGACCATGCCGCAGTCGTCACGGCCTGGAACGCCGAGGCTGGACAGGTCGTGACCGCCGGCCAGCAGGTGGTGACGCTGGCCCGGCCGGATATCAAGGAAGCGGTGATCGACCTGCCTGCAGACCTTGCCGAGCAGTTGCCTGCCGATGTGGTGTTTGTGGTGGCGGCGCAACTGGATCCGTCGACCCATACCACGGCGATCATTCGCGAAATCGAACCCCAGGCACAAAGCGCGACCCGCACCCGCCGCGCGCGCCTGACCCTGGCCGAGACGCCAGTGGGCTTGCGCCTGGGCACGGCCATCAGTGTCACCCTCAGCTCGGCCATCAAGCCGCGCATCGAGTTGCCACTCACCGCCGTGCAGGACGTCGACGGCAAATCGCGGATCTGGGTGATCGACCCGCAGAACCAGACCGTTTCCCCACGGGACGTCAGCCTGCTCAGCCGTGGTGCCGACAGTGTGATCCTGGGAGGCGGGGTGAAGAATGGCGAGCGTGTGGTCAGTGCCGGTGTGAACAGCCTCAAACCGGGGCAAAAAGTCAGAATCGATGAGGAAAGCCCGCGATGAAAGGGAGTTTCAACTTATCCGAATGGGCCCTCAAGCATCAGTCGTTTGTCTGGTACCTGATGTTCGTCGCCTTATTGATGGGGGTGTTTTCCTACCTCAACCTGGGCCGCGAGGAAGATCCCTCGTTCACCATCAAGACCATGGTCATCCAGACCCGCTGGCCGGGTGCGACCCAGGAGGAAACCCTCAAGCAGGTGACTGATCGCATCGAGAAAAAACTCGAAGAGCTCGACTCGCTCGACTACGTGAAAAGCTACACCCGTCCGGGTGAGTCCACGGTCTATGTGTACCTGCACGACACCACCAGCGCCAAGGACATTCCGGAAATCTGGTACCAGGTACGGAAGAAAATCGGCGATATCCACGGCAGCTTCCCGCGGGGCATCCAGGGCCCCTCGTTCAACGATGAGTTCGGTGATGTGTTCGGCTCGGTGTTCGCCTTCACCGCCGATGGCCTGTCGATGCGCCAGTTGCGCGACTACGTCGAGCAGGCCCGCGCGGAGATTCGTGATGTGCCGGGGCTGGGCAAGATCGAGATGGTCGGCCAGCAGGACGAAGTCATCTACCTGAATTTCTCCACCCGCAAACTGGCGGCGTTGGGCATCGACCAGGCGCAAGTGGTGCAGAGCCTGCAGACCCAGAACGCGGTGACTCCGGCCGGGGTGATCGAGGCAGGACCGGAGCGAATATCCGTGCGGACCTCGGGGCAGTTCGCCTCGGAGAAAGACCTGGCGACGGTCAACCTGCGTCTCAACGATCGTTTCTACCGCCTGGCCGACATCGCCGAGATTACCCGTGGCTACGTCGACCCGGCCGCGCCGATGTTCCGTTTCAACGGCCAGCCCGCCATTGGCCTGGCCGTGGCGATGCAGAAGGGTGGCAACATTCAGGAGTTCGGCAAGGCACTGCACCAGCGCATGGACGAACTCACCGCCGACCTGCCCGTGGGCATCGGCGTGCACAAGGTTTCCGATCAGGCCGAAGTGGTAGAGGAGGCCGTCGGTGGCTTTACCAGTGCGCTGTTCGAGGCAGTGATCATCGTCCTGGTGGTCAGCTTCATCAGCCTGGGAGTGCGCGCGGGGCTGGTGGTGGCCTGCTCGATTCCGTTGGTGCTGGCGATGGTCTTTGTGTTCATGGAGTACAGCGGCATCACCATGCAGCGGATCTCCCTCGGCGCGTTGATCATCGCCCTGGGCCTGCTGGTGGACGATGCAATGATCACGGTGGAGATGATGGTCACGCGCCTGGAAATGGGCGAGACCAAGGAGCAGGCGGCCACGTTCGCCTATACCTCGACCGCGTTCCCGATGCTCACCGGGACCTTGGTGACCGTCGCCGGTTTTGTGCCGATCGGCCTGAACGGCAGCTCGGCCGGGGAATACACCTTCACCCTGTTCGCCGTGATCGCGGTGGCGATGCTCGTCTCCTGGATTGTCGCGGTGCTGTTTGCCCCGGTGATTGGCGTGCACATCCTCAGCAGCAAGGTGAAGCCGCATTCCACCGAGCCTGGGCGTGTTGGCCGGGCCTTCAACGGTGGCCTGCTGTGGTGCATGCGCAATCGCTGGTGGGCCATCGGCATCACGGTGCTGTGCTTCGTGCTGGCGGTGTTCTCCATGCGTTTTGTGCAGAACCAGTTCTTCCCGTCATCGGATCGCCCAGAGATCCTGGTCGACCTCAACCTGCCACAGAACGCCTCGCTGGATGAAACCCGCAAGGTGGTCGACCGTCTCGAAGCCACCCTCAAGGGCGACCCTGACATCGTGCGCTGGAGCACTTACATCGGCCAGGGCGCGATTCGTTTCTACCTGCCACTGGACCAGCAACTGCAGAACCCGTACTACGCCCAGTTAGTGATTGTCAGCAAGGACTTCGAAGCGCGCACGGCCCTCAGCCAGCGCCTGCGTGAGCGTCTGCGCGAGGACTTCGTGGGTGTCGGCAGTTATGTGCAGGCGCTGGAGATGGGCCCGCCCGTGGGCAGGCCGATCCAGTACCGGGTCAGCGGCAAGGACATCGATCAGGTGCGCAAACACGCGATTGACCTGGCCAGCGAGCTGGACAAGAGCCCGCATATCGGCGAGATCATTTTCGACTGGAACGAGCCGGGCAAGGTCCTGCGCATCGACATTGCCCAGGACAAGGCGCGGCAACTCGGGCTGTCGTCCGAGGACGTGGCGAGCCTGATGAACAGCATTGTCAGTGGCTCGACGGTGACCCAGGTCGACGATGACATCTACCTGATCAACGTCGTCGGTCGCGCCGTGGATGCCGAGCGGGGCTCGCCGAAGACTCTGCAGAACCTGCAGATACTCACCCCGAGCGGAACCTCGATCCCGCTGCTGGCCTTTGCCACCGTGCGCTACGAACTCGAGCAACCTTTGGTGTGGCGTCGCGATCGCAAGCCGACCATCACCATCAAGGCGGCGGTGCGCGATGAGATCCAGCCAACGGATCTGGTCAAGCTGCTGAAGCCGGACATCGAGAAGTTCGCCGCAGCGTTGCCGGTAGGCTACAAGGTTGCCACGGGCGGTACGGTGGAGGAGAGCGGCAAGGCCCAGGGGCCGATTGCCAAGGTTGTGCCACTGATGCTGTTCCTGATGGCGACGTTCCTGATGATCCAGTTGCACAGTGTGCAGAAGTTGTTCCTGGTGGCGAGCGTCGCGCCGCTGGGCCTGATAGGGGTGGTGTTGGCGCTGATCCCGACGGGTACGCCCATGGGCTTTGTGGCGATCCTGGGGATCCTGGCGCTGATCGGCATCATCATTCGTAACTCGGTGATCCTGGTGACCCAGATCGACTCGTTCGAGCGCGACGGTTGTTCCCCCTGGGATGCAGTGGTGCAAGCCACCGAGCACCGCCGCCGACCGATCCTGCTGACGGCGGCCGCCGCGAGCCTGGGCATGATCCCGATTGCCCGGGAAGTGTTCTGGGGACCGATGGCCTACGCCATGATCGGCGGGATCATCGTCGCCACCCTGCTCACGCTGCTGTTCCTGCCGGCGCTGTATGTGGCCTGGTACAAGATCAAGGAGCCGACTAAAGAGGCGGTATAAAGGCGAGCGCCATGCGCTCATCGCTAGCAGACGGAGCGCCGCCCGACTCGCTCCCACATCTATGGTTACCCCCTTTTCTGCAATACTGTTTTTGATGTCGTGTTTGGCTTGCTTTCATCTATTCGGCGTCTGAGTGGGGCTGCTACCCCGCGCCTCGATGAGAATCGATGCCCAACGATCCTGATTAGTGAAACGGCCTTTCAGCCGTGTGGGAGCCCAGGGTTGTCGTCAGGCCGGTTGGCCGTTCACG